>PKDJ01000145.1 GCA_002862545.1 Pseudomonadota bacterium
CCGTACCCGACGACGCCCCACCTCGGCCGGCTGGCCGAGTCGTCGACGGTCTACGCCTCCGCCTACTCGGCCTCGTCCTGGACGCTGCCCTCCTTCGCCTCGATCGCCACGGGCCGGTACCCGCACGAGCACGGCGCCATCTCCTTTGCGGCCTGGCTGCGGCGTGGCGAGGCGACGCTGGCGGAGGTCCTCCGCGAGGCGGGCTACGTGACCTCGGCCGTGGTGAGCCACATCTTCGTGGATGCCGAGCACGGCTTCGGGCAGGGCTTCGATCACTTCGACGATGCGCTGGCCGATGCCTCGGAGGGCATGCATCAGCGCCTGACGGGCGGAGAGGTCACCGACCGGGCTCTCGCGTGGCTGGACGGCCGTCCGACCAGCCAGCCCTTCTTCCTCTGGGTCCACTACTTCGACCCGCACTACGACTACCTCGACCACGAAGACCGCGACTGGGCCTCCGGCAGCCTCGGGGCCGTCGAGGGCCTGGGCCTGGAGGACCTCCGGATTCAGGTGCGCCACCTCGAGGACGACCACGTGGACGAGCTGAGGGCGCGCTACGACGAGGAGATCGCCTACACCGATGCTCAGATCGGCCGCCTGCTCGACCACCCCGCGCTGGCGGATGCTCTGATCGTCGTGGTCGCCGATCACGGCGAGGCCTTCATGGAGCGGGACTGGCTGGGGCACACGGTCTCGCTCCACGCCGAGGTGACTCGGGTGCCGCTCCTCGTCCGCCGACCGGGCGGGACCCGCGTCGACGTGCCCTCGGTGGTCGAGGCTCGTGGGGTCTACGGGACGGTCCTCGACGCCGTCGGCCTGCCCACCGAGGCGCCCGTGCTGCCTCGCACACCGACCCCGGGCACGGCGCTCTCCACGGTCTGGCTCGACGGTCCACCGGCCAAGCGCTCGCACCTCGCCGCCTGGCGCACCGACGACACCACCCTGATTCTCGACGCCGAGCGGGGGGAGGAGTGGGCCTACGACCGCCGCGTCGATCCGGCCGAGCTCGAGGACGGCGCGCCCGTCCCCGAGGCCTCGCGCGCCGCGCTGGTGCCCATTCTCGAGGCACTGGGCACGACGAGCGCCGGCTCCCGGGACATGTCCGCGGCCGAGATCGAGCAGCTCAAGGCGCTCGGCTACCTGTAGGCCCGACTACCCGCAGGTGCCCTCGACCATGCCGGTGCAGGGGCCCTCGCAGTACTGGTTGACGACGCCGTCGAAGAGGAAGTCGACCACCTGCTGCTGCGCAGCGGGCTCCCGGCGCGGGCACTCGTGGGTGTCGTTCTCCTTGTCCGGCGGGATGTTCTCGAACGGCTCGGACGGCCCGTCGACGTAGAGCCACTCGACGAGGGCGGAGCCGGAGTAGCCGGGCGCGGCCTCCTCGACGCCCCACACCGGGCGGGTCTGCGGGGCGAGGACCGGGGCGTCCCACATGCGGGCGGAGATGTGGGCACCGAGGGTCGTCACCTGAGCGTCGCCGATCGCCACCTGCATGAGCACGTCCTTCGGCGGGGTGCCTGGCAGCGGGTCGGCGTTCAGGGTGTGGGCGTAGCCGCCGGACTCGGCCGGATCCCAGAGGGTCTGGAACATCGACAGGATCAGCTGGATGTCGCGGCCGTCGGTGTACTTCTCCTGGAAGACCAGGAAGAAGGGATCGAAGTCAGCCGAGCGGTTCAGCAGGATGCTGTAGGGCATGCCGCCGACACCGAGCACGCCGCGGGCGTGGCTCGGGCTGATGCCCAGGTAGGCGCCACCCATGATCGCGCCCTGGCTGATGCCGTAGTAGCCGAAGCGCTCTGGATCGATGACCGGCACCTCGGCGCCCTCGGGACCGAAGGCGAGGGCCGGGTCGCTCACGAGTGCTCCGCGGGCGAGGTCGAGGCCGCCGACGAGCTCGACCATGCCCTGCATGCTCCGCTCGGGGATGACGTTGAAGTCGGACACGTCGAACGTGAGCATCAGCGTGATGTAGCCGGCGTCGTACTCCGACATGCCCTTCCAGTCCTGGGCGAACACGACCATCCGGTGCTCGTCGACGAACTCGCCGAGCCAGCTGGTGCGGGCCTCGTTGCGGCTGCCGAGAAGGCCGTGGCCGTACTGGAGCAGGAAGGCCCCCTCCTCGGGGTTCTCTGCGACCGAGCAGGGGACGCGGATCAGGAACTGCGACTCGCCGGTGCCGTTCTGGAAGGGCAGCCCGTCGTCGCCGCGCGTCAGCATCGCACCGGGGGAGTCGGTGGTGGTGTAGAGCGGCACCGTCATGGTGCCCTCGATGGTGCGAGCGATGTGGACGGGCTCCTCACCCTCCTTCGGCTCGGCCGTGCAGTCGGCGTCCTCGATGGTGTCGATCACGTAGGTGGGGCCGGCGTCGCCCCACTGAGCGCGCGCATCGTCGCGGATGTGCAGGACCCGACGGAAGGCGTGGTCGCGGCTGATGGTCGTGAAGTCCCAGGCGATCTGGAGCTCTCCACGCGGGAAGCCAGCGGCCTCGAGCGCGGGGAAGACCTCGCTGTCGAAGCGGCTGCGTCGCGTCTCGATGCCGGCATCGTCGGTGGAGCCGCCGTCGCGCAGGGCGGCAAAGCCCGGCGAGGGAGCCACCGCTCCGCCGGCCTCGAGCTCCATGCCTCGAATGCCGACGACGTGCCGGGTGCCGTGCGCGAGCGCGACGACGGGGCGCAGGATCAGCAGGCGCTCGCCGGGCTCGGCGGTGAGATCGAGCTCGACGAAGTGCGGCACGCGCTCGCCGGTCTCGGCGTTCAGGATCACCGTCTTCGCGTCGGCCGCGAGGTAGGCGTCGAGGTCGTCATGGCCGATCACGCCCTCGAGGGACACAGCGCCGAAGTCGACCAGCAGCGGCGTGAGCGTCGAGAAGCCGTCGAGCTCGTTCAGGGTGTCGGGCCTGACCGGCACGGCGTCGCGGTTGATCGGCATCGCCTCGGGCGGGATCGCGTTGATCACGCCCGACTCGGTGCTCGCGGCCGCTTGGTAGAAGCTCGAGGGGTACGGCATCATGCACATGGCGTCATTCAGGCCGTCGCAGGCTGGCGAGGGACCGAGCTCCGCCGGGCTGGTGTCGTTCGCGTCTCCGTTCTTCCCACCGCAGGCGAGGAGGGCGAGGAGGGGCCACATCCGCATGTTCGTGCTCCAGAGCGTCCGGCCCGACTAACCATGTCGCGGGCCTCGCTGCATGGTCTCGGGGCGACGGAAGTGTCGACCCGCGGGTGAAGGGCCGCGCGAGCACCTGGTTAGAGGGCGGCCCATGCTGCATGCCTGGCTCGCCCCCGCCGAGAGCACCCTCCTGCGACGCGTCGTGTACGTCCGCGGGCTGGCGCTCGTGCACCTCATCGCGACACTCTCACTGTGGCCCCAGCTGCGCGCCCTCGTGGGCACAGATGGGCTGATGCCGGCCGCGGGCTACCTGGAGTGGGCGTGGGATTCGATCGGCATCGCCGCCACCTGGCGCGCGCCCACGCTGCTCTGGCTGCTGCCGACCGATGCGGGCCTGGACCTGATCTGCGCCATTTCTGTTGGCTGTGCGCTGGCACTCCTGGCAGGCGTGGTCTGGGAGGGCCCGCTGCTCCTGCTGCTGTGGGTCTGCACGGTCTCTCTGGGCACCGCCGGTCAGGTCTGGCTGGCGTACCAGTGGGACGTGCTCCTCGGTGAGGCGACGTTCGCTGCCCTCTTCGTCGCGCGCTGGCGGCCGGGTGTGGCGAATCCCCCCACCTGGGGCTGGGTGCTTCAGCACTGGCTGCTGTTTCGGCTCATGTTTTTTGGAGGCCTCGCCAAGCTCACCAGCGGTGATGCGTCGTGGTGGGACGGCACGGCGATGACGTACCACTACTTCACGCAGCCGCTCCCCAACCCGGTCTCGTGGTACGCGCACCAGCTGCCCGGCGCCATCCAGGCTCTCTCGGGGTACGCAGCGATCGCGATCGAGGTCCTCCTGTCCCTCGCCATGGTGCTCGGCCTCTGGGGTCGCCGGGTCGCCTTCGGGGGCTTCGTGCTGCTGATGTCCCTGATCGCCCTGACGGGCAACTACGGCTGGTTCCAGATCCTGGCGATCGTGCTGTGCTTCACGCTCCTCGACGACCGGGACTGGCGGCGGGTGCTGCCGACCTCGTGGCACGTGTCGCCCGAGGGGGTGCCGAGCAACGTGCTCGCGCCGGCGGGGGCTGCCCTGGCGCTGGTCTCGCTGCTGATGATCCCTCCCTTCAGCGCGCTGCCGGCTCCCCTCAAGCAGGTCGTGCGCGAGGTCCGGCCCTTCCAGCTGGTCAACCGGTACGGGCTGTTCGCGACCATGACCCAGGTCCGGCGGGAGATCGTGTTCGAGGGCAGCGCGGACGGCGACCTGTGGCTTCCGTACAGCCTCCCGGCCAAGCCGGTCGACGTCTGGGCCATGCCGCCTCAGGTGGCCCCCCACCTGCCGCGCCTCGACTGGCAGCTGTGGTTCGCGGGGCTCCAGACCTGCGCGCGCAACCCCTGGGTGGCCGACCTCCAGCGCAAGCTCGCGGACGGCGACGAGGCAGCGGTCGCGCTGTTCGAGCGCAACCCCTTCGAGCAGGCCCCACCGCGCTTCGTCCGCACGATGCTCTACGACTACACCTTCGCAGAGCCCGGGGGGACGGCCTGGTGGGCGCGTGAGCCCGTCGGCGTGTACTGCCCGGTCGAGTGGGGCTCGGAGTGAGGAAGCGTCGCGATCCACGGCGGATCACTGCCCGCTACCTGGAGAGCTACACGCTGCACTACCTCGAGCGCTACGTCACCACGACGCACCACCTGCGTCGGCTGCTGCGCCAGCGGGTCAACCGCTCGGCCGCACACCACGGCGACGACCCGGCCGAGGGGCATCAGCTGGTGGATGCGCTGATTCACAAGCTGGTCGACCTCGGCCTGCTCGACGATCGGCGCTACGCGGAGGACAAGGCCCGCGCCCTGCTGCAGCGCGGCTCGAGCCGTCGCCGGATCGTCCAGGCCCTCGGTGCCAAGGGCCTCCGGGGGAGCCTGGTCGACGAGGCCCTCGCCGCGGCGGGGGTCGATGACGATGCCGAGCTTCGCGCCGCACGCACGTACGCCCGAAAGCGCCGCATCGGGCCCTGGAGAGAGGGCTCTGCGGACTGGCAGACACGCCGGAAGGAGCTGGCGAAGCTCGCCCGGCGCGGCTTCTCCTACGACGTGGCCTCTCGGGTGGTCGACGCCCCAGCCGAGGACTGGGACGACCACAGCCTGCTGTAGACGCCGCCTCGCTCCAGCAGGGCGTCGTGGGTGCCGCTCTCGACGACGCGGCCGCTGTCGAGCACCACGATGGTGTCGGCGCCGACGATGGTCGACAGGCGGTGGGCGATCACCACGGTCGTCCGGTCTGCCGAGACCCGCTCCAGAGAGCGCTGGATCGCGCGCTCCGTCTCGTTGTCGACGGCGCTGGTCGCCTCGTCGAGGACCAGGATCGGGGGATCGGTGAGCAGGGCTCGCGCCAGGCTCAGGCGCTGTCGCTGGCCGCCGGAGAGCTTCTGGCCGCGCTCTCCGACCAGCGTGCTCCAGCCCTCGGGCAGGGCCTCGACGAAGGCATCGGCCTCGGCCGCTCGCAGGGCCTCGCGGACCTCCTCGTCGGTGGCGTCGGTCCGGCCGTAGGCGACGTTGTCTCTCACGGTCCCCGGGAAGAGGTAGACGCTCTGGGAGACCAGGCCGATGGCCCGTCGAAGGTCGGCGAGGGCGAGGGCCTGCACGTCGTGGCCGTCCACGCGCACGCGTCCGGACTCGGGACGGAAGAAGCGGAGCAGCAGGCGCACGAGCGTCGACTTGCCCGAGCCTGTCGGCCCGACGATCGCCACTGTGTGGCCGGCGGGCACCTCGATGTCGACGCTGCGGAGCACGGGCTCGCGCCCCGGGTAGCCGAAGGTCAGGCCCTCGAAGTGCACGTCGCCGCGGACGGTGGGCAGGGCCTCACCCGTGCTCGGCTCCACCTCGGACTGGTCGAGCAGATCGAGGATGCGGGTCGTGGAGGCCATCGCGCGGTTGTACAGGTCGACCGTCTCACCGAGCCGCGTGAGGGGCCACAGGAGGCGCTGGGTGAGGAACACCAGCACGCTGTAGGCGCCGACCTCCATCTCGCCAGCGAGGGTGAGCTGCCCGCCGTAGACCAGCGTAGCGACGAAGCCGACGACGATGGCCATGCGGATGAGCGGGGAGAAGGCGGAGCTAGGGCCGATCGCGGAGCGGTTGGCCTCGCGGTAGGCGTCCGACAGCGCGCGGACCCGCTCCACCTCGCGGTCCTCTGCGACGAAGCTCTTCACGGTCGCGATGCCCCCGAGGGCGTCGGCGAGGTGGCCCGAGACCCGAGCGGCGCGCTCCCGCACGGCGGCGTAGCGGGGGGCGATCACGGCCTGGAAGCGAAAGCTGCCCCAGAGGATCACGGGGATCGGGAGCATCGCGAGCGCCGTCACCCCGGGGGAGACGTAGGCGAAGGCCGCGGTGCACACGATCACCGTGGTCCCGATCTGAAGGAGGCTGTTGGCACCCCCGTCGAGGAAGCGCTCGAGCTGGTTGACGTCGTCGTTGACGATCGACAGCAGGCTGCCGGTCGAGCGCTCCTGGAACCAGCCGAGCTCGAGCCGCTGGAGGTGCGCGAAGGTCTCGAGGCGCAGGTCGTGCTGCATCGTCTGGGCGAGGTTGCGCCACCACCACTTCTCGAGGAACTCGAACAGGGACTCCAGCCCCCAGATCAGGACCGTCAGCGCCGCGAGCCACCCGAGCTGCGCGTTCAGGGACGGGACGCCGAGCTGTGCGAGCCAGGAGGCCTCGCGCTGCACGACGATGTCCACCGCCATGCCGATCAGCAGCGGGGGCGCCAGGTCGAAGACCTTGTTCAGCACCGAGGAACCGGCCGCTGACCACACTACGCGTCGGTGTGGGGAGGCGTAGGCCAGCAGCCGAAGCAGAGGAGCCCTGGGCATGGGATGTCTCGCGGTGGTTGACGTCAGAGGCGTGGTCGGGGAGATTGACTCGTCCGCGCGACGCACGCCATCCGGCTGGCGCCCGTGGGCGTGGCGTGTGGGTGGAGGGTTCATGTTCGGGTGGAGGTCACGCCTCGTCGGTGTTGCGGCGCTGCTGGCGCTCGGTTCGGCGTGCGGAATGACCGAGAAGAAGTTCTTCAAGAAGCTCTACAAGGAGCAGTGCGACTACCAGTTCGCCTGCTACGAGGCGGCCTCCACGGCGTCGTGGACCGACGAGAAGGGCTGCCGCGACGTGTACTCGGCCAACGCCGATGCAGGGCTGGAGTACTTCGACGGCTGCCGCTTCAAGCGGAGTGCGGCCAAGGAGTGCCTGAAGACCCTGCGCAAGGCCGGCTGTGGTCCTGCGGAGCAGGACATCGTGGCGTCGGCCTGCGACGAGCGGACGATCTGGGAGTGTCTCGAGGACGGCGCCCTGCCTCCGACGGGCACCGCGACCGGCACGGCCACCACTGGCACCGGCGAGTGATCAGGCGCTGAGGCGCCGCTGGTGGCTGCTCGCTGTCGGGGCATGCGGACTCGCGCTGGGTGAGTCGGCGTGGCTGGCCTGGGTGCAGGCGAGCGCGCGGCTGAGCGGCGATGGCCTGCAGGTCGGCTGGGCACTCGCCTGGCCAGTCGGTGTGGTCGCGGTCGTCGGCGGTGTCCTCGGTGTCGGGCTGCAGCGCGCCCTCGCTCGCTGGCGGCCCGCTCCGGGTGGAGTCGAGGGCGGCTGGGCCGCGCTGATCGCCGTCGGGCTGCTGCCGCTCGCCCCGGACTGGAGCGTGTGGCTCCTCGGCCCGCTGTGGGGGGCGGTCTGGCTCCTCGTGTGGCGCTGGCCGCTGCTCGCGCCGCTCGGTGTCGTGGGCCTCGGCGTCGGTCTGGCGGCGCGGCTGCCGCCCGCCGGGTCGTCAGGTCGGGTCGTGGGTGAGGGGAGTGGTCCCTCCATCGTCCTGATCACCCTGGACACCTTCCGGGCGGACCACGTCGGGGCCATCGGGGGCTGGCGCCGTGTCGTCCACACACCGCACCTCGACGCCCTGGCCGCCGAGGGCACGCTCTACGTGGACGGGGTCGCCGACGCGCCGCTCACCGGTCCGTCGCACGCGGCGATGCTGTCGGGGCTGCCGCCTTGGGAGCTGGGCGTGGTGCGCAACGGCGATCGGGCACAGTCCGACACGCCCTGGGTGGCCGAGCGCTTGGCGGAGGCTGGCTACCGGACGGGTGCCTTCGTGTCCTCGCGGGTCCTCGACCCCTCTGTCGGGCTCGATGGGGGCTTCGCGCACTACGATCACCATGCCGATGCCGTCGCCATGGCGACCGAGGGCTCCATCCGTCGAGGACTGGTCGCGCTCGGTGTGGTCGCCGGGAGGGCGTCCCAGCGTCGGGGGGATGTCACTGTCGCCCGTGCACTGCGCTGGCTCGACGCCGGCGAGGGCCCCGCCTTCGTGTGGGTGCACCTGTACGATCCGCATGCGCCCTACGACCCGCCGGAGCCCTGGAGCGAGCGCTACGATCCGCATGCCCGCGACGCACCGGGCCATCCTGACGAGGTCCAGGTGCTCCGCTCGGCGGGCCGACGGGTCGTCGACTTCCTCCCGCGGGATCTGCGACCCTCCATCGCCGCCTATGCGGGTGAGATCGCCTGGACGGATGCGCTGGTCGGTCAGCTGCTGGCGGCCCTCCCCGAGGACACGCGGGTGCTGGTCGCGGCAGACCACGGCGAGAGCCTCCTGGAGCACGGCTACCTGCTCAACCACGGCGCCTCGGTGCACCAGCCGTCGATCCGGGTGCCGATGTGGGTCCGGGCTCCGGGCTACCGGCCGGGTCGGCGCGTCGAGGCTCCCGTGGCGAGTCGGCGTGTCGCCGCCACGCTGCTGGAGCTCGCAGGGGTGGGTCCAGACGGACCGACACTCGCCGACCCTCCGTCGCCAGACTGGCTCGCCAGCTACAGTCCGGGGCAGCAGTCACGCTTCGATCTGCGCCTGGACCGCTCTCGGCTCGTGTCGCTCCGGCGGGGCAGCGAGAAGTGGATCGTCGACGAGCGCGGACCGGTGCAGTGGTTCGACCTCGCGGCGGACCCCACCGAGGAGGACCCGCATGTCGGGGCAGAGGGGGCGGCATCGGCTCGGGCCACGGCGGACGCGATCTTCGAGGCACTGCGGGCCGCCGAGGGCAGGGCGACGGCGAGCGCAGAGCTGGAAGAGGCGCTCGAGGCGCTCGGCTACGTGGAGTGAGCGGCTACTGCCAGGACCGGCAGTCGAGCAGCTCGTCCGGGCGCTCCACCGGCAGGCTCCAGGCAGCGTCGCCCTCGGTCACGAGATCGGCATCGGGGCCCCAGATCGCACAGTCGGCCATGGTCTCGGCGGCGTCGTAGAGGCGGATCACCTGCGTAGTGGTGCCCAGTCGTGAGCACGGGAAGGCCGTCGAGACATCGGCGGTCCAGGTCAGGTCGTCGGAGACTCGCAGGGTGCGGGAGAGGCGGTCCCAGCTGCCCCACGGACCGGACTCGATGCTGGGGAGGTCGTGGACCTCGTGCTCGAGGCTGGGCCCGTAGAACCAGTCGATGGTGGTCCGATGTGACCAGCCGAGCGTCTGTGCATCCCAGGTCCACTGCGCGGACCGCTCCTCGCAGTTCAGCTGCAGGAGCACGAAGGTGAGGGGGCCGAGGTAGGGCTCGCCGGCCACCGTCGCCGCGGTCAGCGCTCCGAGGTCCACCCCCCCGGTGTCGGTGGGGGATGTGGACTCGGGACCCCAGTAGGCCTCACAGCTGGCCGCGAGGAGGAGCAGCGCCGCAGCGCTCCGGCTCAGAGCTGCACGCGGCAGGTCGTGAGCTGGGCCGAGTCGGTCACGGGGTTGATGTTGGGCACGTCACTCACGGCGATGCCCGACGGATCGTTCAGCACCTCTTCGATGTCGCTGCCCCACATCAGGCAGTCCACGAACTGCAGGTTCTGGTCGTAGATCCGGATCGCATACGTCAGGTTGGGCCGGTCGTCCGGGTTGTCGGGCGGTGCCGGGTCGGTATCGCAGATGAACAGTGTGTTCAGGTCGGGCTGGAAGGTGTAGTCCGTGGCACCCTGCGTCAGGATGCGCTCGAGGTGATCCCAGGCGCAGGCCGGGTCATACTCGAGGGTGTCGAGGGTGTGCTCCTCGTTCCAGCCGGCGAGCTTGTTGCCCTCGACGACCTCCCAGATGTTGAGGCGCGCGCGGCCCACCCAGCCCGTGGTCTCCGCGTAGAAGCGGTAGCCGCGGTCGTCGCAGGTCACGTCGACGAGCGTGATGTCGTTCTCGCCGCTGCAGGGCTCGGTGAGGGTCTTGCCCTCGTACTCGGTGACGGAGGCGCTGTTCTGGCCCCCATCTTGCTCGACGCCATTGCACGCGACGAGCGCGCCGACTGCCAGGACCACCCACCGCTGCATGTGCCAGCCTCCTCGGCACGCAGTCTAGCCCGCCGACCCGACACTGGCGCGCAACGGGTCCCTGAGACACGAACGCCCCGCCCCCGAAGGGGCGAGGCGTCATGCCGTCAGGTGACGGAGATTAGAAGACGACGCAGTTGTCGGCCGTGATCTGCGCGGCGTCGGTGACACCGTTGTAGGAGGTCACGTCACCGCCGCCCTCGGGGGTCGCGAGGACCTCGTCGATGTTGGAGGTGTCGCCACCCCAGGCAGCGCAGTCCTCGTACACGCCGTCGGCGTCGAACGCGCGGGCGACGTAGACCATCGCGCCGGAGACATCGTGGGTGCCGCAGGAGAACAGGGTCTCCGTGCCGCTCATCCACATGCCGTCGTCGGCGAGGGCCCACGTGACATCGTCACCAGCCGCACCAGCGGTCGGGGCACCGACGAGCGCGTGCTCCTCGTCCCAGCCCGTGGCGCCAGCGTTGACTTCCCAGATGTTCAGGATCGCGTCGCCAACGGAGAAGTTGGTCTCGATCGTGATCTGGAAGGTGGCGTCGTCGGGGCAGGAGGCCTGCGCCGCGAGGATGACGGCGTCAGCCGTGGTGGTGCCGCCGGTGCCGGTGCCACCGGTGCCGGTGCCGCCCGTGGCAGTGGTCGCGCCGGTGTCGCCGGACTCGCCGCCCTTGTCGCCGCCACAGGCGGTCAGGGCCATCGCACCGCCCAGCAGGGCAATCGTGAACAGGTTCTTCATGGTCTCCTCCATGCGGCAGATCAGAGGCTGCCGTGCAAGAGACGCTTTAGCGTGTCCTTCTCTCGTGCGCCATCAATCGTGGCGCGCAGACGACAGGAGAGGGCGCATTGCGTGCGGTCAGTGGCGCGGTCAGAGGCTACGTGTCGTGTAATGGAGGCCGCGTGGTGCTGCTCCCCGAGCCCGACGAGCAGGAGTGGACCCTGGACTGCCTGGGCATGCTGGTGCGCCGCATGGGCGCCGAGGCGCTCGCTCGGCCGTCGCTGGACCCCCGACGCCTGACGAGCCGCTCGACACACGGTGGGGTCGAGGCTGCTCGGCGAGCACTCGAGCGCGGCGCGGCCTACCTCGGCTGGGAGGACCTCGACCTCGACGTGGTCGAGGAGGGGGTCCGCGGCCATCGGGGCTACGCGCGCCTGCTCTTCCACGCGCCCGGCACGCTCACGGTCGCGGTTCAGCCCGAGTGTGACGGCGCGCCCGAGACGCGAGCGGTCGCGCTGTGCCGTGTGCTCACCCGGTACTGGCGGGAGCGGGCTGCCATCGCGAGCGGCGAGCGGCGGCGAGAGGGTCGGCTGACCGATCTCTCGGCGATCTGGTTGGGTTTTGGCGCCGTCCTGGCCAACGCCGCCGAGCCGGCCTTCACGGACGACTACGGACTCCCCGCGGCCGGCAGCGAGCTGGCGCTCCAGGCTGCCTGCTATGCGCTCGCGGCCCGCGTCGTAGCGCGGGAGTCTGGATGCATGGCGACCTGGCGCCTCGGTCGCCGCCTCGAGCGCCCCGCGCGGGCTGGCTTCGTCGAGTCGCTTCGTCGGCTGCGGCATCCACGGGGTGGCTTGGCGCAGCGACTCGGCCTGCACGGGCGCTCGCGGCTCGCGGCGCGACGCCCTTCGTCAGACCGGGTCTACCGTGTGAACCTCGCTCTGCCGGTCGACGAGGAGGACTGAGGACGTGCTGCGCTGGGTGATTGCAGGAGTCCGCCGCTGGGAGGCGCTGAGCCGACGCGCCGAGTGGCGCTGGGGAGGCGTGGGCCTCGGGCTCGTCCTGGGGGCGCTCGTGCTGGCGCTGCCGACGCCCGCTGGCCTCACAGTTCAAGGCCAGCAGACGGCGGCTGTCGCCCTGGTCATGGCGGTGTGGTGGGTCGGGAGTGTGCTCCCGATGGCCCTCACGGCGACGCTTCCGCTCTTTGCCTTTCCGGCGATCGGCCTGGGAGGGCCCGGAGAGATCGCGTCGGCCTGGGCGCACCCCCTGAACGTGCTGATGGCGGGCGGATTCGTGATCGCCGTGGGAATGGAGCGCGCGGGCGTGCACGAGCGACTCACCGCGCTCGTGCTAGCCCCGAGCTGGGTCCGGGCGACGCCGGAGCGGGTCCTGCTGGCCCTGATGTGCACCTGTGCTGCGCTCTCGGGTCTGGTGAGCAACACGGCGACGACCGTGATGATGCTGCCACTCGCCACGCTCCTGGCGAGCCGCTGCTCCGACGACCTGCGCACTCGGGGCGCCTTCGTGCTGGGATTGGCCTACAGCGCCTCCATCGGCGGAGTCTCGACGCCGGTCGGCACGCCACCGAACGCCGTGTTCGCTGGCATGGCAGCCGACCGAGGTGTGGATGTCGGCTTCGTCGAGTGGCTCTGCATCGGCGCTCCCTTCGTCGTCGTGGCGCTGCCCGTTGCCTGGCTCGTCGTCTCGCGGGTGGCCTTGCCTGCGCAGCAGGCCCGTGCCGTCTCGGCTCCGCCGGTGCCTGCCTGGCGGCCGGGTGAGCGGCCCGTGCTCGGGCTGGTGGCGCTGGCCTTGGCGGCCTGGCTGACGCGCAAGCCACTCGGGCCGGAGGGACTGACCGTCGGTGGCTGGGGGGCGGGGCTCCCCGCGACGGGCCTCGAGCTCGACGCGCTCGTGGCTCTTGGCGTCGGTGCGCTCGTGTTCTTGGTACCGGGGCCTAGAGAAGAGGGTCAGCGAACCCTGCTAGTGCCCTGGCGGGCTGTCGAGACGGGCGTGCCCTGGAGCGTGCTGGTGCTGCTGGGCGGGGGCTTCGCGCTCGCGCGCGGCATCCAGCAGAGTGGACTCACCGAGTGGCTGGCGTCGGGCGCCGACGCGCTGGCGGGCGTCCCCACGCCGGCTGCGGCCCTGGGGATCGCCACCGTGATGACCTTCACGACCGAGATCACCAGCAACACCGCATCGACGCAGATCGCACTGCCGCTGCTCGAGGCGGCCGCAGAGCGGGCCGGTGCTTCGCCGCTGTCGTGGATGGTGCCCGCGACGATCGCGGCGTCGTGCGCCTTCATGATGCCCGTGGCGACGGCCCCCAACGCCATCGCCGTCGAGGCGGGGGGCGTCTCGCCGGCCGACATGGCCACGTCCGGGCTGATCCTCAACCTCCTGCTGGCGCCGGTGGTGGTCGTGGTCACCCTGGTTGCGGTCCCCTGGGTGCTCGGCGGATAGGGCTCGCCTTATGCGAACCACACTCCTCCTCGTCCTCGCCGCCTGCGCCCGGACGCCAGCTGTCCCTGCCACCCCCGAGCCGCTGGACCACGGTGCCGCTAGCGGCGTCGCGAGCCCCGAGCTGGCGGCACTGCTCGAGGAGCACTGGGAGGCGACGCTGCGGTCGAGCCCAGTCTGGGCCTCGTCACTCGGCGACACCCGCTTCGACGACGCGCTGCCGCGGGTCGGACCCGCTGCCCGCGAGGAGTGGCGCGCGTCCGTCGTCGCCTGGCGCGAGCGCGCGGCGGCCCTCGATGACCTCGCCGAGGCCGACGCGCTCACGCGCGATCTCTTGCTCGCCGATCTCGATGCCGACCTGGCTGCCGAGGCCTGTCGCTTCGACGAGTGGAGCTTCTCGGCCCGCTCCAATCCGCTGGGTGATGTGAACTACATGGTGGGCGTGCGCCCGGTGGTCACGCCCGCCGATGGGGAGGCCCTGCTGGCTCGTCTCCGCGGCACGCCCGGCAACATCGACGCGACGATCGCTGACCTCCGCCAGGGGCTGGCGGCTGGCCTCGTGACCAATCGCTCCACGGCGGAGCGGGTCGTCGCCATGCTCGACCGGGAGCTCGCGACGCCGCTGGAGGAGCTGTCGATGCTCGCGCCCGCCACGGCCGAGCACGACTGGCCCGAGCCGACCCTCGCTGTCTACCGGAGTGCCCTGCGCGAGGTGGTGTCGGAGCAGGTGGTCCCGGCCTTGCGTCGCTACCGCGACGTGGTCGCGGAGGAGATCGTCCCCGCAGCACGAGGGGAGGGTGCGGAGGGGATGTCTGCTCTGCCGCTGGGAGAGGCCTGCTACGCGGGCCTGATCGCGCAGCACACCACCCTGCCGCTGACGGCTGACGAGGTCCACGCGACGGGGCTGGCGGAGATCGCGAAGATCCACGACGAGTTTCGGGCCCTGGGCAGCGCGGTGTTCGGAACGGATGATCTCCAGGAGATCTTCGCGCGTCTGCGCACCGACCCGACGCTGTACTTCGAGTCGGAGGAGGAGGTCGAGGCGGCGGCCGAAGACGCTCTCGCCCGTGCCGCCGAGGTCATGCCACAGTGGTTCGGAACCCTCCCCGAGGCGCCCTGCGAGGTCGAGCGCATCCCCGACTACGAGGCGCCCTACACCACGATCGCCTACTACCGGCCGGGAGCGGCGGACGGGTCTCGGCCGGGCGCCTACTTCGTGAACACCTACGCCCCCGAGACCCGGCCCCGGCACGAGGCTGAGGTCCTGGCCTTCCACGAGTCGATTCCAGGCCACCACCTCCAGATCGCGATCGCCCAGGAGCTCGATGCGGTTCCGGCCTTCCGGCGACACGGAGGCAAGACAGCCTTCGTCGAGGGCTGGGCGCTCTACACCGAGCGGCTCGCAGACGAGATGGGCCTGTACAGCGGTGATGTGGACCGCTTCGGCGTGCTCTCCTTCGATGCCTGGCGCGCGGGACGACTCGTCGTGGACTCGGGCGTGCACTCCAAGGGCTGGTCGCGCGGACAGGCCGAGAGCTGGCTGCTCGAGAACACCCCCCTGGCACCGAACAACATCGAGAACGAGGTCGATCGCTACATCGCGTGGCCCGGACAGGCCCTCGGCTACAAGATCGGGCAGATCGAGGTGTGGTCACTGAGGCGCGAGGCTGAGGCTGCGCTCGGCGAGGGCTTCGACGTAGCCGCATTCCACGACGTGGTCCTCGATGCCGGACCGGTCACGCTGCCGGTCCTTCGGGCACGCGTTCGCGGCTGGATTGACGCGTCTCGCTGACCGTCCGGTTACGCGTTCGTCCCTCTGCGCCCACCGACGAGGAGGCCAGGTGCTCCCCGACAGCATGCTCTCCGGTGAGAACGCCGTCTGGCTCGACCAGCAGTACCGCTCTTGGCTCGACGATCCCGAGTCCGTCGATGCCCACTGGGCGGACGTCTTTGCCCAGCTGGAGACGACCTCCGAGGGAGGCCGGCGCGCCGGTGACCTCCCCAGCTTCCAGCCCCGCTCGATCTTTGCCGCCACGGTCAGGAGCACCAGCGGAGTCACCTCCGAGGTGGCGATGCTGATCAACGCGTACCGGGTGCGTGGGCACATGGAGGCCGACATCGATCCGCTCGGCCGCCGGGAGCGGAAGCGGCACCCTGAGCTTGAGTTGTCCTGGCACGGCCTGTCCGAGGGAGATCTCGACCGCGAGGTTCCGACGGCGCCCCTCTACGGCGTGCCGCCACGGCTCCCGCTGCGCGACGTGATCGCGCACTGCCGAAAGGCCTACTGCGGCGCCATCGGGGCCGAGTTCATGAACATCATGGACAGCGAGCAGAAGCAGTGGGTCCTGCAGTGGCTCGAGACGCTGCCCAACCGCCAGGTCCTCGACCGCGACGCTGAGCTCCGGGTGCTCCGCAAGCTCTGTGATGCGGAGAACTTCGAGCGGATGCTCCACACGCGCTTCCCCGGCACCAAGAGGTTCTCCCTCGAGGGCGGTGAGACGCTCGTGCCGCTGCTCGATCTGGTCGTCTCCGAGGCCGGCCGTCGCGGCGTCCAGCAGATCGTGATGGGCATGGCCCACCGCGGTCGCCTGAACACGCTGGTGAACATCTTCGAGAAGCCGGCCCACCTGATTGTCGGGGAGTTCCAAGACACGCGCGCCGAGCAGACCCAGGGCTCCGGCGACGTGAAGTACCACCTCGGCTACTCCGGTGATGCCTACACGATCCACGGCGATCGGGTGCATCTGTCACTGACCCCCAACCCGTCCCACCTCGAGGCGGTCGACCCGGTCGTCGAGGGGCGCGTGCGGGCCAAGCAGGACCGTGAAGATGGCGAGGCCATGGGCCTGGCGATGCCGGTTCTCATCCACGGCGATGCCGCCTTCTCCGGCCAGGGCCTGGTCATGGAGACGCTGAACCTCTCCGAACTCGAGGGCTACGCGACCGGTGGCACGATCCACGTGATCGTGAACAACCAGATCGGCTTCACGACGCCGCCGCGGGAGGGGCGCTCGACCCCATACTGCACCGACATTGCTCGGATGCTGGCCGTCCCGATCCTGCACGTGAACGGCGAAGACCCGCGCGCTGTCGCGGCGGCGGTGCAGCTGGCTGTCGAGTGGCGCCAGCGGTACCACCGCGACGTGGTCATCGACATGTACTGCTACCGGCTGCACGGGCACAACGAGGGCGACGAGCCCTCGTTTACCCAGCCCGCCATGTATAAGGCGATCCGCGCGCGCTCGACGCCCCGTCAGAACTACGCCGACTTCCTCACGCGCAACGGCTACCTCACCGAGAACGACGTGAACAGCGTCTTTGAGGCCTCCAAGGCCGCGATGTGGGAGGACGCCGAGGAGGCGGGCGAGGTCGTGCGGGCGCCCACCGAGGAGCGCGCACTGGAGCTGAAGGAGCGCGACCCCGATCTGCGTCGCTACGACGAGATCGACACCACGGTCGCGACGCGCATGGCTCGTCCCGAGCCCGATGCAAATCTGAAGGGGCGCTGGCTCGAGCACGTGGGCGGTGACATCCGCGAAGAGACCGACACCGGCGTCTCGCGCGAGCGACTCGTGGAACTGATGCAGGGGCTGCAGGAGATTCCTGAGGGCTTCGAGCCTCACAACAAGATCAAGCGTCTGCTGCGGCAGCGGCTCGAGGTGGCCGCGGGTACCCGCCCGGTCGACTGGGCGATGGGCGAGGTTGCCGCCTTCGCGACCCTCCTCGACGAGGGGCACTCGGTGCGGCTCTCGGGTCAGGACAGCGGCCGCGGAACGTTCTCTCACAGGCATGCGGTCCTCACCGATGCCGAGACGGGCAGCGAGATCTTCCCGCTGGCGAGCCTCGGCTCGTTCTCGGTGATCGACAGCTCACTCTCCGAGGCCGCTGTGCTGGGCTTCGAGTTCGGCTACAGCCTGGACACCCCCGATGGCTTGGTCCTCTGGGAGGCGCAGTTCGGTGACTTCGTCAACGGCGCACAGATCATCATCGACCAGTTCATCACCGCGGCGGAGCAGAAGTGGGGCCGGCTCTCTGCGCTGACGATGCTGCTGCCTCATGGCTACGAGGGGCAGGGGCCAGAGCACTCCTCGGCCCGGCTCGAGCGGTTCCTGCTTGCCTGCGGCGACGACAACATCCAGGTCGCGAACATGACCACGCCGGCCAACCTGTTTCATGCGCTTCGTCGCCAGGTGAAGCGCAAGGCGCGCAAGCCCCTGGTCGTCATGACCCCGAAGAGCCTGCTCCGGCATGCCGAGGCGGTCTCCACGCTCGATGACCTGGCCGATGGGGCCTTCCAGAGTGTGATTCCCGAGATCGACGACAGCGTCGAGGCGTCCGGTGTCGAGAGGGTGGTCTTCTGCAGCGGCAAGGTCTACTTCGAGCTGCTCGCGGCTCGTCGCCAGCGCCTCGAAGACAGCATCGCCCTCGTGCGAGTCGAGCTCCTGCACCCCTGGCCCGCCGATGGGCTCGACGCCGTGATCGCCCAGTACCCCGACTCGGCGGAGCTGGTCTGGTGTCAGGAGGAGCCGCGCAACATGGGCGCCTGGCCCGTCATCCTTCATTGGTGGATGGAACACGTCCCCCTGAGCCGTCTGCCGCGCTACGTGGGTCGCCCCGCGGCTGCTTCGCCGGCAACGGGCTCCCACAAGAAGCACGTCGCCGAGCAAGCGCGGCTGATCGCCGAAGCTCTCACCCTGTGAACCCTGCGGACGAATCGAGGTTCATCTCATGATCGAAGTCAAGATCCCCCAGATCGGGGAGTCGATCACTCACGTGTTCATCGGCCGGTGGATCAAGTCCGTCGGAGCTGCTGTTGCCGCCGGTGACAGCGTGCTCGAGCTCGATTCCGACAAGGCCTCGATGGAGGTCCCCGCACCGTCGGGTGGGGTGATCGTCGAGACGCTGGTGGAAGAGGGAGACGAGGTGCCGATCGGCGCAGTCGTCGCGCGCATCGACGAGACCGCGACCGCCGCGGCAGAGCCTGCGGCGGAGGCCACGGAGGCGGCGGCGCCGGCGAGCGACGACGTGCGGGCTGGCCCCGCGGCTCGTCAGGCTGCGAGCGAGGGGGGAGTGGACCTCTCGAGTGTCACGGGCACGGGCCCACGCGGGCGCGTCGTGACGGCGGATGTCACCAAGGCCAAGGCCCCCGCCTCCGCGCCGGTCGTCGAGGCTCCGTCCACAGCCCCCGTGGGGCCGCGGAGTGAGCGCGTGCCGATGTCGCCGCTGCGTCGCACGATCGCTCGTCGTCTCGTGCAGGCCCAGCAGGAAGCCGCGATCCTCACCACCTTCAACGAGGTGGACATGAGCGCGGTCATGTCCCTGCGCAAGACCCACCAGGAAGCCTTCAAGAAGAAGTACGGCATCAAGCTCGGCTTCATGAGCTTCTTCGTGAAGGCCGCTATCGAGGCGCTCAAGCAGTTCCCCGCCGTCAATGCCGAGATCGACGGCACCGACGTGATCTACAAGAACTACTACAACGTCGGTGTGGCGGTCTCGGGTCCCAAGGGCCTGGTCGTGCCCGTGATCAAGGACGCCGATCAGCTGTCCTTCGCTGGTGTCGAGCTGGCGATTGCCGAGCTCGCGGGGCGTGCTCGCGACAACAAGCTGAAGCTCTCCGACTTCGCGGATGGAACCTTCACCGTTTCCAATGGTGGAATCTTCGGCTCGATGATGAGCACGCCGATCTTGAACCGTCCCCAGGTGGGGATCCTCGGCATGCACAACATCATGCAGCGCCCGGTGGGCGTGGACGGTGAGATCGTCCTGCGACCGATGATGTACCTCGCGCTCTCCTACGACCATCGGATCATCGATGGCCGTGAGGCGGTGAGCTTCCTGGTGCGCATCAAGCAGTGCATCGAGGCGCCCGAGCGGATGCTCCTCGAGGTCTGATCCGATCGCGTGGAGCGGTGCTAACTGCAGGTCTCCCGCGTGCACTGGGAGCTGCACCCCTCGGTCAAGCTCCTGTCGGAGTGCTTGCACTGGACTGCCAAGCGCGTGTTCTGGGTGCATGCTGGTGTCGAGCCTCGCACCCCGGAGCTGGAGATGTCCGACACGCCGTCCCCGAAGCCGCAGCAGCTGTTCGTCGCGCGCCCCGCAGTCCGGCGGATCCGTCGAGGGTCTGCACCCACGCCTAAGCCGAGGTGGGAGCTTCAGGCAGGAGGCTCACGCCCGTCGCAGTGACCCCGCTGCGCGCCAACTTGTGCGCCGCGAGAGTGTGTTTGCCCGCCGCCAAGCGCGAGATGAGCGTCGACGGTCCGGAGGGATAGACCCTGGGTTCTGCTCGTGAATCTGCGGAACCGGTGAAGCCAGGTGGACATCGAGGGCATCAGGCAGGTAGAAGACGGGCCCTTGGTCGGGCTCGTCGGTTGGAGAGCCTGATCCACATCCACCACGGGGAACACGCGTGAACCACCAACACCGCGAGTGGTCGACTGGACTTGCCGTCCTGCTGGCTGCTCTGATGCTCCCAGGCGCTGCGCTCGCGCAGGGTCAGTCCGCCGATGTCGAGTTCGTTCGACCATCGTTCGGCTATGGCGCGTTCCAGGCCGTCGATGTACCGATGGTGCGTAAGCCCTTCGCGTTCCGGTATGGCCTGTTGATGCAGTACCAGCGCGATCCGCTGACACTGTACAACGCCGACGACAACACCGAGCTCGGTGCTGTCGTGACCAACCGGGCCAACGTGGCTCTCGGCTTCTCGATCGACCTCTCCGAGCGCTTTGCCCTCAACATCCTCGCGCCGACCGCCTTCAACTGGGGCACTGAGATCGCCCAGTTCTCGGCCGATGGGTTCGGCATGGGCGACGTTGGGGTGGGTACCAAGGTGATCGCGGTCAAGACCCGCCGTGACCTGTTCAACGTCGGCCTTCGGGCTGGCCTGACCCTCCCTACGGGTCGTCAGGACAGCTGGATCGGTGAGTCGAGCGTGCGCCTCAACACGGGCCTGCTCGCAGCGCTCAACCTCGGCCCGGTTCGCCTCGCGACCGACGCCGGCATCATGACGCGCTCCGACATCATCACGGACGAGGACTTCAACCTCGGCCCGGAGTTCCAGTGGGGCAATGGTCTGCGCGTCGCGCTGCCTGCCGCTACCCGCACGGCCTTCACGGCCCAGATGATCAGCCGCAACGGCTTCGAGAAGTTCTTCCAGGGTGGTGCCGAGAACGGGCTCGAGGCGATGGGCGGCATCCAGGTCCTGCCCGCCGAGTCTCTGACGCTCGATGTGGGTGCCGGTCGTGGCTTCAACGAGGGCTACGGAACCACTGACCTGCGCATCCTGTCGCAGATCACGATCCAGTCGGTGCCCAAGCCGCCGCCGCCGGAGCCGCCGCCTATCGAGCCTCCGCCTCCGCCTCCCCCGCCGCCACCTCCCCCCATCATCGAGGAGCCGCCGCCGGAGCCCGTCTTCGAAGAGGGCGAGATCGCAAAGGTCTACCTCGACCGAATCATCATCAAGGACAAGATCGACTTCATCGTCGATACGAACATCCTCAAGGACTACTCGCGTCCGGTCCTCCAGGCCGTCGCAAACGTCATCAACGAGAATGCCGAGGTCGGCCACCTCGTCGTCGAGGGTCACGCCTCGCAAGAGGGTTCGTTCAAGTACAACTACGAGCTGTCCGAGAGTCGCTCGAGGCGGATCTGGGAGGAGCTGGTCAAGCTCGGCGTGGCGCCGTCCCGCATCAGCTACCGCTCGCAGGGTGAGGTCATGCCGCTGGCCGACCACCTGACCGACTCCGAGGAAGACCTCGCTGCCAACCGGCGCGTCGAGTTCCTGATCGTCAAGCACTACGACAACGTCGAAGACATGCCTGACTACCCGGCCACCGCAAAGCTGCCTTGGAACGGCGAGTCCGTGCCGGTGATCAGCCCGCAGAAGCCGGAGCCCGAGGTCGAGGAAGAGCCTGAGCCGGAAGTGGACGAGTTCGGTCTGCCGATCGGCGATGACGACGAGTTTGACTACGAAGGCCCGACTGAGGATACGGAAGACGAGGCGACCGAATAAGGGGAGTTGCCGGCCTCTGGGCACCTCCAAGGTGCGCAGAGGCCTCACAGAGCAGGGATGCCATGTCCATCGACCTCCGTTCCTCCACAGCCCGCCTCGCGGTCCATGCGGCCCTGGCGGGCGCCGCTGTGTTCGTGGCGACGCACGCGACCGTCGCTGCCGCGCAGGACGTCGCGATCTTCGGCGCGCCGTCAGAGCCTCAGTGGAGCGTTGACATCCGTGACGCGCTGATGTGCACGGGTGAGTTCGCCAGCGTCGACTTCTACGATGTGTCCCTGTACACGCCAGGCCTGGCAGAGCTGCTCAACTACCACTCGGTGATCGTGTACACCGATGAGCCTCTGGCCGACCCGGTGCTCTTCGGGGACAACCTCGCGGCGTATGCCGAGCGAGGCAACGGAGTGGTCTTGGCGGCCGGGGCGTTCGCCACGGGCACGGAGATCGGTGGCCGCTTTGGTGCCGAGTACATGCCGGTCGAGGTGGCACCCTTGGTGACGCCTGGCGGCAACCTGGGCATGGATGTCCTCGAGGGGTACCGCTGGCTCGCAGGCCCGATCGAGGGTCACCCGCTCACTCGCGGTGTCAACTTCGTCGACCTCGGGCTGGCCAGCGTCCACGTCGGTGGAGCCGTGGCGGCGCAGGACGAGGCCTTCACGGCAGCGACGTGGACGAATGGCGCGCCTGCGATCGTCGCCTGGGAGCCGGAGGATGCGGGCCGAATCGTCGCCCTCAACTTCTTCCCGCCGAACGACAACGGCGAGCGGCCCTACTTCTGGTCGGGCGACATGGACCAGGCGATGGCCAACGCGCTCATCTGGACGGGAGGCTTCGGCAAGCCGCCCACCGTCTGCGAGAACCGCACCATCGAGCAGGACTACAACTGCAACTTCATCGACGCGAGCGATGAGGAGCCGGTCGACCCCGCTGATCCGGTCTGTGCGGCGAACATCGACCCGGAGACGGGTCTGCCGTTCGACAACGCCGACTACTACTACGACTACCAGTCGCACGGCTGCACCTACTTCGTGGCCGACCAGGACGTGGACGGCGACCTCCAGCTCGGCTTCGATCCCTTCGCCATGCTCGGCATGGTGTCCGTGATGAGCCCTGACGGCCTCACGGCCACGACCGCCATGTTCGTGTGCGACAACTGCCTGTACGACTTCAACCCTGACCAGGCAGACAGTGACTGCGACGGCGTGGGCGACCTCTGCGACGCCTGCCAGTACACGCCCGACGACGGGCGCAACGACGACGGCGACTGCTTCCCGAACGCCTGCGACAACTGCGTCTTCACCGACAACACGGATCAGTCCGACCTCGACCGCGACTCTCTGGGCGATGTCTGCGACAACTGCATCACGACATTCAACCCGGACCAGGCAGATGCAGACGGTGACTTCGCAGGCGATGCCTGCGACAACTGCCCCGGCCTGAACAACCCGGGGCAGGGCGACACCGACTTCGACGGCATCGGCGATGCCTGCGACAACTGCATCTACGTCACGAACCCCGCCCAGGAAGACAGCGACTTCGACGGCGTGGGCGACCGCTGTGACGTGTGCCCCTTCGACGCGGGTACCTCGCAGGATGATGTCGACCTCGATGGCGTCGGCGACGACTGCGACACCTGCCCCGAGGAGCCCAACGAGGACCAGGCAGATGCCGACCTCGATGGCATCGGCGATGCATGCGACAACTGTGTGCAGCTGTCCAACAACTCCCAGAGCGATGTCGACGCCGACAGCATCGGTGATGCCTGTGATGTGTGTCCGAGCGTGAAGGACCCGTTCCAGGAAGACGCCGACGAGGACGGGGTCGGCGACGAGTGCGACAACTGCCCTGGGGCCAGCAACGAGGGCCAGGCCGACGAGGACGGTGACGGCTTCGGCGATGCCTGCGACAAGTGCGTGAGCCTGGCGACCGATGACCAGACCGACTCCGACGGCGACGGCATCGGCGACGCCTGCGACAACTGCATTGACGTGAGCAACCCGGATCAGAACGACGAGGACGGCGACGGCCTCGGCGACGAGTGTGACTACCTGCGCCTGCAGGGCGGTGGCGCGACCTTGGGTTGCTCGACCGGCGGTGGCTCTGGGGGCGGCCTGCCCTGGCTGATGATGGTGGGTGCTCTCGCGCTCGCCCGGCGACGCTCGACGGAGGCGGCACGATGAAGCGACTAGCAGTCATCGCGGGGCTCCTGTGCTCGAGCGTGGCGAGCGCCCAGTCCGTGGCGGTCCTGGGTGCACCCTTCGACGCCTCGTGGAACGAGGACGTTCGTGACTACCTGGCCTGCACCGGACTGTTCTTCGGGGCTCGGGTCGATGTCTTCGATGTCGGGGCTGAGACCCCCTCGTCCGTCGACCTCGCGCCCTACAGCGCCGTGCTCGTCTACTCCGACCGGCCCTTCGCCGATGGCGTCGCTCTCGGTGACAGCCTCGCCACCTTCGTCGAGGGTGGCGGCGGCGTGGTGCTCGCTGCCGGCTCCTTCGCGGACGGCCGCGGGATTGACGGGCGCTTCGAGATCCAGGGCTACCTTCCCGTCACCCGAGGCACCCTGGTTCAGGCGGGCGGAGGACTTGAGATCACCCCGCTTCCCGACTTCAGGTGGGACATCGGGCAGGTCTGGGGGCACCCGCTCCTCTACGGCGTCAACGAGTTCGACGGCGGCAATGCCTCGACGCAGGTCGCCGGCATCGAGGTCCGTCCACCGGCCATCCAGATCGCGGAGTGGTCGAACGGTGAGGTCGGCGTGGTCGTGCTCGAGCCGCCGACGCCCGAGGCCGGTCGGGTCGCTGTGGTCAATGCGTTCCCGCCCAGCTCCACCTCCGACACCGACCTCTGGCGCGCCAGCAGCGACGGTGACCAGCTCTTCGCGCGCGCCCTCGTCTGGGCCTCGCGCGGCTTCGAGCCGCTCCCGGCCAACTTCTCGATCTCCCAGGACCTGAACTGCAACGGCATCGACGTAGACGACGAGCCGGAGATCGAGGTCAGCGAAGACTGCGACTTCGACACGAACGATCTGTACTGGGACTACCACATCTGGGAGTGCGACTACCCGACCGACTCCTACGACGACGATGGTGACCTGCTCTCGATGGGCACCATCAACATCGAGGACAGCGACAACCCGGGCCTGCCCCACGGCACCTTCTCGCTGTCATGCGACAACTGTGGCGACGACTTCAACCCAGAGCAGGCCGACATCGACATGGACGGTGCCGGCGACCTCTGCGACAACTGCCACTTCGTCATGAACCCGATGCAGACGAACTCCGACGGCGACTGCCACGGAGACGACTGCGACAACTGCCCGCTGACGGACAACCCCGATCAGTACGACACGGACTTCGACGGTGTCGGAGACGCCTGCGACAACTGCCCGGAGGTTCCGAACCCGCCGCCAGGCTTCGAGCAGGCCGATGACGACGGCGACACCGTGGGCAACGAGTGCGACAACTGCCCGACCTTCCCCAATCCGGCGCAGAGCGACGTGGACGAAGACCGCATCGGAGACGACTGCGACAACTGCCCGGAGCTCCCCAACCCGGGTCAGGGCGACCAGGACGAAGACGGCGTGGGTGATGTCTGCGACAACTGCCCGACGACCCCGAGCCCCGACCGCACGGACACCGACCTCGACGGCTTCGGAGATGCCTGCGACAACTGCCGCGACATCGAGAACTTCGACCAGAACGATGTCGACCGTGACCAGTTCGGTGATGCCTGCGACAACTGCCCCACCATCTCCAACCCGGCGCAGGAAGACGCCGATGAGGACGGTGTCGGTGACACCTGCGATCTCTGCCCCGAGATGGCCGACCCTGAGCAGGCCGACGCCGACAGCGACGGCGTGGGCGACGTGTGCGACAACTGCCCCGTCGACGCCAATGATGATCAGGCCGACCGTGACAACGACGGCTTCGGCGATGACTGCGACTTCTGCCCGACCGTGGAGTCGGAGGAAAACCTCGACAGTGACGGCGACGGCATCGGCGATGCCTGTGACAACTGCCCCGACGACCCGAACCCCGACCAGGCCGACGACGACGGGGACGGCACCGGTGATCCCTGTGACACGCTCGGTCTACGTGGTGGTGGTGACCTGACCCAGGACTGCTCGACGGGCGGCGGGGCGGCGTCGTGGGCGTGGCTGGTGGCCGTGGGCCTCGTCGGTCTGCGCCGGCGGCGGCGCTAGGGCGACGAGCGCACCGGCCTGCTAGGTCGGCTTCCGTAGCAAGAGGGCCTCGAACCGCGTGATGAGCGGGCCGGGGCCTTCGTCGCTCGTGGGCACCCACCGCAGACCCTCGACGGGTCGTGGGAGCGTGAGGGTGTGAGGCTCATAAGCCCGTGCCTCCAGTGACCAGCCCTCGGCCGCGGCGAGTGCGCGGAGGCCCTGGTAGCATCGACGCTCGAGCTGGCGTGCGTGCAGGTCGGCTCCGAGCAGCTCGGCCATGCCGATGCGGGTCACCTCGAGGCCGCACCCGACGGCGACGCGGGCCAGGTGGCCGAAGTGAATGCTCACCTCTGGATGATCGAGCTGGGTGGCCTCCTCCGGTGGAGCATCGTCTCCGAACTCGGACACATACGCGGTTCCGCCGGGACGCAGCACGCGCGCGATCTCTTCGATCAGCTGCCAGGCTCCCAGGTTGTACCAAGCTCGATGGGGCCACGGTGTGATGCCGAAGCGCTCGAGTGCTGCTCGGACGGTGCGTGCTCTGTCGCCACTCGAGTCAGGCCCGACCGGCACGGCCTCCAGATCGGCGATGACCTCGTTGTTGATCACGCGGTCGATGGAGCCGTCCCGCAGGGGGAGCCGCACCCCGTCTGCACAGAGCGCGTGTGTGCCGGGCGCCGTCGTGGCTTGGGTGGCGAGGAGGGCAGGGGACAGGTCGATGCGCAGGTAGTCGTCGTCGGCCCAGGCGGCTGCGACCTCGCCCGAGCCACAGCCGATCTCGACCGTCCAGCCGCTGTCGGTCCACCCGCGCGCTCGCAGGGCAGCCCGGAGCCTCTCACCGAAGCGCACCCCGGAGAGGGCGGCGTGAGGTCGGCCCAGCGCGTGAGCAACAGTGGTCTCGACATCGTCGAAGTGCCGCTCGCCGTTGGCTATCGCGAGGTGCCAGGACGTGAGTGTCGTCTGACCCTCGGAGCCATAGCGGTCTGCGGGTCGGGCATTCGCCTCGCGCGGCGGACTGACGAGCCGGCTGAGGGCGGCCCGCCCCCAGGCTGTGGGTGGCGTCACATGGAGCTGGAGGGCCTGATGCTCCGGGCGAGTCAGGCGCCGACAGAGCGCGACGGCGTCGCTGCGATGGACGCCGGTCCGCTCGACGAGCTGACCGAGGGTGTACCGACTGTTCATGGCTCGCCACAGCCGGTGCTCGTCAGCAGACAGGGGCAGCGCCTGCCAGGCGTGTCCTCCTGCACCGTGACTTCCCGGGACGGGCAGCCACAGGGCTGGACGGTCAGGCAGCAGCAGAGTGGAGGCGTGGCGGCAGGGAATCCGCTGGAGAGGGTCCGGATCGGCGAGGAGGTCCAGTGTGTCGAGGCGGCGCCTCAGGGCTCCACCCTCGGGACCCTCCAGTCGCGCCAAGGCCTCGTCGCCCAGCGCGATGTGCCTCCCGGTGACGTTGGACCACAGCACCGTGCGGCCGTCGGACTGCCGCCAGCGGGTGACATCAGCCACGCCAGACCATCCGCACGTGGTTGCCGATCGGGGGAATGTCGAACGGCTCACCGGTCGCGACCCAGCCCTCGCGCGCGTAGAAGCCGACGACCCGCTCACGGGCGTTGCACCACATCGGCTCCGCCACGTCGAGCTGGGTCTGTCGTAGCAGGGCCGCGCCGAGGCCTTGGCCGCGGTACTCCGGCAGGGTCGCCATCCCGCGCAGCTGCCACTGGGGCCTCGGTGCATCGCAGGGCTCGGGTGCGGGGCGGCGCATCACGGACACCACGCCGATCACGAGCCCCGAGCGGTCTGCGACCCAGTGTCGGGTGTCGCCCGCATCGTCACCGTCGAAGATGGCGGTCTCGCGAGGCCGGCCCTCCCGCAGGACCGCGTGACGAACGTCAATCACCTCGTGGGGCTTGGCGCTTCGAAAGAGGATGGGCTGCACGGCGTGCTCCACGGCCTTGACGGGGGCACCGAGGAGACCTCGGATCACTGCTGTGGCGAGGTCCAGAGCGAGCTGGACGAGTCGCGCTACGAGGTTGGCGAGCACGCGCTCACAGCTCGCGCTGACTGACTAGCCGGCCGCTGCGGTAGATCCGCTCGCGGACGGCGATGTCGTCTCGGTTGTACTCGAGCCAGGTGCCGTCGGGTGCACCCATGATGTAGGCCCCCTCGATGCGGAGGTCACCCTCCCAGTACAGCCACGGGCCGTGCTCTCGGCCCTCGACGAACTCGCCCTCCGACTTGCGGTCGCCGCTGACGTGGAACTCGGTCCAGACCCCGTTCTTTACGCCGTGAGCATAGTTGCCCTGGCGCTCGGGAGTGCCGGTGGGGAACCAGTAGAGCCAGGGGCCGTTCTTCTCTCCCTGGTAGTAGTCGCCGGTCGCCCGACGCTCTTCGTTCGTGTGCCACTCGATGGCGGGGCCGTGCCGCAGCCACTTGCCCGTCGGGAGGCTTCGCTGGCACCAGACCTCCTGGCCAGCAGGGGGCGGAGCCCCGGCGCCCTCGGTGCCATCGGCACAGAAGAGGTCTGGATGCACCTGCACCGGCTCGGGCTCTGGCTCGACAATCTCCTTCTTCTTGCAGCCGGCGACGCTGACGAGGACAGACAGGGCCAGCATCGCGTTACGAGCGCTGCGGCGCGAGGAAGAGGTGCGCATGGAACGAACGGTGCTCCGACTTGCGGTGGCTTTCGGTCTCTCGGCGAGCATAGCGCACGCTGGAGATGAGGAGAGCCCCACCTTGCAGGAGCTCGAGGCGCGCGGGCTGCGCTCCGTCGAGCCTGTGCCCGCGGTGGAGTTCCCGCCCGTCGTGCTCGTGGGCGGAACGGTCATGACCGCCACGGGAGACGTGCATGCGCCGGGCTGGGTAGTGCTCGCCAACGGGCAGATCACCGACGTAGGACCTGGCGAGCCTCCGAAGTCGAACACCCATCACGTGATCGACGTGACGGGTCGCTTCGTCACGCCAGGCCTGATCGACACGCATAGCCATCTTGGGGTCTACCCCTCGCCGGGAGCCGGTGCGCACTCGGATGGCAACGAGATGACAGCCCCGACCACGCCGGGGGTGTGGGCGGAGCACTCGGCGTGGCCGCAAGATCCGGGCTTCGTGCGTGCTCTCGCCGGTGGTGTCACGGCGCTGCAGCTGCTGCCGGGCTCGGCAAACCTCGTCGGAGGACGGGGCGTGATCATGCAGAATGTCCCGGCGCGTGGAAGCCGCAACATGCGCTTCCCCGGAGCACCCGAGACGGTGAAGATGGCCTGTGGCGAGAACCCCAAGCGGGTGTACGGGGAGCGCGGTGGGCCGGCGACCCGCATGGGCAATCTCCGTGGCCAGCGGGCAATCTTCCTCGAAGCACAGGCGTATGCGGAGGAGTGGAGCGCCTACCACGACGCGCTCGGCGAATCGGATGGAGCCACGAGCAAGCGGTCGAAGAAGAGCTCGTCCGGCCCTCCCGAGCCTCCCAAGCGAGATCTCGACAAGGAGACCCTCGTCGGGGTGCTCGAGGGGCGGATCCTGCCGCAGATCCACTGCTACCGAGCGGACGACATGCTGTCTTTCATGCAGCTGGCTGACGAGTTCGACTTCTCAGTGCGCAGCTTCCACCATGCGCTCGAGGCGTACAAGATTCGTGACGTGCTCGCCGAGCGCGAGGTCAGCGTGTCGACCTGGGCCGACTGGTGGGGCTTCAAGATGGAGGCCTACGACGGCATCCTCGAGAACGCCGCGCTCGTGCACGACGCAGGCGGTCGAGCGATCATTCACTCGGACTCTGCCGAGGGGATCCAGCGGCTGAACCAGGAGGCCTCCAAGGCGTACCACGCGGGCGTGCGAGCCGGCATCGAGCTGACCGAGGACGACGCCCTCACCTGGATCACGCTGAATCCGGCCTGGGCCCTTGGAATTGATGAGGTCACGGGCACCCTCGAGCCCGGAAAGCGAGCAGACGTGGTCGTCTGGAGCGGGCATCCGCTGAGCGTCTACAGCCAGGCCGACTTGGTGTTCGTGGAGGGTGTGCTGCGCTGGGATGCGGAGCGTCCTGCGACGTGGTCGGACTTCGAGATCGGGCAGGGGGTGGACCCATGATTGCGCTGATGGCACTCGCGGCGCTCGGAGCAGAGTGCACGGTGATCTCGGGCACCACCGCGGCGACGTCCGAGGGGCTTCAGAAGGGTGTGTCCGTCATCCTCGACGGGGGGCGGGTCGCGGCGGTCGGCCGTGGCCTCGAGGGCCTGGAGCTGACGCTCGGGGCTCAGTCCGAGGTCTCGGGAGCGAGCTGGCAAGGCCGGTCCTGTGCGTTCGTCCAGGGGAACGGCACCATCACGACGGCCGGACTCATCGCCGTCGACAGTCAGCTTGGCCTCGTCGAGGTCGGCATGGAGGGGGCCTCCCGCGACAACGATGCGGGAGGGGACGCGATTCGCGCTTCCGTGCGCATCGTCGATGGCTACAACCCACGCTCGAGCCTGATCGCGATCCAGCGAGCCGGCGGTGTCACCTCTGCTCTCACTCGCCCGAACGGGGGTTGGGTAGCGGGCCAGGCGGCTCACGTGCGCCTCGCGGGTCGTACCCAGGCCGAGGCCGTGGTGAGCGAGAGCGTCACGATGGTGGCGAGCCTCGCAGGCCCGTCGACTGCCGGCGGACTGGCCCAGCTTGTCGACTTGCTGGACGATGCTCGGGACTACCAGCGGAACAGGGCGGCGTACGCGCAGGGACGAACCCGACCGTACTCTGAGGGGGCGAGTCGGGCCGACCTCGAGGCCCTGCAGCCGGTGCTCACGGGAGCGCTGCCGCTGTCCCTCACTGCGAACCGTGCGTCCGATCTCGAGGCGCTGGCTCGCTTCAAGGTGGAGCAGGACATCGCCCTCGTGGTCCATGGAGCGGCAGAGGGATGGCTCGTCGCCGACACCCTCGCCGAGGCCGGCATCCCGGTCGTGGTCGATCCGCTCGTCTACGGCCCCGGAAGCTTCGACGAGATCCACGGGCGAGCCGACAACGCCAAGCTCCTGGCCGACGCCGGGGTCCAGGTGATGTTTACGGCTGGCACGCACAACGCGCGCAACCTGCGACAGCGCGCGGGGAACGCCGTGCGCGGGGGCCTCGCACGCTCTGCTGCGCTGGCCGCGCTGACCGAGGTTCCTGCCGCCGTCTACGGTCTCGATGCCGGACGCCTCGAGGCAGGGTCGGCGGGAGATGTGGTGGTCTGGTCGGGCGACCCTCTGGAGCTGTCGAGCGCGCCGGTGGCCGTCTTCGTTGGTGGAGAGGCACGCTCGCTGGAGAACCGCCAGACGCGCCTGCGGGATGCCTACCGCGAGCTTCCAGGCACGCCCACGCCGCCACTCACGCTGCCGTAGTCTCAGTGCGTGCGGCACGCTTCGCCGCGCGTCGTGCACGTGCGGCTCGCTTCTCGCGGTCGGCGGCCTCGCGAGGCGTGCCCTTGTAGGGCTCGCGGGTGCCCATGACGTGATCGAACCAGGGGAAGGTCACACACCAGTTCGCATCCTGGTTGGGGCCCATGTGGTGGTCGTAGTGCCAGGGGAGGTGCTCGCGCCCCCACTCCACGTCCTGGTGAGCCCGCTTGTGCCGCCGATAGTAGAGCATGCCCGAGGCCATCAGCGTCGTCGTGAACAACGGTGCAACGGGCAGCAGCGGCGCATGGGCGGCCGCGAGCAGGGCGAGGCCGAGGAGCTCCTTGCCCTGTGCGTGGGCGCCGAGCGCCGGTCGCTCGTAGTCCGGGTCGACCATCTCGTTGCGTCGACTCGCCTTGTGGTGCTCGTGGAAGTGAAAGCTCCACATGCTGCTGCGCCGCCTGCCGATGCCATGGAGGACGTGCTTGTGGACCGCCCACTCGATGGCGTTGGCGTAGAGCAGGCCTGCGGGAATGCCAATCATCAGGACCTCATTTCTGACGGTATCGTCATGTTTAATATGACGGGTCCGTCAGGAATGTGCAACTCGAGGGTCCAAGCGGGGTGTGGCCGGGCTGGTGAGCCGAGCTCAGCCCGTCCAGCCCCCACCGCCGGGCGTGACGACCCGCACCCGCTCGCCGGGCGAGAGGTGCGTCGGCGAGCCGTCCCATGGCGTCTCGAGCCCTTGTCGAATGAGCATGTCTGCCCTTGGGCTCCCCCTCCCGCCGCCGAGTCCGGAGGCGCCGACACGCTGGGTGCCGAGGAGAGACGCGGTGGTCGGGACGAGTGCCTCGAGCTCTCGGATCAGACCGTCTCCACCCGGGTGCTCTCCTGGGCCTCCCGAGCCCAGGCGACGGGCGAAGCGTCGCAGCCGCAGGGGGAGCCTGGACTCCAGGATCTCGGGGTCGGTGACGCGTGTGTTCGTCATGTGGATCTGTCGACCACTGGGGCCCGGCCCGCGTGGGGAGGCCCCTTGACCACCGCCGACGGTCTCGTAGAGTGACCAGCCGTCCCCGCCCAGGGTGAGGTTCGACATCGAGCCAGCCGATGCAGCCATGAAGCCGGCTGCGCGAAGGATGAGATCGACGATGCGCTGGCTCGTCTCCACATTGCCCCCGGCGACGGCCGCTCCGGTTGGGGGGGCGACGATGGAGTGAGGCGGTCGGAGGATGCGAACGCGCCGCAGTGCTCCCTCGTTCAGCGGGATGGACCGTCGGACGAGCACCCGGAGGGCATAGACGACTGCGGCTCGGACGACGGCCCCGGGTGCGTTCAGGTTGCCCGCGTGTGGGCCACCCGTTCCCGTGAGGTCGACGACGAGCTCCGACCCATCGGTGCGGAGGACGAGCTGCAGCGGCACCCCGTCGAGCGTGTCAGTGGCCTCGGCATGAGCGGGGAGGTGCGTGAGCAGCTCTGCGACGGCCTCGTCTGCCACGTCCTGGAGGTGGCGCATCCATGCGCTCACCACGCCAGGGTCGGCCAGCTCCGCGAGCGCCCTTGCGGCAAGCTGGTTCGCGGCGATCTGGGCCTGAAGATCGGCGGCCACCGTGTCGGGCTCACGGCTGCCACGCAGCAGGGCCTCGGGAGGCATCCAGCGGCCGCTGTCCAGGAGCGGCACACGGCGGCAGAGGATGCCCTCGTCCGCGAGAGTGGTCGAGCGGGGAGGCATCGAGCCAGGCGTGAGTCCGCCGACGTCGACGTGGTGCCCTCGGCTCGCGACATACCAGCGCTCGCCGCCCACGTGCACGGGCGTCACGACTGTGAGGTCGGGCAGGTGAGAGCCACCCGCTGCCGGATCGTTGGTGAGCCACGCCGAGCCTGAGGGCGCATCGGGACGGTGGCGCAGCAGATCCCGCACCGTCTCACCCATTGCTCCGAGGTGCACCGGGATGTGTGGAGCGTTCGCGACTAGGTGGCCGCTGCCGTCGAACACGGCGCACGAGAAGTCGAGGCGCTCTCGAATGTTCACGGAGCGTGCGAGGCGTCGCAGGGTCTCGCCTGCGCGCTCTGCAACGGTCATGAAGCGGTTGCCCCACAGCGCGACGGCCTCTGGCGTTCGCTCGGTCGGCAGGACGCTCGGCTGGGGTGCGATGGCCTCTAGCCACAGGAGCCCGCGGTGCAGGCGGGCGCTCCAGCCTCGCGGGACGTGCACCGAGGTGGTGGGTGCGCGCAGGAGGGTCGGGCCCGTCCGGTGCTCTCCGCCGAGCCCCCAGGGGTCGGCGTCGACGTCGAGTGGCTCTCGGGAGGGCTCGCTCACGCGGACCGCCGCATCGACGATCTCGATCGGGCCGTCGCGGTCGAAGCCGAAGCGCGTCCGGTGCTCCCGGTGGAAGGCGAGGCGCGCGTCGTCCAGGGTCTCGGCCGCGATGGTGATGGCGGTGTCCGTGCCGACGTGGCGAAGGTCGACCGTGCGCTGCAGCTCGCCGAGCGCTGGCAAGGCGGCCTCGAGCTCGCGCCAGGCCTGGACGACGCGAGACCAGCCCGCTGGGTCCAGCGCGCACCACAGAGCGCGCGTGTCGCGCTCTTCCCGTCTGGCCATCGACTGGCCCCAGGCCGAGAGCACAGCGGCACAGGGGTGCACCAGGACCGTTCGGATTCCGAGCCTGCTGGCCACAGCTGCGGCATGCTGTCCGGCAGCGCCTCCGAAGGCGACCATGGCGTGGTCGCGAAGATCGATTCCCCGTGCCGTGGCGAGCCGTCGAAGGGCGGAGGCCATCTGGTCCCTCGCCACCGAGAGGAAGGCCTCTGCAGGACCGGGGAGGCTCACTGCGGAGGGGTCCAGGGGAGGCTCGAAGGCACCGGGGTCGACCAAGCCGCAGAGCAGCGCGGCGTCCGTCACCGTCGGGGGACCGCCGCGGCCGTAGCACTGGGGACCCGGGTCGGCGCCGGCTGAGGAGGGCCCGACGGAGAGCTGTCGGCCGTCCGATGCGAGGACCGAGCCGCCGCCCGCCGCAATGGTGACGACCTCCAGCATCGGACGACGCACCCGCACACCCGCTACTCGGACGTGCCCTTGGCGGCGGGGGAGGGTGCCCACGTCGACGCGGCAGACATCCGTGCTGGTGCCTCCCATGTCCAGTCCGACGGCGCGCTCGAAGCCGGCCTGGCGAGCCACGGCTGCCGTGGCGACCACGCCACCTGCCGGCCCGGAGAGCACAGCGTCGGGGGCACGCAGGAGCGGAGCCGGACAGAGGCTGCCATCACTGCGCATGGCGAGAGCGTCCTCGGGGATGCGGTCACGGACGAGTGCAGCGCGCAGTGCGGGGGTCACGGCCGCGTCGACGAGCGTGGTCTCGATGCGCGCGAGGTAGCCGACGGTCGGGTCCATGCGGTGGCCGACCGTCACGAACAGCTCGGGCCAGCGTGCCTCGATCCAGGCGGCGATGCGCTGCTCGTGGCTCGGATTGCGCGCGCTGTGCAGCAGCACGACGGCGACGGCCGCGATGCCGTCCAGCGGCAGCTCGTCGGGCAAGATCAGCGGCTCGACCTCCTCACCCTGTGGGTCGAGGCGCCCCTCGACGCCGAGCACTCGGGCACAGAGGGGCTCCGGCCAGGCCGCATCGGGTTCGAAGAGCGAGGGGCGTGTCATGTCGCCGATCGCGACGAGGTCCTCGAAGCCCTGAGTCACGATGAGGAGCACCGGGGCGACCTCTCGCTCCAGCAGGGCATTCGTCGCGACCGTGGTCCCGAACGTCAGCTCGCCCTGCGCGAGGTCGCCTACGACCGCTCGATCCGAGGGCACCTTGCGGAACGTCACAGAGCCGTCCGCGTGCTGCTGCACCACATCCGTGAAGGTGCCACCACGGTCCACCCAGGTCTTCATTCGGCGGTCTCCACACCTGGGAGGAGGGGGACGTAGGCGACTGGGAAGAGGGCCTCTCGGCGGGGGCCGTCCGGCGTGGCGGTCCACACCTCGAGGACCTGGCGGTCCTCGCCGACCGGGATCACCAGGCGTCCACCCGGTGCGAGCTGCTCGAGGAGCGCTGCGGGAACGCTCGGGGGCGCAGCGGCGACGACGATCGCGTCGAAGGGTGCGTGCTCGGGGAGTCCGGTGAAGCCATCGCGGAGGTGGCAGGTCACGCGCTGGGCGTACCCCTCAGCGTCGAGGGCTTGCTCGGCTCGTCGCAGCAGCGTGGGGACGCGCTCGAGGGAGTGAACCTCGGCTCCGAGCTCGGCCAAGAGGGCGGCTTGGTAGCCCGAACCCGTGCCGACATCGAGAACCCGGCTCCCGGGCTGCACGTTGGCCTCGGCCAGCGTGACGGCGACGACGTAGGGCTGGGAGATCGTCTGGTCATGGCCGATCGGAACCGCGTGGTCTTCGTAGGCGAAGCGTCGTGTCGCAGGGAGCATGAAGCGATGCCGGCGGACGACTTGGAGTGCGTCGAGGACGGTGGACTGACGCACACCGCGGCGCAGGATGTGCTCCTCGACCATCGCCTCGCGCTGCAGCGCGTACAGAGCCTCCTCCTCTGAGCTCACTCGGTCTCCTCCCACGGCTCACGCGGGATCTCCACCGGACTCATGTCGGGTGGGTCGGGAATCGGCCACCAGTCGCCCCACAGCTCCTTCCCGCCGTCGACCGTCAGCGTCTGGCCCGTGACGTAGGCGCCGGCCGGGCTCGCGAGGAAGGCGACCTGCCAGGCGATCTCTTCGCAGCTCGCCGTGCGCTTCATCGGCACGAAGCTCCGCATCTGCTCGATGATGTTGAGGCCGGCCGGGTAGCGACGGAGCCCGCTCGAGGCCACGAAGCCCGGAGCGATGCAGTTCAGTCGGATGCCGCGTGCCGCCCACTCGACCGCGAGGGTTCGGGTCATCGCCTCCACGCCGGCCCGCGCACTCACCGAGTGCACCATGCCGGGGAAGGCTCGCTTCGTGAGCATGGTGATGTTGATCACGCTGCCGCCGTTGGCCAGCATCCAGCCGTCGGCGACGGCTCGCGTGAGGTTCCACGTGCCCGTGAGGTTGGTGGCGACCACCGCATCCCAGCCCTTGGGGCGAATGGCCTCGGCAGGGGAGAAGAACTGCCCGCCACCGTTGTTCACGAGGATGTCGATCCGTCCATGGGACCCAAGCACGTCACTGACGAGGCGATCGATGCTGTCCCGATCTCGAATGTCGACGATGGCCCCGTGGACCGGACGCCCGAGCTCCGCGGACAGGCCCTCGGCGGCAGGCCGGATGTTGCTCTCCTTGCGGGAGGCGATCACGACTGTCGCGCCCAGCCGACACAGCTCGCGCGCCGTCGCGGCGCCGATGCCCGTGCCGCCTCCGGTGACGATGGCGACCTGACCCTCGAGCAGGTCGTCGCGAAAGATGCGGCTGTGAGACATTCGACCTCCAGATGGCGTCGGATGAACCCATCCGCGAGCAGCTCGCCACCGCTACACTCACCGCGATGACGAGACTGGATGACATCCGCGGTCAGGCGGACCGCTTTCTGCACCACTGGAGCACCGAGGTCGCACTCCTCGTCCTCATCGTGATCTCCGTCGTGCTGACGGTGGTCGAGGTGGGGCTGCCACCCACGCTTACGCGGCAGGTGCTCGAGGGTATCAACGATGGCCTGACCGCCACCTTCGCCGTCGAGCTGGTGCTGCGCTTCTGGATTGCACCGAAGAAGCGTCGCTTCTTCACGCGCTACTGGATCGACATCCTCGCTGTGCTGCCGTTGATTCGGCCGCTGCGGATCTTCCGCGTCCTGCGGGTGTTCCGCCTGTACCGGGCGGGCGTCCTCGCGAGCCGGAGGATGTCGGGGTTCAACACGGCGGTGCGTGGCACGGGCAGCGAGCTGCTCGCCTTGGCCCTCGGCTCGCTCGTGCTGATGCTCAGCACGTCGATGATGCTGTTTTATGCAGAGGGGCGCTCGATCTTCGCGTCGTACGAGGACGCGATCTGGTATTCGGCCTTCAGCCTCGTCGCCGGCGAGCCCATCGGTCCGACGCCGATCACACCACTGGGGCGCTGGACGACCCTGTTCTTGATCGTGGGTGGCCTCGGCTTGTTCGGTGTGTTCGTGGGTACGGTGTCGGCGGGAGTGGCGCAGAGGCTGTCCCGCAACCTGGAGGCTCACGAGTTGGATCTGGACGAGCTGGCTGGTCACGTGGTCGTCTGCGGCTGGAACAAGTCCGCACCGACGGTCTTGCGAGAGCTCTTCGCGCCGAACACCCCGCCTGGGCGTGCCGTCGTGGTCGTCACGGAGTCCGAGCAGGCTCCCGAAGACCTGCCCGTCGAGGGAGTGCGACGGGAGCACCTCTACTACCACCATGGCGACTACACTCGCGTCGACGTGATCGAGCACGTGGGCATCCGGCAGGCCTCGGCCGTCATCCTGTTGACGGATGAGGTCGTGCCGCGCTCGCCGCAGGATCGCGATGCCCGGACGGTGCTCGCTGCCCTGACGATCGAGCGCATGGCTCCTCACATCTACACCGTGGCAGAGCTGTACTCCCGACAGAACGAGGAGCTGCTTCGGATGGCTGGCGTCGAGGAGATCGTCGTCGGCGACTGGTACGCCGGCATGATCCTAGGCTCGGTGGCGGCCAATCGGGGCCTGGTCACGGTGCTGGACGAGATCCTGACGGCCGCACACGGGAACACCTTCCGCACGGTCGAGCTCCCACCTGCCTGGGTCGGACGGACGGTCGCTGAGCTGCACAATGAGCTGTTCGTGCAGCACCGCGCCGTGCTGATCTCCGTGGAAAATCCTCCACGAAACGTCGTGGTCAACCCGGAGCCCGAGCGACAGATGCAGTCCGGAGACCGGCTGGTCGTGCTCTGCGGCAGCGACTTTCGCGCGCTCAGCTGATCTCGAGGTGGGTCAGGCCTGCGGCGAGGATGGCGGCGTTGAAGACCTCGATGTCGTCGTCGAGGCCAAACGCGCTAGCGAGGTCGTCGTCCTCTCCGGACGTGAAATAGCGCACGACGATGTGGGTGAGGGCGTGCAGCTCGGACCTCTCCTCGGCGACCTCGAGGAGCTCGGACAGCCCGTCCCAGAGCGGAGTCAGCAGCTCGGCATCGACCTCTGGACTGATGGCCAGCCGCGCGGCGTGCTCCGTCGCGCGCCGACGCAGCTCGGCGATGGGCAGCACAGGCTCGGTCGCAAGCTGGCACACGACCGAGCGAGAATCCGAGAGCAGACCGTCCCACCACGTGTCTGTGGCGGGAGCGAGCTGCACGGCAGTGTCGGCGCTGTGCGAACCCGTGTACAACAGAGGCTCCCAGGTGTCTCGGGGGCTCCTCTTCGCTCGCGGTCTGGGTTGGCGCAAGTGGCAAAGGGATGACGATGCATCGCTTCGGAGCGGAGATTCGGCGCGAGTGGCTCCTCGAAGCCGACGTGGCCTTCCTCAACCATGGCTCCTTTGGAGCCACCCCCAAGAGTGTGCTGGACCACCAGCGCGCGCTGCAAGATGAGCTCGAGACCCAGCCCGTCGCCTTCATGCTGGATCTGCTGCCACGCCTTCGCGGCTCGCTGGATCCGGTCGGAGATCTCCTCGGCGCGAGCCCGGACGACCTCGTCTTCGTCGACAACGCGACCACGGGTGTGAACGCCGTCATGCGCTCGCTCGACCTGTCGCCCGGTGATCGCATCCTGACGACCTCGTGGGGGTACGGGGCGGTCGCGAAGACGCTGGCATGGGTCGCTCGCCGAACGGGAGCCGTGATCGACGTTGCCCACCTGCCGTTTCCCGTGGCCGACGCCGGGATCGACTGGAGCGATCTTCGAGCGCGCATCCGGGGAGCACGGGTGCTCGTCGTCGATCACATCGCCTCCAAGATGGCGGCCGTGCTGCCGGTGGAGCAGATCGTCGCCGAGGCCCATGCCGAGGGAGTCCCTGTGCTGGTGGACGGCGCGCATGCGCCCGGCCAGATCGCCCTCGACCTGGCGTCGCTCGGTGCCGACTGGTGGGTCGGTAACCTCCACAAGTGGGCGTTCGCCCCCAAGGGCTGCGCCGTGCTCTATGTTCGGCCCGACCGGCGACAGGGGCTCCATCCGACCGTGATCAGCCACGGCTTCGACGAGGGACTCCATGCCGAGTTCGACTGGACAGGCACCCGCGATCCCAGCGCCTTCCTCACGGCCCCAGCGGCTCTGTCGTTCCTGGATGGACTGGGCATCGATGCGATGCGGACCTACCAGGAAGAGCTGAGAGAGGCGGGCCTCGCCCGGCTATCCTCGGCGTGGGGCGTCGAGCGTGCGGCTCCCGCGTCGGTGTCGGCTGCGATGGCCACACTGCCGGTGCCCTTCCAGACCGAGGCGACGGATGCGAACGGAGATGCACTGCGGCGACGGCTGTGGGAGGAGCACCGGGTCGAGGTACCGCTCTTCGCACACGAGGGGCGCCTGTGGCTGAGGTTCAGCGCTCAGGTCTACAACAGCATCGCGGAGTTCGAGAGGTTGATCGAGGTGATGGGGCCAGACGGTATCCGATGATTCACGCGGACGACATCGCGGCCGTCGAGACGCTTGCCGGTGGCTCGGTCGTCGCTCCGGGTGCGGCCTTGGTGCATGCCGACGCACTGGGCTGGCTGCGGAGCATCCCGGACTGCAGCGTGCATGCTGTCGTCACCGACCCGCCCTACGGTCTCCTGGAGTTCGAGGAACGGGATCACGACAAGCTGCGAGGCGGTCGCGGCGGCGTGTGGCGCATTCCACCCACCCTCGACGGCGTCAAGCGGCGCCCCGTGCCGCGCTTCACCGTCCTGAAGCCGGCCCATCTCGCGCGACTGACAGACTTCTTCGAGCAGCTCGCCGTGGAGATCCATCGGGTCCTCGTGCCTGGGGGGCATCTCTTCATGGCATCGAACCCGCTGCTCTCCACCGCCACGTTTGGTGCGGTGCTGCGGTCCCCGCTCGAGAAGCGCGCTGAGGTGATTCGGCTCGTGCAGACGCTGCGAGGGGGCGATCGGCCGAAGGGGGCCCACGCCGAGTTTCCGGACGTGACCGTGATGCCGCGCTCTGGCTGGGAACCATGGGGGCTCTTTCGCCGGCCCTGCGATGGCACCGTGGCGAGCAACCTTCGGCGGTGGGGCACGGGCGGACTGCGGCGCATCTCTGACGAGCAGCCCTTCCTGGATGTCATTCGGTGCGCGCCCACGAACAAGCGCGAGCGTGTGCTTGCGGATCATCCGTCTCTGAAGCCACAGCGGTTTCTGCGTCAGGTCGTCCGTGCATCACTGCCGCTGGGACGTGGCGTCGTCCTCGACCCGTTCTGCGGGAGCGGCAGCACAGTCGCTGCGGCTGCTGCGGTCGGGGTCGCAGCCATCGGCCTCGAGCGCGACGCGGCCTACCATGCGCTGGCGGTAGCGTCGTTTCCACGCCTGCGGGACTACGCCGTGTCTCCCTCGTAGGGCGCCTGGCAGTCAGGCCCCTCGTGACGCGCATTGCTGACGAACGTCGACACCCGACGCACGACTAGCTGGCTCGACGGCGCGGGCACCAGCAGGCGCTCGAGCGCCTCGGTGTCGTGGTTGGAGCGGTCCAGCCACTCGTCCCAGTGGCTCTCCGGCAAGAGCACGGGCATCCGGTCGTGGATCGGCTTCATGAGGTCGTTGCCACGGGTCGTGACGATCGAGCAGGAGCGGATGCGGGCGGCGGTCTGTGGGTGGGTCCAGCTCTCCCAGAGTCCAGCCATCGCGATGGGCTCTCCCGACCGAAGGCTGATCAGG
>PKDJ01000147.1 GCA_002862545.1 Pseudomonadota bacterium
CGCGAGAGCGTCCAGCCCGGTGGTGGGCTCGTCGGCAAGCAAGAAGCCGCTCCCGCGTGCGAGAGCCATGGCGATGGCGACCCGTCGCGCCATCCCGCCGGACAGGGTGTGTGGGTAGCGTCGCAGCAGCGGGGTGGGCTCCTCGAAGCCAGCCTGGGTGAGCCAAGGCTCTGGGCGGCCGCCGCCCGCCGCCGAGCGCACCTGCGCGCCGACGCTTCGGAGAGGGTCGAGGCACTGGTCTGCGTTCTGGGGAAGATAGGTGGCGACGCGACCACGAATCGCGGAGAGTGATCGGTCGGCGGCTCTCGACGGGCGCACCAGCGTCCAGGTCTCGAGTCCATGGCCGCTGTCGAGCTCCAGCTGTCCGCGAGTCACCCCGGGCTCGGCATCGAGCAGCCCCACCGAGGCGCGAGCGATCACGGTCTTGCCGCCTCCGCTCGGTCCGGTCAGTCCCATGATCTCTCCCGCCTGGACGCACCAGTCCACACCGTGCACGAGCACGCGTGCGCCGGCGCTCACGGTGAGATCTCGGACGGCCAGGGACCTCATGTCTCGCACTCCGCGAACACGCTGGCGACTCTAGCCGTCGCTGCGAGGGTCGCCCAGAGCGCGACGGCGGGAGCGACGAGGGGGACGAGGTGTCCGTCGTGGCCCCAGTCGAAGGCCAGCATGTTCCCCCAAGAAGGAGTTGGCTCCGGCACACCGAAGCCTCCGATGTAGGAGAGGGTCGTCTCCAGGACGAGGACGAAGGCGAAGAGCTCGAGCAGGCGTCGAATCACCAGGCGTCCGCAGCCTAGGGCGACGAGGTGCAGCCAGAGGATCCTCGGCGTGCTCAGCCCGTGTGTGGTCCATGCGTCCACATGTCCAGCGAGCCGAAGGTCACGCACGCGCACGCGAATCGAGTCTGCGAGCGTCGGTGCGTACGCCAGACCAGCAGCGAGTGCCAGGGTCACGAAGCCGGGCCCAAAGATCGTGCAGACGAGCAGGACGAGCACGAGTCTCGGGACAGCGCTCACGATGTCGAGCAGGACGCGCACCGTGCTGGCGAGGAGACCGGTCCTCCAGCCGGCGACGGCTCCGGCAGGAACTCCGAGTACGAGCGCGGTGATGGCGGCGAGCAGGCCGGGGAGGGTGAACGCACGACAGGCGTGAGCCAAGCGCCATCCTACACTCCTGCCCAGGTGGTCCGTGCCCATGAGTGCAGAGACACTGGGCCCTTCAGAGATGCGTGAGGGGTCGACGTCCAGCCCTGGCTCGTAGCCCAAGAGCGGGGCCACGAGACCCGCGACGACGACGGTGAGGAGGACGATGGCGGACAACACGGTGCCTGGCTCCCGAAGCCGGTGCCGGCTCGGGCTCCAAGAGGACAGGAGCATGCGTCCGATGCTCATCGCGTCGGGGCCGTGGTCAGGCGGGGATCCGCGTAGGCCCGAAGGGCGTCGCTCGCGAGGCGTCCCGTGGCGACAACCAGTCCCGTGCCGACGCCGATCGCAAGGACCAGGGCGACATCTCGCTCCAGAGAGGCTCTCCAGAGAAGGGAGCCGGCACCTCCGAGCAGGAGCACCTTCTCCAGGATCACGAGTCCACCCACGAAGAAGGCCAGCCTGTCAGCAAGCAGAGCGGCGGCGACCGGGACGAGATTCCTCAGGATCATGGGGTCGACTGGCTCTCCGCGCCCCCGGGCAGCAAGGACGAACGGGGCGTGGCGCAGCCGAGCGATCGCGTCTTCGAGGTCGGTGACGAGTCCGCTGAGGGCGGTGGAGCCCAGCGCCAAGAGGACCACGGCGAGGAAGCTGCGGAGGACGGAGGGTTCGGTGGGTAGGGCAAACCAGGCGGGCCGATCGATCCACCCCGCCTCCATCAGGCTCCATGCACTGGCGTTCAGTCCGGCGACGGCCAGGTGAGCCAGGAGGAACACAGGGGCGAGACTGAGGACGTGCACAGGGCGGCGAAGCCATGACGCATGACCCGCCGAGCGCCATGCCAGGGCCAGGGCCACACCGGCGGATGTCATCAGGGCGGCCAGCAGCCGCAGGAGTGAGGCGAGTGCGGGCCCACGAAGCACCTCGCTGACGGGAGCACCTGGACGGATCGTCCACGAGGTACCCAGGTCACCGCCCAGGGCGCTGAGCAGCCACAGGAGGAGGCGCTCTGGCAGTGGCCGCCCGAGATGCCAGCGTCTCTCAAGCTCGGCGCGCAGGGTCTCGCCGTCCGGCAGCAGATCGATGGCGTCACCGGGAGCCATCTCGACCAAGAGCAAGAGAAGCGCGGCGACGCCCACGACTGTCGTGAGCCATCTTCCGCAGATCCGCAGGGCAGCCTGCCCGAGCTGGGTGGCGTGCCGTGTGGTCACCTCTGGCGAGACGCTCAGCGCAGGGTCCAGTCGGTGGCCCAGGTGAAGAAATAGAACGGGTGGATCTCGACCGAGCCGACCTTGCTGGACACTGCGGCATAGTTGTCGAGGGTCCAGAGAAACATCATCGGGATGTCCGCAGCGATGACCGAGTGGACTCTCCGCAGCTGCTGCTTCTTGACCTGCGGGTCGGTCGTGTTGCGTGCCTCGTCGAGCAGCTGATCCACCTCCGCGCTTGCGTATCCGACGAAGTTCCGCCCGCCCGATGAGTGGAACTGCTCGTAGACATCCTCGTTCCGGTCGAAGGACCACTGAGAGAGGATGAGATCGAAGTCGCGCTCACGCCAGACGCGTTGCTTCCACTCGGCCCGTCGCAAGAACTCGGGCTCGACGACGATGCCCTGGTTCTGCAGCTGTGACTGCAGGTTGACCACGACGTCTTGGCTCGTCTCGAGGTCGGCCTGGCTGGCAAGTCGCACGCGGAGGGGGCTCCCGGATGCGTCGAGCCACCGCTTTCCGTCGAAGGAGTACCCGGCCTCCCGCAGCAAGGCACCTGCGCGATCGGGATCGGTCTCGCGCTTGGGGACGCCATGGTCGTAGTACGGTGACGACACCACGAAGGGGCCAGTGACCAGCTCTCCGGTGCCAATGGGGCGGAGGAGCTCTGGGATGTCGACCAGCAGCGCGAGAGCCTCGCGCACACGTGCATCCTTCAGGCGCACATCGGAGAGGTTGAACCCTACGTACCACCATGAGTTGGTCTGGTATGGGTAGAGCTCGATGTTCCGGTCGTTCTGCAGCGGGGCGAGGTCTCGCGGCAGGACGCGGACGAGCAGGTCCAGTGACTTGTAGAGCAGCAGCTTCGACTGGTAGTTCTTGTCCGAGACCTCCCGCATCGAGAGCTCGCTCAGCGATGCCGGTCGCCAGTGGTCGGCGAAGCGACTCAGCGAGATGCTGCTGTCCTCGTTGAAGGCCTGCACCATCCACGGACCCGTGCCGACGGGGCGGTTCCGGAAAGGATGCGTGCGCTTGATGGGCAGCTCCCCAAGGCGATGCTCGGGCAGGATCTTGAAGTGGAGCTTGTCCTGCGGGGAGTGCTCGGGCGCGACGAACGTGAGCTGCACCGTGTGGGGGTCGAGTGCGGTGACCTCCGAGATCCAGGCGGTGCGGCCGGCCTCCGTAGAGGCTGTTGCGGCGTCACTCATGGCCCGCACGCTGAAGATGACATCGTCCGCATCGAAGGACTCACCATCGTGCCAGCGAACCCCCTGCCGCAGGCGCACGGTCGCCGTGAGCTTGTCCTCCGCCAGCTCCAAGCTCTCGGCGAGCTGCGGAGCGGAGCGCAGGTCATGGTCGTCGCTGAACAGGCCTTCGAAGACGAGCTCGTGGAGTCGGGCCTCGGACATCGACGTCGCAAACAGCGGGTTGACGATCGCGGGAGCACGGTCCTCGGCGTACCGGACCGGGGTGTCGACGGCGAGCGCGGCGGAGAGCAAGAGGGGGAGGACCAACTGCAGCATTACTCTTCTCTGGAGTCGCCGGTTCGATCAAGGCCCCGGAGGACGGCGAGACTTCCGACGACCTCTCGGAGTCCGAGGACCTCAGGGTGCGTGCCGGACAACACGTGCAAGGCATCGAGCGCCGCACGGGCCCGTCCGGCGTGGAGCTGCGCCTCAGCGAGGAGTGCCCAGAGCACGGGAGAGTTGGCGGCGCCCACAGTCGGATCGGACGGATCGCGAGCAGCCTCGAGGTAGGCGAGTGCCTGCCGTGGACGCTCCGCGAGGAGCGCGTACCGCGCCCGCGTCGTCAGGTACTCTTGGCGGTAGCGCTCGATGAGTCGGAGATCTTCGAGGACGGCGAGGCCCTCGTCGCTCGCGCCCTCGCTGAGGCTTGCCCGCCAGTCGGCCAAGCCCCTGTCGAGAGAGGCGACCTCTTCCCGAGCACTCACGGGGTCGTCACCGGCGTGCGGGTTGGTGCCGACCCCGAGCCGACGCAGGGAGGGCGCGCGGGCGCCGATGACTCCTGGGATGTCTGCTGCTCGCAGCTCGGAATCGAGGTCACTGGCGTGGAGCCAGGGTGCGAACAGGCTTCCAGCCAGCCCCAGGTCCGAGAAGCCAGCCATCGCGCGCCAGCCCTCTCCGCCGAGGCTCATGGCGGTGCGATTGGTCCAGTGATCAGCCAGCGTCCGGTGCAGACAGGGATCGAAGAAGGTTCGCTCGAAGTCTCCCACGGGCTCGACGACCAAGGGCTGCACCGCAGCGGCGAGCAGCCCGTCGAGGGCTCCGGAGGTGCGGGCCGCACGGTGCAGCGCCATGCGCTTGCCGTAGACATCCACGCCAACGTGGTCCCACGGGGCGCGTCCTCGGGCGATCTCCTGGGCCATCGCGAAGCCTGGCGCCTCGGGACTGCAGCGGCTGGCCCAGCCGGACAGTGCGCCGCTCTCAGAGCAGAAGGAGCCAAGTGTCGCGATCATGGTCGCTGCACTCTCGTCGGGCAGGCCACTGCGGGCGTCCCACTCGGAGAAGAAGGTCTCGACGGCGTAGCCCGTCAGGCGAGCAAGATCATGATGCAGCAGGGCGAGCATCCACTCGGCTCGAGCTCGGGACGTAGGAGTCTCGAAGCGGTCCGCTGCGCGCTCGTAGTCGTTGGCGTGGAGGGCGATCCAGCCGTCGCGGTCGTCCGCCAGCAGCGCCGTGAAGGTTGTGGGAGACCGGGTGGCCTCGGAGATCCAGCCAAACTCGCGGAGGTCGGGGCTCGCAGCGACAGGGGCTGCAGCAGGCGCGCCCTCGACGCTCGGCGGGGCCGAGGGCGGAGTGGGGGCGACAGGCGTGCAGGCCATCCATGCCAGCAGGCAGCACGGGAGGTACGGTTTCATTGGCCCTCGTAGGTGGCGCCGGTGCTCTGAGTGGGTGCGCTGTAGAGGTCTCGGTCCAGCGACTCTCCGTGGTCGTGCACGTCGATGGTCTCTTCGACGAGTGCGATCTCATCGACCTCGACGGGACCCCCTCTGTAGAAAAACTCCACCGAGCGCGCGTGGAACCCAGGCCGGAAGACCTCCAGCTTGTAGCTCGTGCGTCGCTTCAGGCGGCCCCGCTCCCCCTCATCGTCGCGGAGGTAATCGATGACGAAGCGGCCGTCCCGGTCGGTGACCAGCTGCACGTTGCCGGGCTCGAGCGCCACGATTGCACGCTGCACAGGTGCTCCATTCCGGTCGGTGACGATGCCGGAGATCTGGTTGCGTGCTGCCGACGCAGAGGTCGGCATGAGCGCCATGAGCAGGGGTAGGAGGAGTTTCATCGCTACTGCAGCCGCTCCTGCATGTCGTAGAGCCTGGAGAGCTGTCTGTCGGCCCGCGACAGGAGATCGGCGCGCTGACGACGGGCGACGTGCTCGCGATAGCGCTGCCAGCCACGAATGGCATCTTCCAGGGCTCCCAGCTCATCTCCGCCCGAGGCGTAGAACTGTCCGAGGAAGGCCTGGGCACGAATCTCGTGGATCAGCGCGCGGCGCGTGAAGATCAGCTCCGAGGGCATGCGAGCCCAGTATTGATCCGCCCGACCCGCCAGCTCTAGCGCACGCTGCCAGTCCTTCTTGCGAATCGAGAGCTCGGCGTCCTCGATGATGAGCTCGGGTCGGTAGCGATTTGCCGGGAGGGAGAACAAGGCGGCGAGGTATTGGGCACGACTCTCGAGGGAGTCACGAGCCTTTGCGTCTTCGTAGAGCAAGGTATTGGCTCGGCTGAACTCGTCCTCGTCGTCGGGTGTGATGGCCTCCAATGTGGCGCGCTCGTCGGCAGAGAGCCGTCCGGCATAAGCGGCCTCTGTGTAGGCCTCCAGGCTGGTCGGGGGCTCGGGCGTGGTTGGAGTCGTCGCGATGAGCGGCTCGACGACAGAGTCTTCCGGGAAGGCCGACTCGGCGGCTGGAGCTGTGGGACGCGACGCTGCGGCGAATCCTGCACTCGGCCGTGTGCGGAGTGGAGCAGGAGGCGGCGAAGGTGCGGGTCTCGGGCTCGCAGCAGGCGGTGCGCTTGCGGAGCGAGTGCTGCGGGCTGGTGTCGATGCAGCGGCCACTGAGTGGCTCGGCGTGGGCGTCGGGGCGGTCGTCGGCTGAGGGAGACGCTCGGGCTCGGGCTCGGGCTCGGGCTCGGGCTCCACTGCGGGGACAGGCTCCGAGGCAGGCGTGGGCTCCGAAGCGGGTACAGGCGCCGCCTGCCGTGCCCCCTCGGGGGGCTCGGCGCTGGAGGCTGCAACCAGCTCGGCCTCCTGTGGCGCTGAGGAGCCCATCAGAGCACCGGTGCCGCCGAGACCGAGACAGAGCAGCAGTGAAGCGGCCGCCACGGCTCCGGCGACCAGCAGCCAGATTCCGGAGTTGCTACCGCTGCTGCGCTTCCAGTCGAGCAGGTCGTCGTCGTCGTCGTCAGCAGCCGCGGCCGGCGGGCCTGCAGCATGGTCGTCTGGGGCAGCCACCTCGGTGGCGAGAGGCTCGGGCGTTGTAGCCTTCTTCTGGCGCTGCTTCTCTCCGCTCGGGGAGGGCTCGTTGCCTCTGTTGTCGTTCGCCGCCGCGGGCTTGGCGGTCGGCTTGACCTCAGTGTTGACTTCGTCCTCGAATCCACTGGCGCTGCTCGGCTCGTGGCCGGGCTGTGCGAGCGCCTCGGGGTCGAGGGGGTTGATGTCGGGAGGGGGTGCGTCCGCTCCGAGCTCTGTGGACCTGGGGCGAGGGAACCAGGCCGTCCCGGGGTCGTCGTCCGGGGCGACATCCGAGGTCGAGAGCTCTTCGACCTCGAGTGAGAGGGACGGGGCGGGCCAGGTGCGCTGCTGCGGGTCGTTGACCTCGGTGACGGACTCCCCTTCGAAGGCTTCTGGAGCGGGTACGGAGGCGCCGGTGGCGGGGAGTGGCATGCTCGGGGCAGGCTCCGGGGTCCCCGGTGACGGCGGGGGCTCGGCGGCGTCGGGCTCTGGAGGCTCGAGCAATGAGGCCGTGGTCTCGCCGAGCTCTGGCGGTAGGGCGGGCAGTGCCTCTCCGATGGAGTCCGCGCTCCGCGTCGCGAACAAGGGACCAAGCACGGCTTGGGTCTCCTCCTCGATGTTGGCGAACGAGAAGCCTGCCATCAGGCCCCGCAGGTCTTCGCGAAGAACGAAGGCTCTCTGGTACCTGTGCCGAGGATTGAGCGACAGTGCGCGGTAGAGCACCCGGTCGAGGCCCGGCAGCAGCTCCTTCACCTCGAGAAGGTGAGAGGTGACCTCTGCGCGTCGCACGCGATGAATGGTCTGCAGATTGCTCTTTGCCCGGAACATGGGCCTGTTCGTGAGAAGCTCGTACAGCACGGTGCCGAGGCTGAAGATGTCCGAGGCCGGAGTGAGCTGCTGGCCGGGGTGCGTCTGCTCCGGCGACAGGTACTCGAGGCGGGTGGCGACTGCATCGCCGACCCCGCGCGTGGGGGTCGCAGTGGGCGAGCGGATCAGCCCATAGCCTCCGATGACGACCTTCCCGGACTGCCGCACCAAGACCCGACTGGGTGACAGTGCCGTGTGAAGCACATTCTCGGAGGCCGTCGACTCGCCGGCTCGGCTGTGTAGCGCCTCGAGCCCATTGCAGATCTGCGTCGCGAGGTTCAGGAAGACGTTGTGAGGAAGCGTTGCGTCCGACTCACGCAGGTGCTGGAGCAACGCCGCGATGGGGACGGCATCGACCCACTCCTCGATCACGTAGCGATCCTCTCCTACCGCCACGTAGTCGAGCACTGGCACGAGTGAAGGATGGCGAACGCTGACGAGGTCGCGTGCGCGTGACTCAATTCCGCTGAGCTGTTCCTTGTCGCGCAGTACGTGGGGCAACAGCCGCCGCGCAATGACCTGACAGCCTGCTGGGTCGTCGAGAATCGCCGCAAACGAGTCCGTGACTCCGTCGGAACGGAGCCGTCGCATGAGGGTAAAGTTCCCTACTTTCTTGGGAAGAAGCATGCGTTCGGCTTGGGACCCGGAGGGCGAGGAGACATTCCGAGCACCTTGAGGCTATCCGCTGCGACAGACCGAGTCAACGGGCTGCGGCCCTGGCTTTGCGGGCTTCATCAGTGCCTCTTGAATATGCGTTGAGCGGGAGGCGCGTTGCGGCGGAGATGGACTGGGGAAGAGCGCAGGGTGTTCAGGCGTGCAGTGCGCGTCACCGCTCTCGCGACCTGGGCCGCGACTGCAGGCTGCGCCTTCCACGCCACGGGTCTCGTGGACAGCTCTGGACCGGGCGTTCGCCTCACAGAGGTGACCGGCGAGAGGTGGCGCTTGGTGCTTCTTGGCCCCTCAGAGCCCCTGTCAGAGCTGGACGGTCTGATCGCCGAGGTGGATGGTCAGCGCATCTTTCGCACGGTGCGTGTCGGTGACTGGCGTGTGCGCGAGGGTGTACACGGCCTGCCGGCCTGGGTCGGCCCGCTCCAGCAGATGGGTGCCCAGGTCGGAATCCAGGATCGCAACACGGGGCAGTTTTTCTGGCTCGACGAGCAGGCTGCTCGGGTCCTCGGTCCCTACGTGGGCTCGACCGCCCTGCTCGAGGGCTTCGTCGACGGCCCACATCGCGTTCGAGTGACGCACTACCGAGTGCTCAGTGGCGGAAGTGTCGGGCTCCCGTGAACACCATGGCGACTCCTGCAGCGTCGGCCGCCGCAATCACGGCCTCATCGCGGATTGAGCCTCCTGGCTGGACGATCGCGCTCACTCCCGCAGCGGCGGCCACCTCGACGCCATCGGGGAAGGGGAAGAAGGCGTCGGACGCGAGCACGCTGCCCGCGACCTCGGCAGTCGCCTTCTTGACCGCCAGGTGCACGGCATCCACACGGCTCATCTGGCCGGCCCCCACGCCATTGAGCGCGGCGCCATCCGGGAGAGCGCGAGCCAGAACAATGGCGTTGGACTTCACGTTTCGGCATGCGGCCCAGGCGAAGCGGAGGGCTCGGAGCTCATCGTCGTCAGGCTGACGCGCGCCGGCGACCGTCCACTCGGTCTCTCGGCCGAGATCCCAGTCCTGAAGCAGCCAGCCACCCTGGACTCGTCGTGCGTCCATGCCCGGCGGGCGGGTCGCGGCCCAGTCGCTAGGCAGCTCGAGGACGCGAAGCTTCGTCCGGGGTGCGAGCAGCTCTCGGGCCTCGTCGGTGAATCCGGGCGCCGAGATGACCTCGAAGAAAGTCCGCGACCTGCGGATCGCACGCACGGTGTCTCCGTCGACGGTGCGGTTGAAGGCTAGAATGCCGCCATATGCGCTGACCGGGTCGCCCGCGAGTGCACGCTCGAATGCGCTGGCGAGGTCGGGAGCCGTCGCACAGCCACAGGGATTCATGTGCTTGATCACGGCCGCTGCCGGCTCCGAGAACTCGAAGGCCACTCGCAGCGCACCGTCGAGGTCGGCGAGGTTGTTGAACGACAGAGCCTTGCCCTGATGCTGCGTCGCGCGTGCGAGGCTTCGACCCGACGTGTCGGCGTCCGCGTAGAAGGCCGCGGCTTGGTGGGGATTCTCGCCGTACCGTAGAGACTGCACGAGGCGCAGGGGGATCGAGGCTTCTTGGGGCAGGGCAGGGGCCTCGGCCTGCCGTGCCAGCCAGTCCGCAATCACGCCGTCATAGCGAGCGGTGTGGCGAAAGGCCTTCAGCGCCAGCTCTGTGCGCAGGGCGGCATCCACGCCGCCGGAGGTCAGCGCAGCACCGACGCGGGCGTAGTCGCCCGGATCGACGATGACCAAGACGTGCGCATGGTTCTTCGCAGCGGCTCGGACCATGGTGGGGCCGCCGATGTCGATGGTCTCGATGGCGGTCGCGAGGTCTGCGCCTCCCTTGGTTCGCTCCTCGAACGGGTAGAGGTTGCAGACCACGGCATCGATCCAGGGAATGTCGTGCGAGGCCGCCTCGTCGGCGTGTCTCTGGCGATCACCCAGGATGCCGCCGTGGACGCGCGGATGCAGTGTCTTCACCCGTCCGTTCATGATCTCGGGCGCGCCGGTAAACGCCGCGACATCGACGACCTCGATTCCTGCGTCGCGAAGGGCGCGGGCGGTTCCACCCGTGCTCAAGATCGTGTGGCCGGATGCCGCGAGAGATCGGCCGATCTCGGCGACATTGGACTTGTCCGAGACCGAGATCAGTGCATAGCGCTGGCCACTCATCGTACCTCCCCGAGGCGCGCGGCCCTAACGCGGCAGCCTGCTGCGCGGGGTCGTCGTCTCGGATAGGAGGCCGTCCGCGCGAGGCGGTCCGGAGGCGGGATGAAGGTCGTCATCGTGGGAAAAGGTGGTCGTGAGGCCTCCATTGCCTGGCGACTGGCACAGTCACCCAGGCTGAGCTCGCTGGTCGTGACCGGCGATAATCCAGGCTGGCCTGATGGTGTCGAGGTTCGGTCAGCTGCTCGCGTCCAAGAGCAGGTGGCCGTGGCTCGCTCCGTCGGGGCGGACCTGGTGATCGTCGGTCCAGAGGCCCCGCTCGCATCTGGGCTCGCGGATGGTCTGCAGGATGCGGGAATTCCGTGCTTTGGTCCACGCAGAGCGGCAGCGCGACTCGAGGCGTCGAAGTCCTTTGCCAAGGATGTGATGGTCTCTGTCGGCGTTCCGACGGCTCGAGCTGTGGTCGTCGATCGGAACGACCCGGCCAGCGTAGCGGCTGGGCGCGCTCGGCTCAGCGAAGGCAACGTCGTCGTCAAGGTGGACGGCTTGGCTGCCGGTAAGGGCGTGTTCGTCTGCCGCACGGGTCAGGAGGCCACCGCCGCCATGGATGGCGTGTGGAGCGGTCGCTTTGGTGCCGCGGCGAACCGGGTGGTCCTCGAAGACCGGCTCGAGGGGCCCGAGGTGAGCGTCTTCGCGCTCACGGATGGAGATCGCGTCGTCGCCCTCCCATGCGCCCAGGACCACAAGCGACTGGGGGATGGCGGTGCCGGACCCAACACGGGCGGCATGGGAGCCTATGCACCGTGCCCACTGCTCTCCCCGGGGGAGTGCCAGTCGCTGGTGGAGCAGATCCATCAGCCTGTGATTCGCGAGCTCGACCGACGGGGTGTGCCCTTCCGAGGTGTCCTGTTCGCCGGGCTGATGCTCACCCCCGACGGGCCGAAGGTGCTCGAGTTCAACGTGCGCTTCGGTGACCCCGAGTGTCAGGTGTTGATGGCGATGTGGCAGGACGATCCGCTGCCCTGGCTGCACGGAGCAGCTACGGGGAGCCTGCCCGATGGCAGTCCGAGCTTCCGAGATGCTGCTTGCTGCGTCGTGCTTGCGTCCCGCGGCTACCCACTGTCGTCCGAGAAGGGAGTCGCCATACCGGAGCCGCCCGCATCAGAGGGGGTGGTCACCTTCCACGCGGGTACGCGACGTGACTCCGAGGGCACGCTCCGGACGAACGGGGGCCGCGTCCTGGGCATCACGGGGTTCGGCTCCGACCTCGCGCAGGCCCGCTCGCGTGCCTACGATGCGCTGCCAGGCTGGCGCTTCCCCGGGTCACAGCACCGCACCGACATCGGTGCGTCAGCGCTCGACTGAGGTGGAGACGACGGCGGATCGTCCTGCTCCGGGCCTGGTCGTTCATCAGCCCAAGCGTGGTTTTCGCTATGGCGCGGAGGCCTTCTGGCTGGTCGGCTACGCGCTGTCGCTCGGCCCCCCTCCGGCCTCTGCGGTCGACCTCGGCACGGGCTCGGGTGTGATGGCCCTCCTCCTCGGTAGGCTGGGAGTTCCTGCACACGGGGTGGATGTCCGGGCCGAGTGGCGACCGCTGTGGCGAGACACGCTAGCGGAGAGCTCGGTGTCGGCGAGTGTCCGTCTGACGCTGCGCGACGTTAGCGAGGGGCCCCTCGGTCCCGTCGACCTCGTGGTGTCCAACCCGCCCTTCTTCACGTCCGCCTCGGGTCCCCGCGCAGCGGACCCCTGGCGTGCGGCCGCACGCACCGAGAGCACGGCGACACTCCACGACTTCGTCGCTGTCGCGGTCGGCTCGCTCGGGCCGAGTGGTCGCGCCTGCTTTGTCGTGCCGCGAGAGCGAGCTCACGAGCTCGAGGCCCATCCTTCCTGCCGTCAAGTCGTGCACGTCGGTCGGCGTCGGACCCTGCTCGCCTTTGGTGCTGTGGCTGCTGCTGCGGCTCGCGAGGTGGCCGACCGTGGGCCCGAAGTACGTACCTGGTATGCCCTTGCTGGGGCAGGGTCTGGTGTCTAGCTGTGCGGTCGCAGGACACAGGGAAGGTCCATGAGGCTCAGAGTGCGTCGCCTGCAGCGGCGCCCCGACACCATCGATGACGACGCCGAGGGACTGCAGCTCGTCACGCTCGTGAGGCGTGCTCTGCAGGGCGGTGCCGCGCCGACCGTCGCCGTGGTGATTCGGGCCCAGGGCGTCGACATCGTCGAGCTCGCCCCCCTGATTCGTGCGGGTGCCTCGCTCAAGAGGTTCCTGGCTGCCCTGTCGAGGTCGACCGCTCCCGGGGGGCCGCCGGAGGCTGTGGGCGTGATCGGGCGGGTGCGCTCCCGAGACTCGAGCAGCGGGCCCCGTGTGCCCGAGGCCATGGTGTTCCTCGAGTGGTCGGACTGTCGGTGGTGGCACTGGCGGGCGTTGCTCGAGAGCGATGGGCTGACGCTGCGTGATGGAACGGAGACCGTGCGGTCGGCTGTTGAGGGTGACCGCATGCCGCCCGGTATCGGGCGATGGTGGTCGCTCGGACGCCGGCTTGGACTGAAGGCGCAGCTCACACCGGTGGCCGAGACCTCTTCCGTCGTGCACTGAGAGCAGTCGTTAGTCGTCGCGACGCACACGGCCGCGATTGGCCTTCACGGACCCGCGCTGCTTCTTGCTCTTCAAGCGGCGCTCTTTGCTGGCTCGCGAGGGCTTGGTCGCCCGACGCGACTTGGGCCGGACGAGGGCAGCTCGGATGGCATCCGCCAGGCGAGCAAGCGCTTCTTCTTGGTTGCGGTGCCGCGACCGGTGTGCGGAGCACGAGATGAGCAGGTCGCCATCTTCGGTGCACCACCGGGGCTTGGCCTGTCGCAGCCGACGCTTGACCGGATGAGTGAGCGCGACGGAGCGTCCCAGCGAGAAGCGGAGCTGAACACGGCTCTCGGTGGTGTTGACGTGCTGCCCGCCCGGCCCTCCGGAGCGAGAGAACTGCCAGGAGAGCTCTGAGGCAGGAATGACCAGGCGGTCGTTGATCTGCAGGTCGGCCATGATCAAGCCGTATTGGAAATTGCTCCGCGGCGCACGGGTCTGCAGCGCTCGCCAGGTCGCGGTTGCTCTGGCGCGTCCTGGGGGCGATCGGCTAGCCGGCATACATGGAATCTCCTCTCTGGATCGGCGCAGGCGGTGTGCTGGGTGTGTTCGCGGCCCTCTGGGCCGTCGTCTGGGTGCTGGTGCACGGTCGATCCGGAGCGGCCCGGTGGCAGCAGACCGTTGCCGTCCTCGCGAGTCTGGTCTTGGCGCTCCCGCTGGCCTCGTCCTCGTCGTGGCTTCTCCAGGCTCAGGCGGTGGTGGGCAGAGCTGAGCCCGGAGGTAAGCTGGAGGCCGTCGCGGCCGTTCAGCGCGCCGCCTATGAGCCGCTCGCCGTGGTCGTGGTCGGCCTGTGCATCGTCGCAGTGACGGCAGCAACGCTCGGGCGTCGCGAGGTGGCCTCGGAGTCTTGGCTCGGCGCTGGTCTGATTGGAGGCACGAGCCTGTGCACGGCGGCCACGTGGGGAACGGCTGTGCTGCTCGCGGGGCTCGGAATGCGCCCACTCGCGATGACGCTCTGGCTGCTGGCCGCGCTTGGGGCTTGGGTGGTCGCCCTGGGAGCGCTCGCCTACGGGCTGGCGAGTGGCGTGCGTACTGCGCGGGCTGCGTGAGCGAGCGCCTCGGCGTCCGCTCGGGACAGGGCGCGCTCCCGCACCGACAGTACGATGGTGCGTCCGTCGACGGCGAGGTCGATGGCGTCGCCCGCGAAGGGCTCGGGGACACCGAGCGTCGGATCCTCGACGCGCAGGGTGCGTTTACCGACCCACGGTAGCCAGGTCGTGCCGTCACTGCGCGCAGGGGGAGCATCGAGGGGCAGGGGCAGGGGACCCTCGGCGCGCTGGGCCAGCGCCGTGAGAGGCGCGCCGAGAGTGCTCACGTCGCGGCTGTCGAGCAAGGTGGCCGCCGAGCCCCCCATCGCCTCGGCGAGTGCGGCGTCGTGCTCCGCGAGTGGGAGGGTCTGCAGCCACCGGCGCAGCTCCAGTGCTGCTGGACCGGAGGCTTCCCAAGCGACCTGCTCGGGCTGAACCACCACGGTCCACGAGCCGGTTGTCGGCTCGGGTCCACGCACGCCACGAGGAGCCAGGACACTGCCTCCCTCGAGCTCCGGACGGACTTCGAAGGGCCCGCAGACGGCGCAGCTCGGATCGAGCCAGCGGGCTGAGTCGCCCTCTCCGATCTGGACGAGTGCATGATCGTAGCCGGCGAGGCTCACCCCGCCGCCTGGACCCTCCGAGGCAGCGCGAACAAGCAGCCAGCTGGCCTCCAGGCGCGCTTGCATCGCGTAGAGCCACGTGATGAGCGCTGCCTCGACCTCGGTGAGGACACCCGACTTCCGGGCGGCGACCAGTCTGCGAGGTAGGACGGGATCAAGCGCCAGCGGTGCAGGCGTTGCGCGCTCGAGGAGTGTCGGCACCAGCTCTGCTGCAAGGTCCCAGGTCGGAACACGACCACGGAGTCGGGACGGAAGCCCGGGCTCCGGGATGGAGACCGCGGCGAAGCGGCGGTCTAGGGCCTTCAGAAGGGCCTCTCGCGCGGGCAAGATCGGTCGTTGGTGGACGTCGGTGAGGCTCCACAGGCGCTCTTGCTCCCAGCGGATGTTGCCCCCCGGTGCCTCGACCGACAGGGTGAGGCCCGGCTCGGCCTCCCCAAAGGTCGGCGCATCGTCGAGGCGGTACTCGACCAGCACGTCAGCGGGGCCCTCGCTGCTGGCGACACGCACGAGGATCCCCGCATCGTCGGCACGAACCTGTGCGGCCTCGCGGCTCGGCGTGACACGGACCGACAGGTCCCTCGCGCCGGGCGCAGGAATCCTCCAGCCGCGGTCCCGTGCCTCGGCGGAGAATGAGAGGCGCTCTTGCACTCTCACTGAGGAGCCGCCGCCTGGGTAGAGGGCACGCTGGGGATCGGTCGTGGGCACCTCGAGCACGAGATGTCGCGACCACTCGGGCTCGACCGAGGGAGGGGCTAGGGCCGCATCGGGATTGATCCACGGGGTTGTCTCAGCGGTCGACAGCTGAACCCGGACCTCTGGCCCAGGGGTCTCTACCCAGGCCTCATCGCGGCGCTGATCGTGCGTAGCACCCCTGACGTCCCACGTGAGGTTCTTCCCTATAATGCTGGCCCAACGGGATCCATGGGGCCTCCAGGTGTAGGCGTCTGGGCGTGCCCAGCGTCGCTCCAGCTCGATGACTGCTCGGTCTCCAGCGAGCAGGTCGGGGAGGTGAATGCGGAGGGCGCCGGTGCCATCGAGGCGCCGTGGGCGTGCCTCGAAGCGAGCCTCAGCGAGGCGAGAGCGTCGGCCGTCGCCGAGCTGCAGCCGCCCACCCAGAGTCGCGACCTGCACGCGGGGCGGGAGCGGCACATCGACCCATGCACAGCCGGGATCGGCACCGACTTCGAGAGACATCGACTCGAGCCATGCACCGTCGACCCGCTCGACCGACACCTCCGCGACCTGGAGTACGCACCCCACCACGGGCAGCATGAGGGTGCTGCTCAAGAGGTCATCCGTGCGGCGCGTCGTCGGGCTCGCTCGACCTCGGCGCGCAGCATCTTCGGGAGGCCCCCACGGACGGCGTCGCCCCAGGCCGTGACGGCTGCTGGGTCCCACTTGGTCCAGGCCCGGAGCACTCGGCGCACGGCCTTCCGCACGGGAGGCATCTCGTCGCGTAGCCAGCCGTTGAGGTGCTCAGCGATCACCTCGGACTGCGGCGAATCCACCCAGGCCACGCGGCGCTGGGACAGCTTGGAGCGAAGCGCGGCGGCCGATGCACCCTCCAAGGGCTCGGGCAGAGCGGCCATGGCAGCCATGACGACGGCGCGCTTGGCGGCGACGTGCATCGGCTTGCCGAGTGAACTCAGCGGCTCACCAGACGCGAGGCAGCCCCCGCCGAGCACCAGCCAACCCAGAGCATCTGCCGTGGCTACGTCGTCAATGCGTCCCAGCCAGTCGAGGCCGACATCGAGAGCATCGTGCGGTGAGTCGGGGACGGTGGCTGCGAGCAGGCCAATGGCGACCAGTCCGTCCTCCCAGGCGGCCGCGAACAGCTCACCGAGCTCCGCGGCGTGCTCGGGAAGGCGCGCTGGTGATTCCTGCTGGGCGGCGGCGGCGATTCGGGCCACCTCCGCCAGGGGAGTGCCGCGAATGCCCCGCAGTGGCTGGGCCTGCTTGCGCTGGCGTCTCGCGGTCTCTGCGTCCGCAAGTGCCTCGAGGGTGTCCGACAGGGTGTATGGGTCCATCAGGGATTCCCGAGGTGAGCGATGACGACGGCCGCCAGTGCGTCTGGAGCATCGTGGTGGATCAGGTGACCAGCGTCGGGGATCTCGACGTGCTGGGCGTCTCGTAGTCTCTCGCGCCGGCTCTCGCCGTCGCTTGGGCGAAACCTCGAGCGCGCGCCGTCGACGACGAGTGTCGGGGCCTCGATGGCCTCTAGAAACGTGCCGAAGGTGTCAGCCTCGAAGGCGCGCGGGCTCCTGGCGCGATGCAGGGGGTCCCAGGTCCAGGTCCAGGGGCCAGGGTGTGCAGGGTCGACCGCTGGGTCGTCCGGTACGGTCTGCCGAGTGGTTCGGCGCGCGAGGCGGAGCGCGGTCTCTTCCGCGAGCGACGGGTTGTACCGGCGCATCCGCTCTGCCGCCGCCTCGGGGCTCGCGAGACCGCGGTGCCGCGGTGGGCTCCGCTGGTGCTCCAGGGAGGTGCGGGCCATGGCGAGTCGCAGGCTCGACATGTCGGGGGGGCCCAGCCCCTCGACGAGGACAAGGCGGCGGACGCGCTCGGGCCGCGTAGCGGCAAACAGGCACGCAATCGTGCCCCCCATGCTGTGTCCAATCAGGTCGACAGGGCCGGCGGCTTCCGCCTCGAGCAGAGCGTCGAGGTCCGAGACGTAGTCCCAGAAGTGGTAGAAGCCGCCCCGCCCCACGTGCTCCGAGAGTCCGTGCCCGCGATGGTCGGGCGCCAGCACGCGTCCGCTGAGCTGCCTGGCCACAGCGTCCCACGCGGCTCCCTGCTCCAGGAAGCCGTGGAGGATCACCGTGGTGTGCTCTCCGGCGCCCCACTCGCAGAGCCGCAGGCGAAGTCCGCTCGGCCCCGCTTGGATGTCTCGCTCAAGGAGCGAGCCACTGGGCTGCATCGAGGGGCCCACGCGATCAGGGCTCGAAGCGATAGCCCGTGCCGTGCACGGTGAGGATGTGCCGCGGCTGACTGGGAATGTCCTCGATCTTCTTACGCAGCTTCAAGATCTGGTTGTCGACCGTCCGCGTGGTCAGGGCGGCCGTGTAGCCCCAGACCTCGCGCAGGAGCTCGTCGCGGCTCACATCGCGCCCTCGATGAGTGATCAGGTAGCCGAGGGTGCCGGACTCGTGTGTGGTGAGGTGAGACTCCTCGCCGTTCTTCCAGAGGACGCGTCGTCGAAGGTCGACCTTGACGTTGCCGAAGCTGAAGTTGTTCGGCGTGCGGGGGTCCGGGTCGCGCTCGCGCAGGCGGGCCTTGACCCGTGCGATCACCTCTCGGACAGAGAACGGCTTCGTGACGTAGTCATCCGCGCCCATCTCGAGGCCCATCACCCGATCGATCTCGTCGCTCTTGGCGGTGAGCATGATCACGGGAATGCCGGGGTACTCCGACTTGATGGTGCGCATGACCTTCAGCCCATCGATACCCGGCAGCATGATGTCGCAGAGCACGAGGTCAGGGGAGCGCGTCCGAACGGCCTCGAGCGCGACCTCGCCATTCTCGGCGTGGCGCACGATGAAGCGCTCGTGCTCTAGTGCAGCGACCAGTCCCATTGCGATGGTGCTGTCATCTTCGACGACGAGAATGTCGCCATGCGTTTGACCTTCCACGGGTCCCCCGGGGTTCACGAGCGAGAGGGTCAGGAGCCGTCGCGGCTCACTGGATGTCGACCGTCAGGAAGAAGGGAAGCATCCCGTACTTCGAGTCCACCACGAGGTAGAGGGTCTCGCTGATGGCCGTGTTGTTGATGTAGCCGATGGCCTCGACGCCATCGCCTCGAGCGTCGGCACCGACTGGGCAGCTGAACGCGTTCGTGCAGTTGTAAAGCAGGTAGAGGCCCGGGTCGCCGCCGGGCATCGTCACGGTGGCCACCAGCGTCTCGCCGGGCTGCAGCGTGACCTTGGTCATCGCTTCGGGTCCCGACAGCGAGCTTGCCGTACACCCGCCCGGGCCAGGATTCAGCTGGTTCGTGTAGGGCAGGTAGTCGGTGTAGTAGGTCCCCGGACCGGTCGCCTCGGTCTGCATCTGTGCATCGGGGCACGAGTCGTGCAGGTCGGGGTCGATGAGCTGGTCGATGTTGATGTCGAGCTCGAACGTCCCGAGAGCACGGCCCCCGCTCTGGTTCTCGTAGGCATCGAGCACCAGGTAGAGGCGCTGGGGGGCCTCGGTGTTGTTGAAGTACTGGAAGCTCTCTAGGTCACCGAGAAGGGTGGCATCGGCGCCTGCGAGGCAGGAGTTACCGTCGGAGCAGTCCTCGACGACATACACGCTCGCATCACCGATCTCGAGCCGGTAGTTGACGGTCATGATCTCGAGGGGATCGAGATCAATGGCGATCATGCCCTCGTTGCCCGGCGCGTTGAAGCCGGTGCAGGGGTTGCCTGCTCCCGGGTCGATGTCGCTGCGGTAGCCACCGAGTCGGCCCCAGTAGGTTCCTGAGTCCGTGATCGCAGCCATCCCCTGTGCCTCGAGGCAGCTGTCGGCCGGCTCGAGCTCCACGCGAGAGCCCTTGTTGAAGTATCGGCCAGTCCAGGCGACTTCCGACACGTCACTGACGACGAGCTCGTTGTTGTCATGGCGGACCGTGGTGGAGGACCATCGCGACAGTGTGAACTCGACCACTTGGTCCTGGTCGCCGTACCCGAGGGAGTCGACCGAGAGGGAGTGGTAGCCATCATCGGCGAGCCAGTACAGGCGCTCGAAGTTGAATGACGAGATCTGGAGGAAGACCTGGCCCTCGCCGGTCGGCGTCCACTCGAAGACGATGTCTTCGCCGTTAGGAAACTTGAGCGGTGCACCGTTGGGCGGCGAGACGACCTCGATGGGCGCGCTGAGGCTGATGTCCTCGGTGCCGGAGTAGTCACCCCACTCGACACCGAAGCGCGCACCGACTGGACCGTAGGTGGGCTCGGCCTCGGTCACGTCGCCATAGTAGTAGGCGCCGCCGGATGCGGGGTCGTAGAAGTACGACGCCCCGTAGGGGCCGAGACCGACATCCAAGCCGACGTATCGGAACTCTCGATCGAACGGGAACTCGTTCCGTGGGTCGAGGTCGATGTACTGGTCCGGCTGTGCCGGCGTGACGTTGTAGCAGGTGGACCGATCGACCGCGCACCGGGCGAGGTTCTGGTAGTCCTCGTGGAAGTCGACGAAGAGCCCATACAGCTCGCGGGAGCGCACGCCGTCCTTGACGCGGCTCACGAGCATCATGTGCCCCATGTCCTCTGTACGCATCGCCGTGTCGTCGACCGACACTGCGGGCTCAGTGAGCGCTGCTGCAGTGTCAGACTTGGACGCGGCTCCGCCGCCGCTCGAGCCACACCCGAGCAGACCGACTACCGCTACGAGTTCGAACCAGTTGCGCATGGGATCCGTCGTCACTCCACCACCACGGACAGGTAGTATTCGCCGGACAGCCCCGCGCTGTCGACCACCAGGTATCGATTCTCGGTGAACGGTGTGTCATTCTCCCAGACGATGCTCTCGAAAGAATCGTGCTGAGTATCGGCGTAACCGGCGCAGCTCTCGACGAGATTGCACTGGTACAGCCAGTACAGAATCGGGTCGCTGCCGGGCATGCTGACCTCCACCGTGACGCGCTCGTACGGGGCGAGCTGCACCGGGGCGATACCCTCACCGCCCGGAGCTGACACGAGACAGGTCGGGATGCCGATCGGATCGAGCACGTTCGCATGGCCAGCGACATCCCCGACGTAGGCCCCCGTCTCGAGGTACGGGGCGTCCATGGCATCGACGCACTCCGGGTAGAGCACGTCAGTGAGGAGGTCGGTGAACGACACGTCGAGCGTGAAGAGATCGGTCACGGCCGGCAAGCCTGGGAACTTGACCGAGTCGAGCACCAGGTAGAGAGTCTGCCGCTCGTCACTCTCGTTGTAGTAGGACAACACCTCGGCGTCCGTGCCGGTGCCGTCGGAGCCGACCAGGCAGGTCGCACCGGCGCGGTAGCAGTCTTCGGCCAGGTAGACAGAGGCGTCGTCCTGCGGCAGCTGGTAGACGAACTCGACGTACTGGTTGGGCTCGAGGCCGACCTTGAGCAGTCCGTCGGGCCCCGAGGCGCTGTAGCCCGTGCAGCCGAACGCACCCGGGTTGTTGTCCGAGCCGAGGTCGCTGATGTCGCCGTAGTAGGTGCCGGGGCGGACAACGTCCATCACCTCGGCCTCCTCGCAGTTGGCTGCCGGGCGGAGCTCCTCGCGGCCCTCGACGTCCCTGAACTCGCCGTGGATGTACTGGTCGGACTGCACCTGCAGCGTCACGCGGTTGCCCTCGATCTCCACCTCTCCGAACGTCCAGCGCCCGAGAGCGAGCGTCACGGGCGAGTAGTCCCACAGGTCGAAGTCTGCGAAGTCGAGGTCGTACGCGCCCGTGTCCTCGAGGTGGAACAGGCGACTGTCGTTGGGGGTGACGACGGCAAGGTACACGTCGCCTACACCGCCAGGCTCCCAGCGCAGGGGGACAGGATTGGCGCTGTGGAAGGTGTGCCCGCTGCGGGGGTCGGGCTCGTAGACCACCATGGGGCTGGCCATCTCGATGTCGCTCTCGCCACTGTAGGCCGGCCAGTCACCCCCGCCCAGCGTGAGGCCCAGGGTCTCCGGTATGGACGATGGCATGCCAAGATCCGTGAGGTAGTACCCAAGGTTTCGATCGGCATCCCAGGTGGCCTCTGCCGTGAAGGGGCCGAGCTGGAGCGTCGGTCCCAAGTCGCGCGTGAGAATCGCGTCGCCGATCTGGTCGTCGTAGGTGGAGATCGGCACCCACGTTCCAGGATCGACCGGGTATTCCTGGACGCAGTACGTGCTCGGTCGTGTGAGGCATTGAGCGAGGTTGAGCCACCCGCGGTCGGCCTCGGTGAACACCCCGGCCAGGAGATTCTGCGCACCGAGCTGGGCCTGTGGTGCGAGAGCCATGAGGGTGACGTGCCCCTCGTCCGTGCCGCGTGGGCCGGTCGGCAGCGTCGTGCCGGGCTCGCTCGTGCCCACGGCGCCATCACCGGGCTCCACCGATGCGGTGTCGTCCGAGCTGCTCGTGCAGGCCGATAGCAGCAGGGCGGCCGTGGCGACGCACAGGCAACGCATTTCAGATCCTCGGCGACCGTTCATTGAGAGGTCCAACCTATCCGTAAAGTGGACGATGCGCCGGCTATCGGGCGGGGAGGCGGAGGACGAATCGAGAGCCACCCTCGATGCCCTCCTCGCAGACGACCCGGCCGCGGTGGGCTCGAGCGATCTCCGCGACCTGGGAGAGTCCGAGGCCATGCCCGCCTGACCTGCCGCGATTGTCCCCTTCAACGCGAACGAATCGCTCGAAGATCGAGCGGCGCATGTCCGTGGGGACGCCGAGGCCGTTGTCTGTCACGGAGAGCTCGACGAACCGGCCCTCTTGGAACAGCTTGAGCCACACGTGGGCGGACGAGTCCTCGCGTCGGTACTTGAGAGCGTTGTCGAGCAGACAGCTCAGGGCATCCCGGAGGGCATCGAGATCGCCGAGGACCTCGTCTGTGGGATGCAGATCGGCCGCGAAGCCGACGCCGGCAGCCTCGAGCCGAGGCCCCCACTGGTCGATGGCCGCGAGTGCCGCTTCCTCCGGGTCGAAGGGGGTGGGATCAGGGATCTGCCGCTCCCTCGCCACCGCAAGGACCTCTTCGACGCGCTCGGTGAGTCGATCCGACTCGTCGACGATGCGTCGTGCCATGAGCTGAAGCTGTCTCTCGTCGCGAAAGGCGCCGACCTCGATGTTCTCCGCCATGACCCGGATGCCGGCAAGCGGAGTCTTGAGCTCGTGGGTCACTCGAGTCGTGAAGTCGCGCTGTCGCTGCAGGAGCACCTCGCTCTGTCGCGACGCCTTGAGCTGAGCAAGCAGTGCGAGCACGCCGAGCGCGGCCATGAAGATCGTGACTGTCAGCGGAATAGTCCACTGGCCGGCGCGCTCGGCCTCGAGCTCGTCGAGTGCTGCCGCGCGCACGCCGAGTCGGTACTCGGGAAAGCTCTGGCCAAGGGGGACCTCGAGCACGACACGGCCGCCACGACGGGACCCCTCGACCCAGCGTCCGCTGGAGTCACGCACGACGGCATACCTCTCGAGCCGCTGCAGTCCGCGGGACTTCAGGAACTCGCTGACGAGGGCGCGTCCCTCGAGCTGAAGGGCGACGCCGATACCGCTCTCGGACGACCCGACGTACAGCAGGTAGGGATCGGCGCTGTACTGGTCTCGGACGAAGCGTGGCGCCGCACTCTGGGGGGCTTCGGTCTCAGCCGGCAGGAGCTTCTCGACGACCTCTCGGTAGGCGGCGACGCGACGGCGTGCCTGCTGCAGAGCGGAGTCGAGCCGAGAGACCTGTTCGCGTCGGCCGATGCCTCGGCGCAGTACGGGCAGCGCGGCGTGCTCCACGAGCTGAAGGGGTGCAGCAGCGGCTGGGGCATCGAGGCTCGTGATCTCAAGACCCAGGCGGTAGTAGAGGTCGAGACCGCCCTCCGCCTCACCGCTCTTCACCAGCAGGTCTGCGACGTGACTGCGGTTCGCCGCCAGTCGATACGGCGGCACACCCTCCTCGGCAGCGCGAACCAACGGAAGCTCGGCGCCCGGGTCGACCTCCTCGAGCGCTGCGAGGGCGTCGTCCCAGTTGCCTTCCTCTTCGAACAGCTGCGCGGCCTCACTCGCCGCGTAGAGGCGCACCGGGAGGTCCGCGCCATCACAGGAGCGAAGGAGTATCCGGGCACGATCGGAGGCTGGGATCCCCGCATCATCTCGGAAGGCATTCGCCTCGGCGATGCACTCGTGACGCATCAGGCGGCTCGACTGCTCGATCACCGGGCGAGTGGGAAAGAGCAGCGTCGGCTCGGCACGACGGCCTCGCCCGGGAGGACGCCAGACGTACAGGCTCGAGAACCACGGCCAGCGCTGCCGCAGTCTCTGCTGGCGCCTGGCTGCGGCTTCCGGTGCGTCGTCTAGGGTCGTCACCGACTCGCGCAGTGCTCCGAGGAGGCGCTCCTCCCAGTCGGCGACGGCCTCGCTGAGGGTGTCTTCGACCTCGCGAGCCACTCTCTCCTGCATCTGAGAGCGCAGATCCGTGACCAGGTAGATGGCGATCAGCGTGATCAGGCCGAACACGCCGGTGGTGATCCACGGCTGGACGGAGGCGGGGATGGTCGGGAAAGAAGACTTCACGGGCGGGTCATAATCCTCCGGCGAGGCAGACCCCGAGGTGCGCGACACATCCCGACGAACAGGGGTCAATGCCCGCCAGAGGGGAGAGCGCTCCGCGTTGAAGTGGGAGGGCTGATGTCAGCGTTTCTTGACGGCTTCGTGTGGACCGTGCACCTTGCGCCCCGATTGATGTACTGGCCGCGACGTGCAAGCGGCCCACGGAGGAAGTCCCGATGAGCTTCGACAAGTCCCTTGCTGCCGGTCTCCTCGCCGCTGTTCTGCTCTCCGCGTGTGGCAGCAGCGAGGCGCCGGCACCAGAGCCGGCGCCCAAGGCAGAGCCTGCAGCGCCCAAGGCCGAGCCTGAGCCCGAGCCCGAGGCCGCGAAGAAGGCGCCCGAGGGACCGCTCCCGGCACTCCTGATGGTGCAGTCCTGGTTCCCGGCCTCCGGGGCCATGAAGCCCATGCCCGCCAAGCTCACGGTCTGGCGAACGGACGGGAAGGACTGGTACTCCGAGGAGATTCTGGACAAGGAGTCCTCGGTCTTCCACAAGGCCATGCCCTGGCGCGATGGCATCCTGACGGCAGGAGCAGGGGCCATTGGCGGCAAGCCCGCGGCGCCCGCGAAGCTCAGCCACTGGACTCACAGCGGCGAGGGCTGGACCGAGACGGTACTGTGGAAGCAGGCCTGGGAGGGCAAGTTCCAGCGGCTGCGCGACGTCGAGGTCGCGGATCTCGATGGCGACGGGAAGGAAGAGATCGCCATCGCGACGCACGACATGGGCGTCGTCGCCATCGTCAGCGAGGGTGATGATGGCACTTGGAGCGCGCAGGAGTTCGACAAGGCGGCCGACACCTTCGTTCACGAGGTGGAGATTGGCGATGTCGACGGCGACGGCAAGAAGGAGTTCTACGTCACACCGTCGGGGCGCAACAAGGCCAGCGGTGAGTCCCAGGCCGGCGGGGTCGCTCGCTACGACTTCAAGGACGGCAAGTACGCAAAGTCCAAGGTCGTGTGGTGGGACGAGTCGCACGCGAAGGAGATCCTCGTCGCCGACATGGACGCCGACGGCACCGACGAGCTCTACGTGGTCAAGGAGGGCCACGTCGAGAAGAAGGGCAAGCGCACCAAGCTCATCGATCCGGTCAACATCGTCCGCATGGTCCCGGGCGCCGGTGGAGCCTGGACCGAGGAGGTCGTGGCCAAGCTCGAGGGCGATCCGCAGTGCCGGTTCCTCTTCGCCGGTGACGTGAACCACGACGGCAAGCTCGACCTCGTCGCCGCTGGCAAGGACACGGGTCTCTGGCTGCTCGAGCGCCAGGACGACGGCACGTACGTGAACTCGCTGATCGACAAGCAGAGCGCTGGCTTCGAGCATGCCGCCGTTCAGGCGGACCTCGACGGTGACGGCAAGCTCGAGGTCTACGTGGCCTCGGACAAGCACAAGCAGTTCCGTCGCTACGTCTTCAACGGGGAGAGCTGGGACCGCGAGGTGATCGCGGAGTTTCCGCCAAAGCACATCACCTGGAACATCCAGCCCGCGAAGCTGTGATCGCTGCCGGGCGTGGGCCAGTGGCCCGCTCCGGCTAGCGATGTGGGGCCGGCGTCAGGCGTGAGAGCGCGTGTGGCGTCGGGCGTTCTCCTCCATGGTGAAGCGCAGGACCTCGGGCAGGGGCTCCTGCGGCTCGAAGGACACCTCGATCAGCTCGATCTCCCGTGTTCCCCCCGGAGCGCTGAAGCTCACGCTGTCGCCCTCGGTCTTGCCCATGAGAGCGCGCGCGAGGGGAGAGCGCCACGAGAGCACACCGGCCTCCACGTCGACCTCGTCCTCACCGTAGATGCGCCACGTCTGCTGCTCACCGTCCTCGTCCTCGATCACGACGGTCGCACCGAAGCGTACCGTGTCGCCGCTCATCTGCGCGGGGTCGACCGGTCGGGCCTTCTCGAGCCGCTTGATGAGGAAGCGTCGTCGACTGTCGATCTTGCGGAGACGCTTCTTTCCGTAGAGGTACTCTGCGTTCTCGCTCCGGTCGCCCAGTGATGCAGCGTACGAGACCTCGGAGACCACGCGAGGGCGCTCCTCCTTCTCGAGCCAGAGGAGCTCTCGGCGAATCCGCTCGAGGCCGTTGAGCGTGATGTAGTTCGGGTGCGACATGGGATACCCTGTCGCCATGCCTGACGACTTTTCGTGGAGTGGTCGCCCGAAGCCGAAGAGCTCGGGCGGATTTGTGACTTCTATCGGACTCAACGAGGGTCCGCTGCCGCTCGCGGTGGACCCTTCGGCGCCGAGTGCGAGACCGCGCTCGGGAGGGGAGGGACGAGGCTCGGCTGGCCCACAGCTCGAGGTCGAGGTGCTCGAGGACGCTCCCGATCGACGCCGCAGCCCGTCGGGGCGCTTCAAGATCTAGCGCCTCATTCGCCGGTGGCTCCGCCGCTGTAGCCGGGACCCGCAGCGGCCTCATCACCCAGGTAGATGTCGGCCGTCACGTTGAAGCCTGCGAGGCGCGAATCGACGACCTTGAGCTCCCATCGAAAGACACCGGCGGTGTCCTGTCCGGGGGGCAGGAGCGACTCGGTCTCGAAGGTGAGCATCGGGACGACGGACATGCCCTGTGCCGCCTCGTTCATCCCGAGGTCCTCTAGGCGAGGGAAGGTGATGTCGTCGTAGAAGTGCACCAGCTCCCCGTCCTTCAGGAAGTCGATGTCGGTCCGGAAGGGGAAGAAGGTCCGGGGAATGATCTCGTGCAGGTTCTCGACGTCGGAGACCGAGTAGCCCTCGGGGGCCTCCTCGAAGTCGGGCAGGACGCTCCAGACCAGGAAGATCGCACGGTCACCGAGGAGGTCCTCTGGCTGAAACAGGCGCGTGCTCGTGAGCCCACAGTCCGCGAGCCCCTCGGCGAAGAGGGTGTCGTGGGGGGGAGGGTCGTCCGTCACGGGCTCCAGCGTGGGCAGGAAGATCTGCTGGATGGGATCCCAGGCCTGGTAGTGCCCCTCCATCAGACAGTCCGTGATGGCGCTGATGTCGCGGTCGGCTGCGATCTCGGTGGAGAAGATCGCGAAGTCACCGACGTCCCACAGGGGCTCATTGATCGGCTCGATCACCACCTCGATCTCCGGGCTCCGCGTGCGGGGCTCGTCCACGGGCTCGGGCGGCGGCTCGTCTTCCTTGCACCCCGAGGCCGCGATGAGCAGAACCAGCATCTGTGTCAGCAGTCGCATCCACCCTCCGTGTCGCACTCCTGCCCGCGTATTGTACGTGTGAGCCTGGCGCGACTCCGCGGGACAGCGCATGCTGCATGTACGGGAGGAAGAGACCGAGTGTCTACCCTAGACCTCTATGCCCTGGACGAAGCCGCGCTCCAAGCTCAGCTGAAGGACTGGGGGCAGCCCGCTTACCGCGCGACGCAGATCCGCCGCTGGCTCTACGAGCGCGGGGTGACGGATCCGGCCGAGTGGACGGATCTCCCCAAGGCGCTCCGCGGGCAGCTGGCCTCGGAGGCGTCGGTCGGAACCCTGGAGCGCGTCACCGAGCAGGCGGCGCGCGATGGTACCCAGAAGCGGCTCTACCGGCTCCATGACGGCCAGCTCGTGGAGGCGGTGCTGATGCCCTACGGAGACGGTCGGCGCACGGCGTGCATCTCGTCCCAGGCGGGCTGCGCGATGGGGTGTGTCTTCTGCGCAACCGGGCAGATGGGCTTCGCTCGGCACCTCACGAGCGCAGAGGTCTTCGAGCAGGCCGCACGCTTCTCGGCCGAGCTGGCTGCACGGGGCGAGCGCCTGTCGAACGTCGTCCTGATGGGCATGGGAGAGCCCTTCCACAACTACGATGCGGTCCTCGTGGCGATTCGTCGGCTGATGTCCGACCTCGGAATCGGTGCGCGCCACATCACGGTGAGCACCGTCGGGCTGGTGCCGGCGATTCGCCGCTTTGCGGCCGAGGGGCTGCAGGTGACCCTGGCGATCAGCCTGCACGCGGCAACGGACGAGGAGCGCTCCCGCCTCCTGCCCGTGAATCGTCGCTGGCCGCTCTCGGACCTCCTCGATGCCTGCCGCCACTATGCGGAGGCGAGTGGCCGCCGGGTCACCTTCGAGTGGGCCCTCATCGCGGGTCGCAACGACGGTGAGGAACAGGCGGCGGCGCTCGGGAGGCTCCTGCGTGGCCTGCGGTGCCACGTCAACCTGATTCCCCTCAACCCGACGGGTGGGTACGGAGGCACCCCAAGCTCTGCAGACGCCTGCCGCAACTTCATCGATGTCCTTCAGGACTACGGTGTTCCGGCCACGGTTCGAGTCCGTCGTGGAATCGACATCGACGCGGGCTGTGGACAGCTGAAGAGCAAGGTCCAGCGGCGGGCGAGGCGCGCGACGCCGACCGGGAGCCCCTAGGGAGTGCCGGTCTCGAGAAGCTGGCTCGCCAGGTACTTGACCTGGGGGTCAGAGTGACGGACCAGTCCCTTCACGCTGGCCGCCACGACTGCAGATGGGCGCTGTCGGAGCGTCTGCAGGACAGCCGCGATCTGCTCCGCCGGGATCCGATCGCGTGACCAGAACTGCCACCAAGGCGTGGAGGCTCCCTCCAGGAACTCGATGAAGGGATCGGCCGACCAGTTCGTGTCCGCAGCCAGCAGTGCTCGGAGGGTGTCGATCTCGGTGTACCAGTCGCCACGGCGGAGGAAGGCCCGGATCTTGTCGTCAATGGACGGTAGGGGAGCAGCTGGACGACTGGTGCTCGATTCGAGGAAGGCAACCTCCTCCCACGCAGGATGCTGCTGGGGCTCGAGTCGGGACCGGCGCTCGAAGATCGGCAGCACTTGTGCTTGAGCGAGCCCGGCGAGGTCATGCTGGAGGCCGCTGCTCTCGATGACTCGGGCGAGGGTGCTCGCGACCTCGGCGTGAGAGGGGCGGTCATTGGGTGCGTAGGCACACATCCTGGCGATCAGGTCGCGAATGGTACCGGCCTCCGAGCCGAGTCGCTCGAGCCGGATCTCGGCGAGGTGCCCATCCAGCATCTTCTGATGATGGAAGGGGTGCAGGGAGAGCTGGATCGGTGCGCCCTCGATCAGCTCGTAGAGCACGTGCCCCAGGGCGTACACATCTCCCTCAGGCTGGTCTTCGCCGCCGTCGAGGCGCTCTGGCGCCAGATACGCCCGGGCGCCCAAGACCATGCTGATGGTCTCCGACTCGCGACCCTCGAATCGCCCCTGGGCCGTGCCGAAGTCGACCACCTTGAGCACGCCGTCGACCGTGAGGAGCATGTTGGAGGGCTTGATGTCACGGTGGATGACCCGCATGGGCTGTCCGTCCGCGTTCGATTCACCCGACCATGCGGCGTCGAGCGCAGACGCCGCGGCGCGGACCATCTCGAGTGTCTCCGCAATGGGCACACCATCACGGTTGTTGATGATCAGCTCCTCGAGGTTGCACCCTCGGATCCACTCCATCACGATCACGGGGCGCTCGCCGAACTCGAGCAGGTCGTGGACGCGCACGATGTTCGGATGCCGGAGGCGAGACAGGAGCATGGCCTCGTCACGGAGCCTGGAGACCACTCTCGGATTCTCGACGTGGACCTCTTTGAGGGCCTTGACCGCGAACACGGATCCCGCGCTGTCACGCACGACGCACACGGTGCCGAAGGTGCCAGCTGCGACGATCTGCTCGATCCGGAACTCGGTCATCGGTCCCCGTGTGCCGACTGTAGGCGGGTCACTGTGCTCACCTGCGGACCTTACCGCGACGGGGCCAAGCGGTGGTCGCCGCATGACCTGGCCGCTCATAGGACCGGAAGACCAGCGCCTCTGACGTGCAGTCGAAGAGCGGGTATTGACGCCAGACCGCTTGCGGCGTCGCGCGGCAGAGTGCTACGCGCGGCCATGGCTGGTCTCGTCTCCACACTCACGGACGCGTTCCATCGCCCGGGAACGACCCCCGAGCGGTGGACCAGCGGCGTCGTGTGGGTCCTGATCACGCTGTCCATCTTGCTGTTCTTGCAGGAGCAGGCGCTCGGGCGTCAGGGCTCTGCGGGGGCGCTGCTCGATGGGATCGACAGCGCACTGCTCGTGTTCTTCATCGTTGAGTACGTGCTGCGGGTGAGCACCTACGTGCCCGCCCAGACGCGCTTCTACGAGCTGAGCCTGGCGGGGCGGCTGCGCGAGCACGTCGTCGGTCGTCTGCGCTTCATGCTCTCGCCGCTGCTCGTGGTCGACCTGCTCGCGGTGCTCGCCGTCTACCCACCGTTCCGTGGACTCAGAGCACTCCGCTTCCTGCGGCTGCTGCGCACGGCCCGCTTCTTTCGCTACAGCAGCCCAGCGCTCGGCGTGTTCCGAGCGGTGGAGGAGAACAGGCTGCTGTTCTTCCTCGGCTTCGGGCTCTTCGGCCTCGTCACGACGGTCGGTGGCTTCTCCATCTTCCTCGTCGAGCGGGGCACAAATCCTGACGTTCAGACCCTGGGTGATGGGGTCTGGTGGGCCATCGTCACCCTCACCACCGTCGGCTACGGCGACCTCACCCCCGCTACCCCACTCGGCAAGGTCGTCGCCGGGGTCGTGATGGTCAGCGGCATGGTCTTCTTGGCGCTCTTCGCCGGAATCGTGTCCCAGTCCTTGATGCAGACGGTCCTCACCCTACGCGCGGAGCAGTTCCGTATGAGCAGCTACGTCGACCACATCGTGGTGTGCGGGTACGAGCCCGGCGCTCGAATGCTCCTCGACACCTTGGCCGAGGAGCTCGACCTGGACCAGGCGCCCGTCGTGCTGTTTGCGCCAGGTGAGAGGCCCGAGAACCTCCCTCCCGCGTTCTTGTGGGTGCAGGGCGATCCGACCAAGGAGTCCGAGCTGGAGAAGGCTCGGGTCGCGTGGGCGCGAGCGGTCCTGATCATCGGCCGACGCTCGCTGCTGCCGCCGCAGGCCGACGCCAACACCATCCTCGTGGCGTTCACCCTGCGTCGGTACATGAAGAACCACCCCGTCGTGGAGAAGCGCCATCGTGCTCTCTGGCTCGTCGCGGAGATCCTCGACAAGGAGAATGTCGAGCATGCTCGGACGGCGGGTGCGGATGAGATCATCGAGACCACGAGGATCGGCTTCTCCTTGGTGGCACACGCCATCGACATGCCGGGCACGGCGGCTGTGATGGGGGGCTTGGCCGATGTGAGTGGTCACTCCGTCTACGTCGGGCAGCCCCCAAAGGGAATCTCCCTGCCGGCCAGCTACGGCGAGGTCTCCCGGCAGCTGAAGACCACGCACCACCTGCTGCTGCTGGGAATCCGTACGGGCCCTGAAGACCAGGTGGTGAACCCGCCGGACGCGACGATGGTCACGGCGTCGCACGAGCTGGTCTACATCGGCACGGAGGCTCGCCTGCCGCCCGTCAAGGGTCGCTGAGGCCTCTCACGGCACGAGCTCGACCCGTCCGGGGGCGCGCCGTGTTCCTCGGAGGCCATCGCCGAGCTGTCCCGAGAAGTTCTGCCCCCAGCACCAAGGCTGCCCGCGAAGGTCCGTGGCGCAGGTGTGCATGTCGCCGCAGGAGACACTCGCAGCAGACAGCCCCTCGACCCAGCGCGGCAGCAGCGCGTCCTTGCTGTCGGGGTTGCCGAGCTGCCCGCGCTCGTTGCTGCCCCAGCAGGTCAGGCGGCCGCCCGACCGCACCGCGCAGGCGAAGTCCATGCCCACCGAGAGTGCGACGGCGTCGTCGATGCCGCGCACACGGGTGACCACCGGCGAGCTGTCCCGAGTGCCGTCCCCGAGCTGGCCCGAGAGGTTGCTGCCCCAGCACGTGACGTAGCCATTGCGTCGGAGTGCGCAGGTGTGGAACTGGCCGGCGTGGACCTCGACGGCATCCTCGAGGTGCAGCGCAGGAGTGGGCTCGGTGGAGGGCTCTGCCTGGCGTCCATCGCCGAGCTGTCCGTGGCTGGTGTCTCCCCAGCACCAGACGCGGCCACCGCGCAGTGTCGCGCAGGAGTGGTACCAGCCGGCGGACAGCTGCACGGCTTCGTCCAGACCGGGGACTCGGACGGGCTCCGTCCGGGGCTGGAGAGACCCGTCGCCGAGCTGTCCTCGGTGGTTGTCACCCCAGCACCAGACCTCGCCGGCCCCGCGGAGTGCGCATGCATGGCGATCCCCCACCGAGACCTGGCGTGCATCCGTCAGCCCTACGTCTACGGGCGGAGCGTCGAGGCTCCAGCACATCACCCGCCGTGCCTCGGTGACGGCACACGTTCGTGTGGCACCACCGGCATCGAGTGAGGCCGCCGTCGAGATCCCATCGACCCGGTAGGGAAGGGGGCGTGGAGGAGGCTCGCCCGCGCGGCCCTCGGCGGCGCTCAGGCCCCCCCAGCAGAGGACGGCACCGCCCAGGCCGGCGCAGGAGTGGCCAGAGCCGGCTGAGACCGGCCCGGCGAGGGCAACGGAGAGCACGAAGAACCACATGGTCAGGGCCTAGCCGGTCGCGGCTGCTTCCTCCCGGATTGGAGGCAACTGGTTACCCCTCTTCCATGTCACGCCGGACGCGGATTCTGGATAGCGACGGGCGGGTGTGGGCCCTCCTGGGGCCGACCAACACGGGCAAGACCCACCGTGCCATCCAGCGAATGCTGGCGCATCCGAGCGGCATGATCGGGCTGCCGCTGCGTCTGCTCGCGAGGGAAGTCTACGATCGGATCGTCGAGGCCCGAGGGGCGGACGAGGTCGCGCTGGTCACCGGCGAAGAGAAGATCAGTCCCTCGAGTCCGCGGTACTTCGTGTGCACCGTCGAGGCGATGCCCATGGACCGAGGGGTCAGCTTCCTCGCGGTGGACGAGATCCAGCTGGCTGGCAACCGGAGCCGTGGGCATGTCTTCACCGAGCGCCTGCTCGGGGCGCGCGGGTGGTCTGAGACCTTGTTTCTCGGCTCCGACACGATGGCACCACTGCTCGAGGAGCTGATTCCAGGCATCGACATCGAGCACCTCCCGCGACTGTCCCAGCTCACGTGGGCAGGGACGGCCCGAGTGACGCGCATGCCGAAGCGCTCGGCTCTCGTGGCCTTCAACGCGGACGCCGTGTACGAGCATGCCGAGCGGCTGCGAGCGGTCCATGGTGGTGCAGCGGTCGTGCTCGGTGCGCTGTCACCGCGGGCTCGAAACGCGCAGGTGGCGATGTACCAGTCTGGCGAGGTCCAGCACATGGTCGCGACGGATGCGATCGGCATGGGGCTCAACATGGACGTGCGCCACGTGGCCTTCACGGCCGTGCGCAAGTTCGACGGACGAAGTCATCGCGCACTGGCAGCGGCGGAGCTTGCGCAGATCGCGGGCAGGGCAGGTCGCTACAAGACAGACGGGACGTTCGGCACGACGCGGGAGCTCGGGCCGCTCGACGAGGCGGTCGTCGACGCCATCGAGACCCACTACTTTCCGCCGGTCACGCGCCTGTTCTGGCGAAATGCGGAGCTCGACTTCCGCACGGGAGAGACCCTCCTTCGCTCCCTGGAGCGCCGCCCACCGCACCCCGCGCTGATCCGCGTGCGTGACGAGTACGACCACCATGCACTGGAGGACCTGCTGCGGAGGGCCGACACCGCGCACCTCGTGACGGACGAGGCGAGCCTCCGGTTGCTGTGGGAGGTCTGCCGAATCCCGGACTACCGCAAGACCCGCACCGGTCATCACACGGACTTCTTGGCGTCCGTCGCCGCACACCTCCTCGATGGAGGCTCGCTGCCGACCGACTGGGTCGCGGAGCGGATCGATCGTCTCGACCACGTCGACGGGGACATCGACGCCCTGATGGCTCGGATCGCCTTCGTCCGGACGTGGACCTACCTCTCACATCAGCGAGGCTGGATGGCGGATGGTCCCCACTGGCAAGAGCGTGCCCGGGCCATCGAGGACCGCCTCTCTGATGCACTCCACGAGGCCCTCACGCGGCGATTCGTCGACGAGCGGGCGATGGCTCTGGTGCATCGTCCAGGGGCCATCACGGTTGCCGACGACGGGACTGTTCAGGCGGGCGAGACGCAGCTCGGGCGACTCGAGGGTCTGTTGTTCGCCGGCAAGGTCAACCTCACCGACAAGGCGCTCTGGAACGGCCTGAGACGCGCGCTTCGTCTCGAGATGGTGCGCCGAGTCGGCCGACTCATGATGTCCAAGAACCGCGCTATCCGTCTGGATGGACGCGGCAGGCTGGTGTGGGAAGGCGGAGCCCTCGCGCGCCTCGAGGGCTCGAGCGAAGTCCTGGAGCCACGCCTGCGGATTCACCGCCTGGACTTCCTCGAGTCCTGGGAGCGAGGTGCGGTTCGTGACCGGCTGGAGGCCTGGCTTAGCGAGGAGCGCGAGGCGATGCTGGCCCCCCTGAAGCGGCCAGCGGCACAGCAGCTCTCTCCAGCGGGCAAGGGGTTGATGTTCGAGCTGGAGCGCCACCTGGGCAGCCTCTCGGCCCAAGGGGTCTCGGATCTCGTCCAGCAGCTCTCCGAGTCTGACCGAAGGCTGCTGGCTCGGCTCGACGTGCGCATCGGTACCCAGACCGTCTACGTGCAGTCCCTCCTGAAGGCGCGATGGATCCGCCTCCGTGCCGCTCTGTGGTCCGTCCATGTGGGGCGTGAGGAGTGGCCCGAGGTGCCCGATGGGCGGACAGCCTTCCGGCCGGCTTCGGGGGTGCCCGGCGACTTCTATCGGGCCATCGGGTACCCGCTCTGTGGTGGCTACGCCGTCCGGGCGGATGTCTTGGAGCGCGTCGCGGCCTGGCTGCGGAGAGCATCGCGGGCTGACGCCTCGAGCATCCAACCCGAGGAGCCGATGAGCTGGCTCGCGGTCGGGCGAGAGGGCCTAGACGCGGTTGCAGGGGGGCTCTCCTACCGGCTGCGTGCACCCGACGGCTCGCTCGAGGTCGTGCGCACTCGTTCACGGCGGCGGCGCCCACAGCGGCGGCGAAGGAGCCGTCGCTGATGCGGTCGCCTCTCGATGTCGCGTTCGTCGCGACGCTCCTGCTTGCCGCTCCGTGGGGCGGGCTGTGGGCGCTCCGGCATGCCCGCGGGAGGCCCTTTCCTCCTTGGGCGGCGACGCTCCCCGCGCTGCCGAGCGGGGTGCTGGCGACCTGGGCCTATGCGCAGCGGGACCGAGACGCCGTCGTCGGTGCTGCCGGGCTCGCTGACCGCCTCCTCGCCTCGCATGCCGCGAGGACGGCAGCGACCGCGGTCGATGCGCTCTGGATGGGGGCAGGGGTGGCCGCGCTCGCGCTGCTCATCGGTGCCGCCTGGTGGTTCGTCGCGGCACAGTACCGAGCCCCAACGGCCCGGATCACGTCGGTCTTGACGACGGCGCAGGTGCTGTCGGTCGCCGCGGCCGGTGGGTGCACGCTCGCACTGGCGGATCGGGGCCTCGCGGGATGGGCCCTGGTCATCGTCGCGCTCACACTGCCCGCACTGCACCAGACGTCATGGGTGGAGCGCGCTGCGCGACGTGGCCTCGCGGGAACCGTCGCTGCCGCGTGCAGCCTGCTGGGTGTGGCGCTGGCCCTGCAGCGCACTGCGACGCGTCTCGATGCACTGGTCTGGATGGAGCCAGCGACAGCAGCGCTGACCGAGCCGAGCCTCGATCTGCTCGCGAGGGTCCTGCTGCCGATGGCGCTCGGAGGAGCTGTGGTCGCCTCGGTGCCCCGAGATGCCCGGCAGGCCGCCGCGGTGGGGTGGGGTGCCGTCGTGGGGCTCGTGGTGCTTCCATCGCTCCTCGTGTCTCCCTCCAGCCTCGGGGATGCGCCACCGGCCAGCCTGGAGCGTCTCCGGCGGGTCCAGCTCGCCGTACACGATGCTCAGCCTGCGATCCCGGGCCGCATCGTCCAGGACTGTGTCGCCGTGTGGCCGGAGGATGCGGCCTGCGGGAGGCTAGCGGCGCCAGCAGACCTCAAGGTCAGCCGTCTGCCTCCGGAGCCACTGGATCTGGTGGTCGCGCTCGCTCCAGCTAGCGACTGGCCCGCTGGAGTCGATCCCTGGCGCTACACCTGGGTGGAGAGTGGCTGGGGAGAGGTCGACCATGTCTGGGAATTACGTGATGGGACGACTCCGGAGGGGCTGCCCGCGCACCCCCGTATCGATCCGGGACTCGGCGACGAGGCCACCGTAGGGCAGTGGGTCGAGCGCTGCCTCGCCATTCGCCGGCAGGTGCCGCGCGCGACGTGTGTTCGAGCAGCGGGTGGCTGAGCAGTCCCGTCGGCGGTTGAGCAGCGGAACGAACAGCGAGATGCTCCTCGCCGAATCGATGTACCCCTTGCTCGGCGGCTGCCCGGGCGCCGCCATGAACATCGTCATCCCAATCACCTCGAGGACGACGAGCCGTGCTCGCGCAAGCCTTCTTCCAGGGTGACTCATTACGAAGGGACATGGAGGCCGTCATGTCTGGGGACCGGACCCCGTCCGCCGATCCTGCACCGGCAATTCGAGCAGCCTTGGACCGCCAGCGGGCGGCCTACCTGGCGGAGCCGATGCCCTCGCTCCAGACACGTCTCGAGCGCCTGTCTCGGCTGGAGACCGCCGTGCGGGAGCGGCAGGAGGAGCTCGTCGCCGCCGTGCGTGCCGACTTCGGAGAGCGCAGCCGGCACGAGACCCTCGGCGCCGAGGTGTTCGGTACGCTCTCGACCATCCACTGGCTCAAGGGACACCTGGCGAGCTGGATGAGACCCGAGGCCCGCGCCATCTCGTGGCTGTTCAGGCCGGGTAGGGGAGAGGTCAGGCGCCAACCGAAGGGCGTCGTCGGGGTGATCTCCCCATGGAACTATCCGATCTACTTGGCTCTTCCCCCGGTTGCGACCGCTCTGGCTGCGGGCAATCGCGTGATCCTGAAGCCGTCGGAGCTCTCACCGAGGACGTCGGCCCTGTTGGAGGAGGTCTTGTCGGTCTTCCCGGATGACCTCGTGCGGGTGGTCACCGGAGGACCTCGCACCGGTGCGGCCTTCAGCAGCATGCCCTGGGACCACTTGTTCTACACGGGCTCAAGCTCTGTGGGACGCCTCGTCCTCGCCGCCGCTTCGCAGCACCTCGTCCCCTGCACGCTCGAGCTCGGAGGCAAGTCTCCCTTCATCGTGCACGAGTCCTACCCGCTGAAGCTCGCGGCACAGCGGCTTGCCTTTGGCAAGCTCTACAACGCTGGGCAGACCTGCCTTGCGCCTGACTATGCCCTCATCCCACGTCGTCACGTGGAGGGGTTCGTCGAGGCGGTGCGAGCGGAGGTGAAGCGGCTCTACCCCACCATGCGGACGAACCCGGACTACACGTCGATCATCAACGAGGGGCAGCTCGGCAGGCTCGAGCGGACGCTTGAGGATGCTCGTGACAAGGGAGCCCGAGTCGTCACTGTGAATCCGGCCGATGAGGAGCTTCGCGACGTGCGGAAGCTTCCGCTGTCGCTCGTGCTCGACGCCACGCCTGAGATGACTGTCCTGCAAGACGAGATCTTTGGGCCGATCCTGCCGATCGTTCCCTACGACACGCTCGACGACGCGATCCGCTGGGTGGTCGAGAGGCCACGCCCGCTGGCGGTCTACTACTTCGACCACGAGCGCCAGAGACAGCGCTACCTGCTGGACCGAACCCACTCGGGCGGCGCGTGCATCAACGACGTGCTGCTACAGGTCGCCCAAGACGCCCTGCCATTCGGCGGCATCGGAGCCAGCGGGATGGGGATGTACCATGGGGTCGAGGGCCTCGACACGTTCTCCCACCGCAAGGCGGTCTTCTATCAGTCGAGGGTGAACGGCGGCGCGCTGCTCCATCCCCCGTATGGCGCCTTGCTCGACCGACTGCTGAAGTTCCTGTTGCGGTGAGGACACGACCGTGCTTCAGGGGGATGGGCCGCTCGTGCATACTGCACGTGCCGGAGCCCACGCGTCGTGTGCTCCCCCACGCGCGTCTCGGACGGTGCGTGCGCGTCTCCGAGGTTGTGCAGGAGGAGACGTCGAGTGGAGACTGGGCCCACCGAGAGGAGCTGACATGTCTGGACTGATCACCCGAAGACATGTGCTGGGGCTTGCGGCTGCGGGCAGTGCTGTCCTCGCTGCGGGTGGTGTCGGGCTCGCCCTCCGTGGCTCCGTCCTCCGGGAGCCTCGACGCGCTCTGCGCGTGCTCGACCCGGTGGGCTTCTCGGTGGTCGCTGCGGCTGCGGATGTGTTCTGCCCCGCGACCGAGACGCTGCCGAGTGGATGGGACCTCCTCGTTCCGGAGAAGGTCGACGACCTGTTGGCTGCCCAGCTGCCTGGCGCTGGTGATGAGCTGGGGCAGGCGCTGTTGCTGCTGGAGAACGCCTTGGTGGGTGCCGTGCTCGATGCCCGACCACGTCCCTTCACGGCGTGCGACCCCGCTGTCCGGCTCGAGGTACTGCGTGCGTGGCAGCGCAGCGCGATTCCGCTTCGACGCACCGTCTACAAGGCCCTGCGTGGGCTGTGCAGCGCGCCCTATTGGGCTGACCCCGTCGTGTGGGAGCACGTCGGCTACCCAGGACCACCGCGCTACGCAGCGCTCGGGGGTGGACAGTGAGCGGCATCCTCGCAGGGCGTGGGGTCGGCGCCGACATCGAGCGGTCGGTCGACGTGTGCATCATCGGCTCGGGCGCAGGGGGGGCAGTCCTCGCGGCGGGGCTTGCCGAGGCCGGGCTCGACGTGCTGGTCCTCGAGGCGGGTGGCGCGAACACCCGCGCGGACTGGGGTGAGCTGAAGGAGGACATCTCCTATCCGCTGCTGTACCAGGACCGTGGCTCCAGAGCGACGGCTGACCTCGCGATCACCGTGCTGCAGGGACGAACGCTCGGTGGGAGCACGGTCGTGAACTGGACGACCTGCTTCCGCACGCCGGAGCGGGTCCTCGAGCGGTGGCGCACCGAGCATGGTCTCGAGTCGTTCACTCCCGGAGAGCTCGAGCCACACTGGGTCGCCGTCGAGGAGCGCCTGAACATCCACCAGTGGCACGAGGCGCTCGTCAACGCGAACAACGATGCGCTGCGCCGCGGCTGTGAGGCGCTGGGCTGGGAGTCGCACGTCCTGCGACGCAACGTGCGTGGCTGCGCGAACTCCGGCTACTGCGGCCTCGGGTGTCCAGTCGGTGCCAAGCAGGCGATGCACCTGACGTACCTGCCCGATGCCATGGCCGCTGGTGCTGAGGTGATCACGGACTGCCGGGCTGACCGGCTCGAGGTCGAGGGCGACCGGGTCGTGGCGGTGCATGCGTCACTCCTGGAGGGAACGACGGATCGCCCCAGTGGGGCGCGACTCGTGGTGCGGCCCAAGGTCGTCGTGAGCAGCGGAGGAGCGATCAACGGACCCGCCCTGCTGCTGCGCTCCGGACTGCCGGAGGGGGGCGTGGGGACCGGCACCTGGCTGCACCCCGTCGTCGGCGTCATGGGCGAGTACGCGGACCGTGTCTCTGCGTGGTCCGGTGCCCCGCAGTCCGTGAGCAGTCACCAGTTCATCGATCGCGGACCGGACAAGGTCGGCTTCTTCATGGAGGCGGCACCGCTTCATCCCATGCTGTCGGCGCTCGCATTCACTGGACTGGGAGCCGAGCAGACCGCGATGATGTCGCGTCTGGCGCACGTCGCGAGCGTGATTGCGATTCACCTGGATGGCTGGGTTCCAGGCGATGTCGGTGGCACGGTGACGCTGAAGTCCGACGGGCGGCCCAGCCTAGACTACCCGGTGAGCCCGATGCTGGCTGAGGCCTTCGCCGCGGCGCACGAAGCGATGGCGCGGGTTCATCTCGCAGCAGGAGCGAAGCGCGCCGCCAGTCTCCACGTCGAGCCGATTCAGCTGCGGTCCGAGGCGGACCTCCCGACCCTGGCTGCGGCCCCCTACGGCAGCCTGGAGCACAGCATCTTCTCCGCGCACCAGATGGGGGGCTGCCGTGCGGGAGCCGACCCCTCCACCAGTGTCGTCGATCCCGAGCTTCGGCAC
>PKDJ01000146.1 GCA_002862545.1 Pseudomonadota bacterium
AGACCTCACTGGAGCCGAGCCGGACCTCGTCCTTGGCCAGGGTCCAGGTCTGCTCCACGTCACCCCCCGCGAGCAGCTCGACACGGATTGCTCCGCCGAGTGTGGGGCGCTGGTGCTGATGATTCGCCACGGATCCTCCTGTGAGGATCAGTGCCGCTTGGGGGCTCGTCGCTGTCCGACGTCTAGAGGATAACCATGGAAATTCCGTTCCGTAGAGCAAGGTGCGCAGATGTTCGAGGGAGTGGCGTCACAATCGGCCGTCTGGACGCATCCTGACATCGACGGAGGCCGGCATGAGCGAGCAGAGGCATGGGGCGCGAGGGGGGCGGGAGCACGGGTCGACGGAGGCGCTCGCGGCTGCGCTCGCGGCGGGTGAGGTCGGACTGCTCGTCGATGTGCGCTCGCCGTTCGAGTTCTCGGGGGGGCATGTGCCGGGCGCGGTGAACGTGCCGCTCAGTCGCCTGGGTGAGCGTCTCGACGAGCTGCCTGATGCGGTGTGGGTGATCTGCCGCTCGGGTGTGCGGTCGTCGCGAGCGGCGATGCAGATTCGGACCTCGGGGCGGGTGGCGACCAACGTCACCGGCGGAATGCTCGCCTGGACCGGTCCCGTGGAGCCGTCCGCCTCGCTGCGAAGCCTCCTCCTGCCCCTGGCGGCCAGCCTCACCCTCGGACTCGCACCGCTCACGCCCGAGCCGCACCTTCTCGGCAAGCTCCGCTGGGTGGCGGGGGGCGGGGTGGGCATGGGACCACTGGATGCGATGGACCTCGCGCTGCACGGTGCTCCGTGGGTGTGGCTGGTCGTCGCGACCCTGGGCGTGCTCCGTGCCAGGCGCCGCGCGTCGGGTGGGCCTCCGGCAAGTTCGTCCCCAGCTTGACGACCGATCGACACGGCGCCTGCTAGGTTGCGGGAGTGACACTCGTACTTCTGCTCGCGGCCTGTGGTGACAAGGCCGCCGACACCGCCTTCACCACCACCACTGTGGTCGACACGGCCTGGGTCCGCCCGGGCTGCGGCGACGGTGTGGTGGATCCGGGCGAGGCCTGCGACGACGGTCGCGACAACTCCAACTCCGCGCCGGATGCCTGCCGCGAGGACTGCGCGCTGGCGAGCTGCGGCGATGCGATCGTCGACGGGGGCGAGGCCTGCGACGACGGTGCCAACCTCGGCGGCGATGGCTGCGACCCTCTGTGCCGTGTGGAGACCGGGCCGGGCGAGGTGGAGATCAACGACACCCCCGACGCCGCCGATCCGCTTCCCGAGGACGGCATCTTCGGGAGTCTGGCCGAGGACGACGTCGACTGCTTCGCCCTGGAGGTACCCACCTGTGGTGCTGTCGAGGCGCTGCTCGACGACGGCTTTGGGGCCTGCACGGCTGAGGCGACCGTCGGGCTTCACGACCCCGACGGGGTCATGGTGGCCACGGGCTCGACCGAGGCCGATGGCTGTGCCCGCCTCGATCCGGCAGAGGCGAGTGGTGCACGCTGGCTCGATGCCGGCACCTACGCCGTGTGTGTCGAGGGCCTCGAGGGCTACCCCGTCCCGGGCTACCGCCTCGTCGCCTCCACGGTCGACAGCCTGGCGCTCGGCATGCCGCTGCCCGACGATCTGGACGGCGACGGCATCCCCGCCCAGTGTGACGACGACGACGACGGCGACGGCGTGCCCGATGCCGAGGACAACTGCCCCGACCTGCCCAACGGCGACGGTGCGGTCAGCCCCACCACCGAGAACGACGGCTTCATTCGGCACTGGCTCACGATCGGCCCGTTCGAGGGTCGTGAGAGCCCCGAGGGCTGCCTGCCGACCGAGGACGACCTCCTCGGTGACGATGCAGCGGCTGCGCCGGCGCTCGGGGACGCAGTTGATGATCTGCAGTGGACGGTGGTGATCAGCAACGAGAACCGCATCGACTACGTCCGGGACTATGGCTTCGTCAGCGCCCCCCGCGAGGTCTACGGTGCGGTGTATGTCCACAGTGAGACCGAGCGCGATCTGACGCTCGCCCTCGGGCCGGACGACGGCGCTCGCGCCTGGCTCAACGGCGAGCAGGTCCTCACTGTCACGGGCTGCCAGGGCACCAACGTCGACCAGTTCACGGCCGAGGTCACCCTGCTCGCCGGCTGGAACCGCCTGCTGATCAAGATCTTCGATCAAGGAGGCGGCTGGGGCACCTTCGCCCGCTTCAAGGACGGGGACACGCCCGTGACCGATCTGGAGCTGTCTCTCGATCCCTCGGGTCCGTGGATTCCGGGCCAGTCCGATCTGGACGATGACGGCATCGGCGACGTGTGCGACGACACCCCGCTCGGGTAGCGGTGACGTGACGGAGGGTGAGGTGGACCGGGTCTTGGTCACGGGAGGTGCCGGGTTTCTCGGCTCCCACCTCTGTGAGCGCCTGGTGGCCTCCGGGGCCTCGGTGATCTGTGTGGACGACTTCAGCACCGGCAGGAGGGAGAACCTCGCCGGGCTGGAGGGGCACCCTCGCTTTCGCGTGCTTCAGCACGACGTGACCCGGCCCCTCGACGAGGAGCTCCGGGTGGACCAGATCTACAACCTCGCCTGCCCGGCCTCGCCCGTGCGCTACCAGGCGGATCCGGTGCAGACCACCCTCACGAGCGTGCTCGGGGCCCTGCACGTGCTGCAGCTGGCGGACCGGTGTGGCGCCCGGGTGCTGCAGGCCTCGACGTCTGAGGTCTACGGTGACCCCGATCAGCACCCGCAGTCCGAGGCGTACCTCGGTCGGGTGAATCCGACGGGCCCGCGCGCCTGCTATGACGAGGGCAAGCGCTGTGCCGAGTCGCTGTTCTTCGACATGCACCGCACCCGCGGCGTGGTCGTCAAGGTGGCTCGGATCTTCAACACCTACGGACCGCGCATGAGCCCCGACGACGGGCGCGTGGTGTCGAGCTTCGTGCGCCAGGCGCTCGATGGGCAGCCGATGACCGTGTTTGGTGATGGCAACCAGACCCGCTCCTTCTGCTTTGTTGACGACCTCGTCGATGGGCTCGTCCGCCTGATGGCGTCTTCGGAGGAGGTCACGGGCCCGGTCAACCTCGGTCGTCCTGGTGAGGTGACCATGATGGCGCTGGCGGAGCAGATCGCCGGACTCACCGGGTCGGCTGGGGGCGTGGTCCACCGGCCTCTCCCGGCGGACGATCCGGTGCGCCGGGAGCCGGACATTCGCCGGGCGCGTGCGCTGCTCGACTGGGAGCCTCGCACCTCGCTGGAGGAGGGGCTGCGGCGGACCATCGCCTGGCAGCGGACGGCCCGCTGAACAGGTGGACGTCATCGTGTGGACGAGCGACTTCGTCACCGTGGCCCGGAAGTCCGCCTCTCCGAGCAGCAGAAGCTTCCGCTCGTCGCCATCGTCGGGCGAGAACGTTCGACGGGGTCAGCGCAGCTGGCGGACCTCCCGCTGGGGGAACGGGATCTCGATACCCTCCTCCGCGAAGCGGCGATGGATGGCCTTGATCAAATGGTGTGTCGTGACGACTCGCTTCTCGGGCTTCTCGATCCAGGCCATGAGCTGCAGGTCAATTCCCGAGTCAGAGAAGGATCGGAAGCGCACGAGGGGGGCCCGCTGCGGGTCATCGAGGATCAGGTCGTCTCGGTCCATGCACAGCGCGATGAGCGTGGCCTCCACGGCGTCGAGGTCTGAGGCGTAGGCGACCGAGACATCGACGCGGAGGCGCGAGTGCTCGTTCGGCCCTCCGCTCTCGTTGACGACTCGCGATTCAGCCATATTGCTGTTCGGAACAACAACCTCGACGTCGTCTTTGGTGAGGATGCGGGTGCTGCGCAGGCCAATCTCGGTCACCCGACCGCGGGTGCCGTCGTCGAGGTTGATGTAGTCGCCGAGCTTGTACGGGCCATCGGCGAGGATGAACAGGCCCGCGAACAGGTTGGCGAGGGAGTCCTTGGCCGCAAAACCGACGGCGACGCCCAGCACACCGGCCGAGGCCAGCCAGCCGGTGACGTCGATGTTCCACGCGAGGAACACGAAGTAGGTGCCGCCGCCGAAGACGATGGTGCGCCAGGCGATGTCGAACAGGGGCAGCGTTCGGGGCTGGACGAGCGCGGTGCGATCCTGGTGCTTGACCAGGAGCTTCAGCCCCGCCTGGCCCACGCGTGCGGCGGCCCACGTCCACAGGAGCACGGCCATCGTCGCCAAGACGCCGGTCGCGACGCGCCTCAGGGCCGGATGGTCTTCGGTGTAGGGGGCGATCCACAGCCAGCCACCGCCGAGGAGGACGGACCAGACCGCGGGCCAGTGCATCGCTTCGACCACGAGGTCGTCGAGACCGTTGCGCGTCTTGCTGACCACGCGTCGCGCGATTCCGACCAGTCCCCGGTCAATCACGATCGCGACGACGAGGGAGAGGATCAGGAGGGTCAGGCCCCGGACTAGCGGGTCGCCTGTAGGAGAGAAGAGGGTGTCGATGATGGTGTCGAGGTCCATCGCGTGCATCCGGTGTACGTTGGGGTCACCATGTACCCTCAAGCACACCTACTCGGTATTGCCCAGGACGGCGGACACCCCCACATCGGGTGTTGGCGGCCGTGCTGTGCAGAGGCCTGGAACAACCCGGCGCTCGCGCATCGGCCTGCCTGTCTGGGCCTCGTCTCTGACGAGGGCCGCTGGCTCCTCGATGCGACGCCGGATCTGCCCGCGCAGCTTGCGGCGCTCGGACCCCCGCCAGAGGGCGGAGAGATCCTCAGTGGCGTCGTGCTCACGCACGCACACCTGGGTCACCTGGCAGGCCTGCTCCAGCTGGGGAGAGAGGCGCTCGCGACGCGCTCGGTGGCGGTGTGGGCGATGCCGCGGATGCGCCGCATGATCGAGGAGAACCTGCCCTGGAGCCTGCTGCTGGAGCATGGTCACGTGACGCTCCAGCCGCTGGAGTGTGGAGCCCGACTCGGGCCCTTCGTGGTGACGCCCGAGCGTGTCGACCATCGCAACGAGGCCTCCGAGACCGTCGCGCTTCACGTGCGCGGCCCGAACCGGACCCTCCTCTACCTGCCCGACATCGACGACTGGAGCCGGTATCCGCTGGCGGATCGCCTGAAGGGTGTCGATCGCGCCTACATCGACGGCACCTTCTACGCCGCTGACGAGATCGGCTGGCGAGATCCGGCCACGGTGCCTCACCCGCTGGTGGTGCGCACGATGGAGCTCCTGGCCGACGTGCCCGAGCGGTCCAAGGTGCAGTTCATCCACCTCAACCACACCAACCCCCTCCTCGATCCGGCCAGCGAGGCCTCGGCAGAGGTCCGGCGCCGGGGCTTCGGTGTGGCGCGGCAGGGAGCCTCGTACGCACTGTGACGGTCGACATCACTCCCATCGACGGGCCCGAGTCCTCTGCGGACCGGGTGCCGGAGCTGCTGGTCGAGGTCCCTCACGGGGCGACCCGCCGTGCGCACTACGATGCCCTGCGGGCGCGTCTCGTCGGTGAGCTGCCCCCACAGCTCGAGCACTTCTTCCACGTGAACACGGACGAGGGGGCCTTCGAGCTAGGGCTCGCAGTGGCGCGTGCCGTGATCGCAGCGCGGCCAGACTGGCGCGCGCGGGTCGTGCGCTGCACCATTCCTCGCACCTTCATCGACACCAACCGGCTCGCGGACGTGAGCGGTGGAGATCTGCGCGAGGGCGCGATGACCCCCGGCCTGCAGCCCTACGTGCGGCATCCGCAGGACCGCGCGCTCCTGAGGGCCCTGCATGCGGAGTACCAGGCGAGCTGTGATGGGCACTATGCCGAGATCTGTGGTGCAGGCGGGCTCGCCCTCATCCCCCACACCTATGCGCCGCGCTCCGTGGGGATTGCGAGGGTGGATGATCGGATCGTCGAGGAGCTGCATCGGGTCTACGCGCCCGACCTCGTGGATTCCTGGCCGCTGCGTCCCGAGGTAGACCTGATCACACGTGCCGAGGACGGCACGCGGCTGTCAGCCGACATCGCGGACCAGGTGGCTGCTGACCTCCGTGATGCAGGCCTCGACGTGGCGGACGGCGGCACCTACTTCCTGCATCCGAGCACGATGGGTGCGGTGCGCGCGGCGGCCTGGCCAGGTCAGACGCTGTGCTGGGAGGTGCGCCGCGATCTGCTCACCGACTCCTGGCCACCGTTCGCCGAGGCGACGATCTCGGCCGAGAGGGTGGGCCGCTTCGTTCCTGCGCTCGCAGGCGCTGCGGTGGCCTGGCTGCAGCGACGAAGCTGACTGCGGGGTCTGCGGCTCGAGGCTGGCATCTGCCTGCCCCGTGAACCATGATGCGGGTCCGACGAGGGGTCGATGTCCGGCGCATCCCGCTACCTGATCCACGAGATTCTGGGCGAGGGATCCTTTGGCGGGGTCTACCGGGCCACCCTCTGGCGCAGTCACGGTCTGCAGGTCGAGGTGGCGATCAAGATCCTGCGTTCCTCGGTCTCGGAGCGCATGCTCCACCGGTTCCGCGACGAGGCGCGTGTTCTCGGGTTGCTGCAGCACGACGCGATCGTCCGTGTCTACGAGCTGACGCAGCTGGACGGCTCGTGGGCCGTGGCCATGGAGCTGGTGCCGGGGATCGACCTCGCGGGCCTGTGCGATGGGCATGGTGCGCTGCCAGCCCCGGTGGTCTTCTACGTCGGCGAGCGCGTCGCGAGCGCGCTCGAGCATGCCTGGAGCCACACGCCTGCCGGAGGCTCACCCCTCCGACTGGAGCATCGGGACATCAAGCCCGCCAACATCCTCCTCACCCGCCACGGTGAGGTGAAGGTCTTGGACTTCGGCATTGCGCGGGCTGTGTTTGCTTCCAGGGAGGCCCACACCGCCGACATGAGTCGCTTCGGAACCCCGCCCTACATGGCGCCCGCCCGCTGGCGAGGGCGCTCCGACGAGAAGTCCGATGTGTTCGGGCTCGGAGTGACGCTCATGCAGCTCCTGGTTCGCCACGGCGCACCCCAGACTTCGTCGTTTGTAGAGCTTCGGGAGTGGCGAGCGGATCTCGAGGAGCGCGTGAGGAAGGTCGTCGATCCGGAGGCCGCGGACCTGCTGGCGTCCATGGTCGTCGAGGACACGCGGCAGCGAGCGGACCTCGCGACCGTGAAGGCGCAGCTGCGGCGCCTGGGGCGTCGTCCGGCCGAGGTCCACCCGGTGTCGTGGGCCGAGCAGGTGGTGCCCCGGCTGATGGATGCGCGGGTGCGAGGACAGGGAGACTGGTCGGGCCGCGACGTCCGCGCGATGGCTCCCGCAACGATCGAGCTCTCTCCGACAGATCGGCATGGTCAGGGCTTTCGTGAGCTGCTCGACAGGGACTTCGAGCCGCCCGAGGAGGTCACGCTCGACGACCCGCTGCATGACTCCGTGGGCCCAGCCGAGCCGAGCCCCCTGACTGTGGAGCATCGGCGCAGCAGACTGCCGGTCTGGGTGGGGGTGTTCCTCGGGTCGGGGGCCACACTGCTCGCTGTGGGGGCGGTCGTCGGTGTCGTGACGCTCCTGATTGGCCTGGTGGCGCTGTTCGCCCAGATGGTGGGCTAGAGCGCGCCGCAGATGAGGCCGCGCGCCCCCTCTGGTGGCGAGCCACGCAGGCCGGTCGCCGAGCCGGTGGTCGCCTCGAACTGGTGCACCTCGCCGTCCTCTCCGAGCACGAACATCCTCGCCGGCCCGAGGATGGAGAGTCCCTTCAGGCTCTCATCGAAGTACAGCAGGGGCAGATCGGCGCGAAGGGTGCCGTCCTCGGTGCACGAGCGCTCGAAGTCACTCGAGCTGTCCCGGTAGGCGTAGAGCATGCCCTGTCGGGTCTCGATGTAGTCGCCCCAGGACTCGCCGTAGCGCACGCCTGTGGCGTCGTCTCGAAGCTCCTCTTCGCTGGCATACCAGCGCACGTCAGGGCCCTCGTTGAGCAAGATGCCACCGTCGAAGGAGGCAAGGCCCCAGCAGCTGCGCCCGATGGCCTCGACCGCACCGGTGACGGGGTCGAGTTCGAGGAGCTCCTTGTTCTCGCAGACGTAGACGATGCCGTCATGCTCGGTCATGTCGCGGGCCTCGACCACCCGGTCGAGCGGCGTGCTGCAGGTCGCGGTGCTGCCCGAGCCCACGGCGAAGGCAACCAGCTCGTCTTGGACGATGGTCCAGCACCAGGTCTCGCCCTCCAGCTCCGGACACAGGGTCGGCAGTGGCACGTCGTCGGCGGGCCCCTCGGGGCACTTCGCCTGGTTGTCCCATGCATCCTTGTCATTCGTCTCGGTGCCTGCTCCCTCGCCGCCTCCAGACCCTCCGCCGGCGGATGAGGGGTCGGTGTCGAGTGCTGCGTCTTCGCTACCCGAGCCACATCCCAGCTGCAGTGCGAGGGTCGCGATGCTGGCCAGCCCTAGTGTGATTCGAACCCATGACATCCCACACCTCCCCCACGATCATGCCCGGTCTCGGTCCTCAGTGGTAGCGCCGCACGTTTGATCCGCAGTACCCGGTGGGATTCCAGGGTTCCTGCTTGCTCTCTCTGACGAGCGACGGTGTTGTTTCCCGTCGTCGGATTGTGGTGGTCGCCGACGCTCTCGTGCGCTGTGCGTCCTGATCTGCGGATGCGTGCGCTCCTCATGTACACTGTACCCTGGGGGAGGGGCGATGAAGCAGCTTGTTGGGATCGTGCTTGGTGCTCTGGTCGTCTCCGTCGCACAGGCTCGAGACTTCGAAGTAGACCTTGGCCGTGGTGGAGTTCCGGTCGCCGTGCCTGCGAGCTACGACCCGCTCGAGCCACTCCCTCTGATCGTGAACCTGCATGGCTACATGGGCTCCGGTGACCTGGTCGAGGGCATGATGCGCCTCGGCCGGCTGGTCGACGAGCGCCGCTTCGTCTACGCCACCCCAGATGGTCTGCGAGACTGGTGGGGGCTGCGGTACTGGAGCGCCACGGACTACTGCTGCGGCTTGGGCGCCGAATCGGACGACTCGGGCTACCTCGAGGCGCTGGTCGACGAGATCACGGCCCGGGTCTCCGTCGACCCGAAGCGCATCTACTTCGTGGGCTACTCCAACGGTGGCTTCATGTCATACCGCATGGCCTGTGACCACTCGGAGCGGGTTGCTGCAATCGCCAGCCTCGCGGGGGCCACGTTTGACGACCCCGGCGACTGTGATGCCACTGAGCCGGTTCACGTGCTGCAGATTCACGGCACGGAGGACGACGTGATCCGCTTCCGCGGGGACTGTGAGGGCAGGTGCTACCCGGGCGCGGTGGAGACCGTTCGCCAGTGGGCCACCCTCGCCGAGTGCGAGCGTGCCGTGGAGCGTGGCCCGGATCTCGACCTCGATCGCGAGGTTGCGGGTGCCGAGGCGATGACCCATCGGGTGGAGCGCTGCTCGGATGGCGGGTCGGCCGCTCTGTGGACGCTCCGTGGCTCCGACCATGATCCGGTGCTGACCGATGCCTTCGCCGAGCGGCTGGTCGACCACCTCTACGCCCATCCCAAGCCCTGAGCCTGTTCCTGCGGGGCAGCGTCGGCCAATGTTCGGCTGCTGTCTCGAACGACCGCGCGACCGGCTAAGCTCTGCCAACTGGTCGAGGTGGTGAATGAAGCAGCTGTACTGGGTGCTCCTGTTGTCGGTGGGCTGTGGGTCGGCTCCGACTGATGCCGACAAGCCGCCGCCGGAGATCTGCGACGACCTCGAAGACAACGATCTCGATGACCTCGCCGACTGTGCAGACCCCGACTGCGCGGCGGTCTGCGGCGAGGTCTGCACCAATGGCTCGGATGATGATCTCGACGGCCTGATCGACTGCCTCGACGACGACTGCGACGGCCTGTGCCCCGAGAACTGCGGCGATGGTCGCGACAACGACGGCGACGGCGCCATCGACTGCGACGACCGGGACTGCTTCGGCAGCTGCCCCGAGGTCTGTGGTGACGGCTTCGACAACGACGGCGACGGAAAGGTCGACTGCCTCGACGAGGAGTGCGTCGATCCGAGCTGCGACGAGGTCTGCACCGATGGGCGCGACAACGACGCTGATGCGCTGATCGACTGCGACGACGAAGACTGCAACGACCCCGTCTGCATCGAGAACTGCACCGACGGGCGTGACAACGACGCCGATGGTCGGGTCGACTGTGACGACACGGACTGCGACGGGGCCTGTCCCGAGGTCTGCACCGACGGCCGCGACAACGACGCCGACGGCCGCATCGACTGCGAAGACGACGAGTGCGCCGAGGTCTGCGACGCCGACGGCGACGGCTTCTTCAACGCCGACTTTGGTGGTGACGACTGCGACGACACGCGCTTCGAGGTCAACCCGAGCCGTCCCGAGATCTGCAACGGGGCCGAGGTGCTCGACGACGACTGCGACGGGCTGTTCGACGAAGACGACCCCGACATCGACCCGCTGACGCTCATCGCCTGGGGTCGTGACTATGATGGCGACGGCTATGGCACCGATGTCGATGCCCTGCTTGCCTGTCAGGCTCCGATGGGCTTCGGCTTCGCCCGCATGGACTGTGACGACACACGTGACGACGTGAATCCAGGCATGCCCGAGATCTGCAACCCCGACGAGCCGCTGGACGACGACTGCGATGGGCTCGTCGACGATGCCGACCCGGACATCAGCCCCGACAGCTACCTCGAGTGGTACGCCGATCGCGACGGTGACGGCTTTGGAGCCGCTGACGACTTCGAGTACGCGTGCAGCCGCCCCGACGGCACCGCCGCAACCAACGACGACTGCGACGACGCCGATCCGACCGTCGGCCCCCCGAGCCTCTGGTACGAGGACGTCGACCGGGACGGCTTCGGAGCGGGAGACCCCCTCGACCCGACGCCGACCTGCGACCCACCGGATCCCCGAGCCCGACCGGACTGGATCGGCCTGGACTGCGGGCCCGACGATCCCAGCATCTACCCGGGCGCCCCCGAGATCTGCGAGAACGGAGTCGACGAGGACTGCGACGGCCGTGATCTCCCCTGCCGGCCCGACTGCGATCCGGCCATCGAGGTCGAGGCCTTCATCGATGCCTCCTGGCGCTGCGTGTACCTGGACGGCTCCGGTGGTGAGTGCGACCCGGGCTACGAGCTGGCACCGCAGTCCATCCTCGATGACGTGGCCCCTGACTTCACGGGCAAGGACTACAAGAACGAGGTCTCGGACAACTGCTGCATCTGGCACCGTGACCAAGACATCGAGCGGCAGGACTGGGGACTAGGCAGCAACTGCAACTCCCCCGGTCCCTTCAGCGGAGGACCGACCTACGGCGGTGCGGGGTGTCTGGACATCCTGAACCTCAACCCGCGTCAGCTCACGCTGTGCATGACGCTGCCCCTCTAGGAGTCTGGTGGGACGCAAGCGCACCAAGTTCGACTGGACGGCCGAGGACGGCTTCGCTGAGCGGGTCGACCGGCCGACGCGCCAGCAGCGCCGCTCAGGCAGCCGGGAGCTCGAGCAGCTGGCCGTGAAGCTCGCCGAGATGCCGGCGGCTACGCGGCATCGTCTGCCGCTAGAGTCGCATGTTCACGAGGCGCTCGATGTGCTTGCTTCGCTGGCGCGAGGTCCGGCGCTCAAGCGGCAGCGACTGCGCGTGACCACGCTGCTGATGGGCGCCGACCGCGAGGCCCTCGACGAGGCGCTCGCGGGTGGCGGTGCGGATCAAGAGCGGCTGTGGGCACTGGAGCGGTGGCGCGAGCGCTTGATCGCAGAGGGCGACCCCGCCGTGCAGGCCTTCGTCGCCGAGCACCCCGCGGCGGACCGCCAGCAGCTGCGTCAGCTGGCGCGCAAGGCCGCTGGCGAGGGTGATGCGGCGGCACGGGCGCGAAAGAAGCTGTTCGCTGTGCTCAAGGCCAGCGGGTAGAACGACGGGTGGAGGCGCCCGTGATCGTCCTGCTCGCCGCGACTGCTCTCGCATTCCCGCTCAACCGGCCCGATCCAGATCACATGGAGGGGTACCGCTGCCTGCGGTATCCGGTCGGTGATGCGAACAACGTGGAGATCACGGACTACACGCTCTCCGATGCTGCGCCGGGGGCGCCCGTCATTCCAGAGGCGCTCCGCTCTGCGCTGACGTCCTTTGCCGCGGACGATGCGCTCAAGGCCGCCTCGCGAGGACGTGGCGTGTCGTCGATGTCGGCGGTCACCAGCCTGGCGACCGAGGGTGTTCCGGTGCTCAAGGCCGCCTGTGACCGGAGCGCGACGGACCAAGACGACTTCCGCTCGGGCTGCAAGCGGCCCAAGGCCTGCGTCGCCCAGGTGACCATCGACGGTCAGGCCCTGCAGACCAGCGAATCAGGAAAGATCGGGCCCAAGCTGTCACCGATCGACAGTCCCGCCGTCGCGCTCGGACTCGTCGCCACCGTCGATGGAGGGGTCTTCCTTCCCCTGACGCCAGCCGAGCTGGCGGCGTGGTCTGAGGAGGCCTCGGGCTGGCGGACGCTCGACGATGGCACGATGCCGTGGGTGGAGATCGAGGAGCGACGCATGGGCTGGCTCGTGCGGGTCGCGCGCCGGGCCCCCTGCGGCTGCGAGCAGGACATCGTGCGCCGGCCCTATTGGGTCGACGGAAACGGAAACCTTTGCATGATCGACGAGCCGGCCGTGCCCCTGGCGAAGGCGACCGAGGGCACGTGCGCCGGCCGGTGATCAGTCGAGCAGCGTGACCTCGTCGCCGGTGATGTTGACCGGCACAGAGGCGCTGTTGTTGTCGATGTCGACCTCGGCGATCAGTCCGAGCGGGTTGGTGCTGACGATGACCTCGTAGTCGCCGTCCTCGAGGTCGGTGATGTCGATCCACTGGCACTGCAGGCTGCTGTGGTAGATGTCGTAGCAGCCGGCCGAGATGCCCTGGTCGATGCAGTTGTACCACTCACAGGAGCCCTCGCTGATGTCCTCGTCGTAGATGCCGAGGTCCATCACGCAGAACCCCGCCTTGGCTCCGATGGGGAGAATCTCGCCGGTCGCGAGGTCGCGCATGTCGTACCGCGCGTACTCGGTGAAGTGGTAGTGCCCGTGGCACTCGTCCCAGACGAAGTCTTCGGACTCGGAGGGGCTTCCGAGGTGCAGATCTTCGTCGCCGATGTTGGCGATCAGGGTGTCGAAGCGCAGCACCCGTCGGACGCCGGTGTCGCGCACGCAGCCCTCGAGGACCAGGCAGGAGTCGTCCCCCACGTCGACATAGTCGACGTACAGGTCGCCGCGTAGCGTGTCCTCGTCGACGATGAGGTCGACGCCCATCAGGCACTCGTCGGCCGGCTCGAGGCCGGTCGTGCCGCCGACGCAGGTGTCGCAGATGTCCAGGAAGGCCTCGCCGTCGCAGACGCCGGCGCAGTCCATGGCGAGATCGGCCTCGAGGGCCGTCGAGCCGCCCGCGCAGGTGCCGCAGTCGTCGACCACGGCGACGCCGCCCCACATGCCTGCGCAGTCGCGCTCACAGCCTGCGGGGACGAACTGGGTGTAGATCTGTCCGCTCACCTCGGGGTTCAGATCGTCCCACATGGGTGCGAGGAAGGCTCCATACCCATCGGACGGGAGGTGCCCGTTGTCGTAGCCGGGCAGGTCGCCGTCACCGAAGGTGATCACCCCGTTGGAGATGATGGTCGCGGTGCTGTAGCTCGCGTCGAGGAAGTCGAAGTCGAAGCCGAGCTCCACCTCGATGCTGCCGTCGTCGGACAGCCCGAGCGGCTCGCCGGTCCAGCGGATGTCGTCGAGCTCGAGGGGATGGCTGTACTCGACAACCGGCAGATCGCCTGCCGTGCTGTCGAAGTACACGTTCGGGTAGTCGACCGGGTACTCGCTCAGGTGGGCCAGCTCGACGAAGGGGTCGCCGGCGGGGCCTTGCCAGCCGATGGTCGGCGTCAGCTCGTAGGGCTCCACCTGGGTGTAGTAGTAGGCGAAGTCGCCGTTCTCGTGGAGCACTACCTGGAAGGTGTAGGGCCCTCCCTCGCGGCTGTAGTGGGCCACCTCGGTCCACTGAATGACGAACTTGGCGCCCGCGTCGGGGCCGCAGACATCGCATGCATCCATGATGCCGTCGCCGTCGATGTCGTCTCGTGCGGGCTCGAGGCCGGTGGTGCCGCCGACGCACTGGCCGCAGTCGTCGAGGAAGGCATCGCCGTAGCACAGCCCCGTGCAGTCGCGGTCGAGGTCGTCGCACACGAGATCGGAGCCGCCGATGTCGATGCAGACGGGCATGGAGCCGACCGAGTCGGCACCGTCGGCCCCCCGCATCGCTGCAGCCTGGAAGCAGGCCGTGCGACCCGCGAGGGCCTCGGGCACGATGAGTGAGCCCGAGGCGACACCGCTGGGATTAGCCCGAAGGTTCATGAACCGCGTCGCGCCGACGATCTCCAGGCACATGCCACCCAGGGACGGGACACACGGGCCACCACCGTAGGAGCTGCCCGTGGCGAGTCCGACGGTCTCTCCGGGCTCGAGGCCGAGGACGCGGAAGAACATCCGCTTGCCTGCGTCGGCCTCGGAGACCTCCAGCAGAATTCCTCGAGGATCGGGCGGGGGGAGCTCGCTGGTCACAGCGCCGAGACTCGTGGGGGGCACAGGAGCGCTGGGCACAGGAGCGGCTGTGCAGCCCAGGAGCACGAGAGCGGGCAGGAGACGTGGCATGGAGACCCCCATCAGGTGGGGAACGTAGCAAGAATGGGCCTGCGATGGCGTGCAGAGAGCGTCATGCGCTGCCCTCGGTCAGTGGACGTACCCCAGAGCCTCGAGGTGCGCGCGCTGCTCTTCGGAGAGCGGAGCGGCGCGCTGCTCGACCATGGCCTCGAGCTCGGCTGCGTCTGCGGCCCGATGAGGAGGCACCGGCAGGGGAATCGACTCCTCGGGGTCGTGCTCGAGATCGAACCAGACGGCCTCCTCGCCTCTGAAGACCATCAGCTTGCCGTCCTCGAAGATCCGTGAGGCGACGGGCCCTCGGCGCCAGGGTCCGGCATGCTCGTCGCGGTAGCCGAGCGTCGCTCTCGCCTCCTGCCCGGTCGCGCACGGGGTACGCCTTCCTCGACGTCAACGTCCCCTACTGCGAGGGATGGCCTGGGCTGTCCATGGGCTTCGGAGCCCACGAGGAGCAGCACGAGGAAGGCTGGGGCCTCAATGGGCTGACGGGTGAGGTCCACCTAGGCCAGTTCACCAACCGGGACGGTGAGACGCGCTACGGCGCCGAGACGCGCTTTGACGGACTCTCGGGGCACACGGGGAAGGACGGCAATGGCTGGCTGCCGGACTATGGCGGTGTCGGCGTAGCGCGCGGCGGCGTGAACGTCGGCTCCGACGGTCTCTACGTCGGCGGCAGTGGGAGCCTCTTCCAGGCGGGGTACCAGGACGAGACCTCCAAGCTGGGCGGCAGCTTTGGGCTCGGCATGGAGTATGAGCTGCGGGTCCCCGAGGCGGACGAGGGCGTCTACCACGAGGTGAGCGCGGGTCCTGTGACCATCGGTGGGGTCGATCAGCGCTCGCGGCCTCAGCCCCGCCGGTGAGCGGTCCGTCAGGTCGGGCTGGCGGGGTGCCAACGGACTCGCGCACGTCGGGTTCCCGAGTCTGGCGGACGACGACGCGACCGTGCGCGTCGCTGACCTCGCAGGGGCGCAAGCACGGCGATAGCCGAGGGGCATGTCTGGTAGCAGCACCGGTGTCCTGTTTCGCGTGACCACCTTCGGCGAGAGCCACGGCGGCGGCCTCGGTGCCGTGGTCGAGGGCTGTCCCCCGGGTCTCTTGCTCGATCTGGACGCTGTACAGGCCGAGCTCGAGCGACGGCGTCCCGGTCAGTCGGCGATCGTCACGCAGCGCAAGGAGGGCGACCGTGTCGAGGTGCTCTCGGGACTGTTCGAGGGGCGGACCCTCGGCACGCCGCTCGCGCTGGTGATCCGGAACAAGGACGCGAAGCCGGATTCCTACCGTCCGTTCAAGGACCGGTATCGGCCGTCCCATGCCGACTTCACCTACGACGCGCGCTACGGCATCCGCGCCTGGGCCGGTGGCGGCCGAGCCAGTGCACGCGAGACGGCTGCTCGGGTCGCCGCGGGTGCGGTGGCGCGGCAGGTGCTGCAGTCGCTGGGCGCGGTCGAGGTGGTGGCGTGGGTGGATCGGGTGGCGGACGTGGACGCCAGCGTCGACCCGGCGACGGTCACCGCCGAGGCCGTCGAGGCCTATCCGCTGGTGCGGTGTCCCGACCCGGACGCAGCCGCCGCGATGGAGGCGCGGATCCGTGCCGCTCGGAAGGCGGGTGACACGGTGGGCGGTGTGGTGCGCTGCGTCGCCCGAGGGATCCCTGCGGGCCTCGGCGCGCCGGTCTTCGACAAGCTGGACGGCGATCTCGCCAAGGCCCTGATGAGCCTGCCCGCCGCTAAGGGTGTCGAGATCGGCAGTGGCTTCGCAGGCACGCGCCTGACGGGCCTGGCCCACAACGACCCGTTCGTGCCGGATGTCGAGCGTGGGGTCGCCACGGCGACGAACCGCTCGGGCGGTGTCCAGGGGGGCATCAGCAACGGCATGCCCATCGAAGTGGCGGTCGCCTTCAAGCCGGTCGCCACGGTGTTCCGAGAGCAGGACACCGTCGACACCGCCGGTAAGGCCACCACGGTCACGCCGCGGGGGCGCCACGATCCCTGCGTGCTCCCGCGGGCAGTGCCCATCGTCGAGGCGGCGGTGTGCCTCACGCTGGTCGACCACTGGCTGCGGTGGCGAGGGCAGGTGGGTGAGCCGCCTCCGGTGCCGCTCCTCGGGTGAGGGCGGCACGCGCGGGCCTCAGCGCTTCTTCTTCTTGCGCTTCTTCTTCTGGGCCTTCGAGCGCGCGTTCGAGGGGCTGCGGAACCCAGGGCGAGCGGCCATGTCGCTGTCGCGCGAGAGCTTGCCGATCAGCTTCACCTCCGACTTCTTCGCCTGCGACTCCGCGTCCTCCTCCGTGGTCTCCGCCGTCTCCGTGGTCTCGGACTGGTCCTCGGTCATCGGTCCTCCGTCTACAGACCGCATCGGTAGCCCAGCCGAAGGCGACGAGCACGCGAGGCGGACCCCGTGGACTCGACAGGACTGTTGCGCAAGCCGACGGGTGAGCCGCGCTCAGCACTCCGCGAGCTGGTCGTAGGTCACCTCGACCTGGTCACCCTCGAGGAGCCCGGCCTCGGTGGCTCCGACCGTGACCTCGCGGGTGCCCGGATGCCAGGACCAGGCATCCACCGGGGCGCCGTTCACGGTCACCGCGATGGTGTCCGGATCCGCAGCGTGGTCGAGGAGGAAGCGTGCGTCGGGCACGGAGTGCGCGGCCAGCGACGGCATGAACGGGGCCCAGGAGCCCGCGTTGATCGGGGCCTGCACGCCACTGGTCGCGGTCACGGCCTGCCGGTAGCCCTCGTCATTGCCCCACATGTCGTCGATGAAGGCCGACACGGTGACGAGGGCGGGATCGCCACCCTTGGCGGTGATCATCCGCTCCACGTAGACGGACCAGTCGTGGTCACTGTGGTCCCGCTCGTCGGAGACGACGATCACGTGGAGCTGTGCTCCGGGGCGCAGGAGGCCCTCGTTGCAGCGTCCTGTCGTTGCCTGGTCGGCGGCGTTCGCCGCGATGGTGAGCATGGCCTCGCGGTCAGGACGGGTCGGGTGGTCGCCGATCCACAGTCCCGCGCCCTGCTGCACACGGGCCTCGAAGATGTCCTGGTAGTCGGGGGTGTCCGAGGTGAGGATGCCGGAGGTGTTGCACCCGTCGTCGGAGTTGGCGACGACGAGCTGCCAGTCGCCGGTCACAGCCTCCAGATCGTCGATGAACGCCGCGAAGTTGCGGTTGAGCTCGGCCTGGTAGGGGTCCATCGAGGAGGACTGATCGACGATGAAGATCAGGTCGACCTGGCCGGCGGGGACCTCGAAGGCCTGAGTGACGCGCCCGGTGTAGGCGCCGTTGCCGTCGGCGAACGCGCGGGCGAGGCCGCTGTCGGCGGTGACCCGCAGCTCTGCCGCCTCCGGTCCGTCCGTCTCCGGGGTGAAGGCGACCTCGACGCTGAAGGAGGCGCCCGGCTCGAGGTCGAGCGGGAGTGCGGGACCTCCCCAGGCGAAGGAGCCGCCCTCGAGGGCGAGCTCGGTAATGGTGGTGGGGGTCTCGCCCGTGTTGGTCACGGTGAAGCGGTCCTGTGCCTCACACCCGACCCACACGTCTCCGAAGGCCATGGGGTCCGGGTTGATGGTGAGTGCTGCCGGGGCGTCGGTGCCCGGGGAATCTGGAGCATCGGTGCCCGCGGGTGGCGTGCTGGTCGTCGTCTCCGTGACATCCTCCGCGTCGGCCGTGGAGGAGAAGCCGGTCTCGGCGCTGCAGGCGACGAGGAGGAGGGGGAGGACGAAGCGCATGAGAATCTCCAGGGTCACACCTTCTCCAAGAGCAGAAACCGATCCAGGGTCTGTTGACCGAGGATCGGCGTTCGCCCGTTGAACAAGGGCTCCCCGGTGTCTCAGTGTCCCGGGGCTGTCTCAGGGTCTCACTCGCAGACGTTGCACTCGCCCTGGTGCTCCCACGCCGTGACGCTGTGCTCCCACACGTCGACCGCATGGGTCAGGACCACGAGGGTCTCGGCCTCGGCAATGGTTCCGTCCGGGCCCACGCGTCCAGAGAAGAGCAGCGTGCCGATGTCGGGGTACTCGAGGAAGATCGTGAACTCGTCGCCGGAGCCTGTGACGGGTGCGGTGGCATCGCCGGGGATGTTGTACTCGCAGTACGACGTCTCGGTGCCGCTCGACAGCGGCTTCTGGTCCCAGAAGCAGACGGTCGTGTCGATGATCGAGCCGGGTGGGCGTGCGTTGGACGACTCGTCAATCTCCCCCTTGACCCGGTAGAGACCCGTGATGTCGGGTGGGTCGTCGCCGAAGTTGACGTCGAAGTCGGACTCGTCGACCGCCACCTCGCTGGAGGGATCCTCGAGCAGGTCGTCGGCATCCTTGGAGCCAGACTTGGTGTCGTTCTGCGGCTCCGGATCCTCGGGGTCGGGCTCCACGGGCGGAATCTCGCGGTCCTTCAGGCAGTACTCGGCGTAGGTGTCGGACTTGGCCTTCCAGCAGTCGGCCATCTGGTCGCACTCGGTGTTCGCCAGGCACTCGATCTGGCAGTCGGAGTACCCGTACAGGGCGCGGTCGTCCTGCACGCAGTTGGCGGCACAGTCGAGGGCCTCGATGCCGGAGCCGTCGGAGAAGCTGCCGAGGGTGACCGGAGGCGGCTCGACGCCACACTCCTCGACGCGCGTACACACGTCGGCGCACTCGAAGATCTCGTCGGCCTTCTCGGTGAGGATGTCGCAGCCAAAGGCGAGCGGCAGCACGAGGAGCAGGAGTCGCTTGGTCATCGGGGGCCCTCCACAGGTCACGGATCGTCGACGAGTATCGCAGACGGTGAGGTCGCACGGCGCATTCAAGGGATCTCGGATGCGGTGTCAGTGCCCTTGGAAGTTTGCCTTTCGCTTGTCGACAAACGCCCCGATGCCCTCCGCGGCGTCATCGGAGGCAAAGAGCTTGGCCTGCAGCTCACGCTCCAGCGCCAGGCCCGCCTCGAGGGGAAGCTCGGCACCGCTCTGGACGGCCCGCTTGATGTGGCCGACGGCCATGGACGGTGCCTTCGGCGGGGTGAAGCGCTTCGCGTAGTCCAGCACCTCTCGGAGAAAGGACGCCTCGTCCTCGGCGTCGATCAGCTGATTGACGAGACCGAGGGCCTGGGCCGCCTCATAGTCGACGAGGTTGCCCGTGATCATCAGCTCGATCGCCTTGGCCTTGCCGAGAGCACGAGCGAGGCGCTGCGTGCCTCCAGTGCCGGGCAGCACGCCGAGCTTGACCTCGGGCAGGCCAGTCTTGCCGGAGCCGCGACGAGCCAGGCGGAGATCACAGGCGAGCGCGACCTCGAGGCCGCCCCCGACGCAGTGTCCACCGAGGGCTGCGATGGTCAGCTTCGGCGTGTGCTCCAGGCGCAGGAGGGTCTCGTTGGCGTGGAGGCAGAACATGTACTTGAACTGCGGAGTCACGGCGTCGAGCATGGCGATGTCGGCGCCCGCGCAGAAGAACCGCTCCCCCTCACCGGCGAGCACCACCACGTGTACGTCGTCGTCGAAGCGCGCCCTCAGCACCGCCTCGTCGAGGTCGCGCATCATGTCGTGGCTGTAGCCATTGGCGGGCGGGTTGCGCAGGGTGAGCAAGGCGACGCCGTCGCCAGAGGCGTAGGTGACGAGGCCGCGGGGCATGGCCTCGGGGGCAGACAGAGTGGGCACGAGAGGCTCCGATGCGAGGGGGTTCAGCGAGGGTGCGACGGCGGGGGGCCGGCGAGTAGCGATGCGAGGCGCGCGGGAAGCCAGGCTGCGCAGCCGCTCCGTTGGGCAGGAGCGGTCAGTCCGGCGAGCTGCGCCAGCTGGGCGCGATCCGCACTGGACCAGGGCTGGGTACCGTGCGCGGGAGCCCACCGCTCGAGCAGGACCCCTGCATCGGGTGGGCGCAGCGTCGGATCGGTCTGGAGGGCGTCCCGGATGACGGCTGCTCTCGACGGGGGAAGGTCGTCGGGCAGCGGCTGTGCGGCTCCGCTGGTCACCGCCCGCAGCAGCTCGAGCACATCAGGTCCTTGGAACGCACGCTCGTGGGTGACGAGCTCCTGCAGGATGGCGCCCAGCGACCACACATCCGCCCGGGCATCGACCTTGCTGGCGTCCTGCAGCTGCTCCGGTGCGATGTATGCCGGGGTTCCGAACGTGCTGCCGGTGGCCGTCATGCGGTCGCCGTCGAGGAACTTCACGAGGCCGAAGTCGGTGACACGGACGGTGACCGCGTCGTCAGTCAGCTCCAGCAGGAGGTTTGCCGGCTTGAGGTCTCGGTGGACAAAGCCCGCGGCGTGCGCGGCGGCCATGGCGTCGAGGGTCTGCCGTGCCACGTCGTCGACCTGTGCGGGCGTGAGCGGACGGACATCGAGCAGCTGTCGCAGCGAGGGACCCCGGACCAGATCGAGCACGAGGGCCAGCTGCTGATCATGGGTGACCAGCTCGTGGACGTGAACCACGTTGGGGTGATGCAGGTCCTGCTGCACCCGAGCCTCACGGCGCGTGCGCTGCGCTGCGGTCGGACTGCATGCACCGAGCACCTTCAGGGCACGAGCGGGTCCACCGGGCTGTCGGGCTCGGTAGACCACAGCGGTGCCGCCCTCTCCGAGCAGCCCCTCGATGAGCCAAGGCCCGAAGTGGTCGCCCGCCTGCAGTGGCATCAGTCCTGGAGGGAGGCGGCCTGGTCGACGTGTGCGGTCGCTTCGTCGACCGACATCTCACCGGCCGCGAGCTTGTCGCGGAGGGATGCCAGATCGCCGCCCATGGTCTGGGAGACGGTGTCGATCTCGCTCTTGCGCGCCTCGTAGGCGCTGCGGCCGTCGGCCTTCGCCTTCTCGAAGAGATCCTTCATCGCGTTCGGGTCGAGGCTGCGGCCGGACTCGAAGTAGGCCTCCGCGACCTGGCCGACGGCGAAGGTCGACGCGAAGGACGTGGCTGCCCCGAAGGCTGAGCCCCAGCCCGGGACGAACTTCATGAGGTTGTTGACGGCGATGCGCAGACCCGCGCCACCTGCGATGGTGCCGATCAGCGACTTCGCGCTGGAGGCATCGAGGTCGTGGCCCCAGTACTGGCCGATGTCGCGAACCAGCTTGACCTGGAAGCCGACGACCATGAGGTCAGTCAGGACCGCGATGCCGGGGAAGGGGTTGGCGCCGACGACAGCCGAGAGCACGGCGTACTTGAAGGTGTCTTCGAGGATCTCGGTGTGCCGCGCGACGGGGTCGGCGATCGGCAGAATGCCTACGGGTGCGAGGGTGTCGCGGGCCTCGCCGAGCACCTGGCCGAGGAGGGTGGACTCGGCCTCGTCCGGGTAGATCTTCTTGAGGGCGTTGACCTCGTCCATCGTGGCCTTGCCGTCGGCGTAGGCCACGGCGAAGGCCGCCCGGTAGACCCGGCGCCGGTGGGCGTCGTCGTCGGCGAGGACGGCGATCTCGGCCTCGAGATCGATGGAGCTGGAGAGCACTTGGTCCAGAGCGTCGATGTGACCCGAGAACGCCCCGGCAATCTCGGCGCGCTCGGTGGCATCGAGCACACCATCGGCCTTCGCCACGGCCACGAGGCAGCGCAGGCCAGCCAGGGTCTTGCGATCGAGCGTCTCGGACATCAGGCCTCCATCGGGACGGCGGCGTAACACAGCCGGACCGTCCCGGGTGTCGTGGAGGGCTACTTACCTGCTGCCTTCGCCCGCTTCTTCGCGGCCTTGGGATCGTTCTCGAGGAGCTGGGCCTCTGCCTGAGCGCTCCAGTCGAGGCTCTCGTAGGTGACGCCCGCCGCGTCGAGGGAGGGCTTCAGCTCGGAGGCGTTGCCACGGATGGTGACGATCGCGTGGTCGGCGCAGGCGCCGGCCGCCGCGGTGAGCTGTGCGCCGTCGACATCTGCGATCTGCTCACCGAGGCCGTCGTACCAGCTGAAGTCGCGGTTCGGATCCTTGATGATCTCGATCAGGCCTGCCTGCATTCCGGCCATCGACTGGAAGCGGAGGCCGAACTCACGGGCGTAGTGCAGCTTGTGGACGGAGAGGCGGCTCTCGTCGAGGGCACCGGCTGCGGGCGCGCTGGCGACGGCCTGCACCTGCTTGACCGCATCTCCCGCCTTCACGGCGGGGGTGAGCGCGAAGAGCTGGAGCATGCCGAGCCCGCCGGGGTACTGCTGAGCGGATGCGACCGACACGAAGGCCGGCACGCCGGCCTTGGCCATGGCGTCGTCGAGCTGCTCGTCGAGGAGCTGACCGAGCAGGGCGCTCGCAGCCCAGGTGTCGGGCGTCCAGTCGCTCAGGCGGCAGCCGAGGTCGATCGTGGCGAAGGCGCTGTTCGGATCGTCGAGGAGGACCACCTTGGTGGTGGTCGGCGCCGCAGGTGGCGCTGCGAGGCCCTCGATTGCGCTGCCCTGCTTCTTCCAGGTCTTCAGGTAGCGCTCGGCATTCTGGATGGCGGTGCTCGGCTGGACGTTGCCGACGTAGAGGAGGGTGGCATTGCTCGTGTTGTACTTCTGGTCGAGGTAGGCGCTGACATCTCCCGCGCCCATCTTCTTCCAGCGCTCCAGGTCGGCCCAGCTGGGCCGCCAGGGCAGAGGGTGCCCCGGAGCGAGGTGATCCCACTGGGTCTTGTCGGACCACCAGTCCGGGCTGAAGAGGTCGGCGATCAGGGCGTTCTTCTGGACCTTGAGCCAGCGTGCCTTGCCGTCCTGGCCCGCCTCGCGAGTGTTCACGATGCGGCGCAGCGAGAAGCTGAGCGCGTTCATGTTGCCGGCCGAGGCCTTCAGGCGCTCGACGCTGACCTCCGCGTCGCGGGTGTGCTCCCACGAGCCGGCGACATCGATGACCGAGGCCTTCGGATCCCAGAGCATCGGGTTGGGCATGCGACGCTGGAAGGCGTCGGCGAAGTCGTCGAGGCCCAGCTCACCCGTGGAGCGGCCACCGCCCCAGACCCAGATGCCCGACACGGTCGGCGCCATGCCGTGAGGCTTGACCACGATGTCGACGCCATTCGAGAGGGTCTGCTGCTTGATGTCCGACATGTCGGGGCCGCTGTAGGCTGCGACGATGTCGTCTCGGGTGATGCCCTCGCCCGACAGACGGAAGGTCAGGTCGGGGAGGTCGCCCGGGTAGCCGCCCGCGCGGTCGAGTCCGGCGATGCGTTTCTCGGGCGGGAGCGGCTCGAGGAGCAGGGTGACGGCCTGCTTGCGGCCCAGGAAGTTCTGGGCCAGCTGCTCGATCTCCCGCGCGTCGGTGTTGAGCACCGCGTTGATCTGGTCGGAGTGCAGCGTGAGGCGGCCCGTGAAGTGGGCATAGCGGGCGGTGGCCACGGCTCGGCCTCGGTCCGGATCGGCGAGGTCGTCGATGTCGTGCAGCACCCCGGTCAGGCCGCGTCGCGAGCCGTTGAACAGCAGCTGATCGAGCAACACCTTGTAGTCGGGGTGCCAGAGGAAGGCGACCTGGTCCATCAGGCGGTCGGCCATGCCCTCGGCAGAGGCCTGCTGCGTGAGGCCCACGGCACACATCAACACGGAGCCATCGAGCAGCTGCTGGGTACGGCAGTCGATCTTCGGTGTGCCGAGGACGGGGTCGGTCGCGACGGCAGGGTCCTTGCCGATCTCACCACGTGCGAGGCCGTTGAGGGTCGCGGCGGCGACGGTGTAGAGGTGGCCGTTCTGTCGGTAGGAGCCTGGGAGTGGCCAGGCGACCACGACGGTCTTCTCGTCGACCGGAACCTGGACCGTCTTGATCGGCTCTCCGACGGCCGGGGCCTTGGCGGCCTCGCCGATCTCGTCGCCAGCGCGCGACTCGAGCCCGACATCCATGGGCAGGTAGTCGTCTGGCCTGTCGGGGTCGGACAGCACGATGGTCCAGTGGGCTGGGTTCGCCGGGTCGTGGTCCTCGACGCTCGGCTTCGCGTACTTCTTGATGTGCTCCTCGGTGATGCCCTCGTGGAAGAGGGTGGGCTCCATCGCCGCGAACAGGAGCGTGGTGACGTCCTCCATGTCGATGTCGCCAGCGACGAGCAGGGTGGTGCGATCGACCGTCCAGCTGTCGCTCGCCCAGGAGACGACCTCGTCGAGCTTCAGGCCGTCGAGGCTGGAGCCGGGAGGGGCGATGGTGCCGTACGGATGGTCGGTTGGGAAGGCACGCTCATACAGATGGGGCAGAGCCTGCGCAAAGGGGTCGCCGCCTGCCAGGAGAGGCCGGTTCTTCACGAGCTCCCGTGAGGCATCGAAGGAGACCTTCTGGACTCCCTGGAGGCCGCTGGAGAGGCGAGTGCTCTCGAGAGAGAGGAGAGCAGGCAGGGACTCCTTCGGCCCGATGGTCAGGAACGAGGTGTGGTCGGCGCTTGTGGTCGCGTAGTGATGCGCGCCGAGCGCGTACAGGGCGTCTTGCACGCGGGTGCCGCCGGGCCGAGACTGGAACCACAGGTACTCGGCGAGCTGTGCGGTGCCTGACTTGCCGGCAGGATCGAGGCTGGCGCCGCCATCGATCACGGTGGCAACCGCCACGACAGGTGCCGTGTCGTCTGCCTGCAGCAGCACGCGCAGGCCGGAGGGAAAGGTCAGCTCACGCGTCTCTACGTGGTAGCCGGGCACCTCGACCGCAAAGTCGGGCGCCTGTGGCATCTGTGCCGACGCGTGGTTCAGGGCGGACAAGAAAAGGGCTGTGGTCAGCATGGGTCTCTCCGGGCCGCCAGAGCATCACCCAAGAGCGCATGCTTTGCCAGCGTGGCCCCGTGACCGTCCCTTCAGAGTGCGAGCTGTAGCGCTGCTCCGATCAGACGCGGAGACGCGTCAGCGCACCTGGAAGACGCCGTCGATCTCCACAGCGACCCCGAACGGTAGTCCGGCGACCCCGACTGCAGCCCGGGCGTGGCGTCCGGCCTCGCCAAACACCTGGATCATCAGCTCTGAGGCCCCGTTGATCACGTGGGGCTGCTCGCCGAAGTCGGGCGTGCAGTTCACGAACCCGTTCAGCTTCACCGCCTGCACGACCCGGTCGAGGTCACCGTCGAGGGCGCCGGAGAGCTGGGCGAGGATCGCCAGACCGACAACGCGCGCGCACTCCTTGCCTTCCTCGGTGGAGTAGTCCCGCCCGACCTTGCCGATCCAGGCGAAGTCGCCGTCGACCACGGGGACCTGCCCGGCGATGTAGACCAGATCGCCGACGCGACGCCACGGGACGTAGTTGGCGGCGGGCTTGGACGGGGGGGGCAGGACGATACCGAGGGCGTCGAGCCGCTCCTGGATGCTGGACAAGGCGACCTCCGAGTGGAGGCGCACGGTAGCACCTCGCGGGGCCTCAGGAGGCGAGCTTGTAGCGCCAGTGGGCCGCGGACCCCGACTCGGCCTCTGCGTGCATGGCGTGTGTGCGCACCTGGAACTCGGCGATGCCCCCGTCGGTGGACACCACGGTGTGCAGCGACCGGTAGCCGCTGGCCTTGGGGGTCGCGATGTAGTCGTCCTGCTGCTCGGGGAGGGCGGCGTAGGCCTCGTGGAGCACATCGATGACGCGGTAGCAGTCCGCCTCGCTCGACACGCGGATCCGCAGGCCGGTGCGGTCGGTGATGTCTTCCGCGCCGAGGCCCTTCCGGCGCATCTTCTCGCTGAGGCTGTAGAGGGACTTGGTGCGGCCGGAGACGAGTGCGTCGATGCCCTGGTCGGCGAGGATCACCTGGGTGTCGCGGATCAACCCGTCGAGATCGGGCGCCTGCGGGAGGGCCTCCAGGAGGTCGGCATAGCGCTCGGGGTCGAGCTGGCGAAAGCTCTCGTCTTCGAGGCGAGCGCGCTCGGCGGCCAGTCCGAGACGATCGGCGAGAGGAGTGACCAGCGCGAGCGTCTCGGTGGCGAGCTGGTCGTCGTCGGCGGCTGCGAGAGCCCGCTGGCGCTCGGCGAGTCCGCGCACGACGAGTGAGGGGGCCCGCTCCAGAGAGGTCGCGAGCGCCTCGATTCGCTCCGGATTCGAGAGCTCGGCGATGGCGGGCTCACCCAGCGAGGCGCCGGTGAGGAGCGAGACGAGGAGCATGCCAGCCCAGTCGACCACGATGACCTCCGAACGTGGCCAGCGTAGGAACGGCTCGCGCCCCGGAAAGGGGCGATGACCAAAGCCGACACACTCTGCAGCGGGGTCGCAGCGCCTGCGACTCGAGGGAGGAGGCGATAAGCGGCCCTATGCGTGCGCTTCTCCTTCTGCTGTGCGGCTGTGGCCCACTGATCGAGGCCGATGTCACCGTGGTCGTGCCGGGTGAGATCCGCCAGCAGTATGACCGGGATGCCGCAGGTCGCATGATCATGCAGATCGACCATCCGCAGATCGGTCGTACAGTTGCGCTCGGCTTGATCTGTGAGTCTGACGACGCTGACCGTGAGTTCTTCTACAACGCCATCAGCATGGGCTGCCCCCGTGACAGCGGGACCCTCGAGGCGTGGATCGAGCCGTGGTCTGTCGATGATGCATCGGTCACCTGTGGTCCGAGCGACGAGTTCTTCGATGACGGCTACGACGTCCCGCGTCCGAAGGAGGGTCCCTATGCCTCGGTGAGGCTGTGGACCGATGGGGGAGGATGCGACGAGCCGGTCGCTGAGGTCGAGCTGCGGCTCGAGGCCCCCGAGGGCTGGGTGAACACGCCGCAGACCGGTGGCTGAGTCAGCCGTCGCGCTCCCGCCAGTCGCGCATCAGTCCCTCCTGCGCCGTCGAGGCGACCAGGTTGCCGTGACGGTCGAAGAAGTGGCCGCGCACGAGCCCGCGTGCGCCGCTCGCCGACGGGCTCTCGATCACGTGCAGCAGCCAGTCGTCGAACCGGAAGGGGCGGTGGAACCACATCGCGTGGTCGAGGCTGGCCACTTGCATGCCAGGCGTCAGCCATGACACGCCGTGGGGCTGCATCGCGGTCACGAGGAACTGAAAGTCGCTCGCGTAGGCGAGCAGGTAGCGGTGGAGCGCTGGGTCATCGGGCAGAGGATCGACAGCCCGATACCAGACCGAGCGGCGGGGCGGGGCCTTGCGGGGTCGGAGGGAGCTGTAGCCCTCGACGGGACGCACCTCGATGGGCCGCTCGGCCAGGGCACGCTCACGGAAGGCCGCGGGGATGCGCTCGGCGTGTCGGTGGTTTCGAGTCAGCTCGGATTCGAGGCCCTCTGGACCGGGCACCGTGGGCATCGGTGACTGGTGCTCCAGTCCGCCCTCATCGACCTGGAAGGAGGCCGAGAGGTTGAAGATCGCTCGCCCGCCCTGAATGGCGACCACGCGTCGTGTCGCGAAGCTCTTGCCGTCGCGGATGGGGTCGACCTCGTAGATCACGGGTCGGGAGGCATCACCGCGGCGCAGGAAGTAGCCGTGGAGACTGTGTGCGGAGCGGCCGCCCGGGACGGTCTGCGCTGCGGCGGAGAGCGCCTGGCCGAGGACCTGTCCGCCGAAGATGGCGCCCCAGCCCAGGTCTTGGCTCTGACCTCGAAAGAGGTGCGCCTCGATGCGCTCCAGGCGCAACAGCTCGACCAGCTCGGAGAGGACGGGACGCATGCCGTGGCCTATCGCCGAGGGTCGCCCCTCACCAGTGGGCTGACCGGGCTATGCCACGCAGATGTCTGTGCTGCTGCTCGTGCTCACTGCATGTACGACGCCCTCGGCCGAGTCGTCGCGCAGCGCCGCTTCGGCGATACCCTGTGAGCCCCTCGGCGATGGCCTCGACACGGGTGCGCCTGCGGCGTCATCGACAGCTGCGGGCGACACGGCGACCCGCGCGGTGGGGCTGGGACTCTGTGTCGAGCAGGACCCGGCTGCGCCTCTCGTGATCCGCGTCAAGTGGTCCACCGACGAGCCGGGCACCAGCGAGGTCACCTTCAGCGAGCCGGGCGGTCCGAGCTGGCGCATCGCCAACCCGGGACTCACCCGTGAGCACGCGGTAGCGCTCTACGGACTCCACCCCGAGACCGAGGTGAGCTTCGACGTGCTGTCGGTGCTCGAGGGCGGCGGTGAGGTGCGCGTCGAGGGGCTGACGGCGCGAACCGGCAGCGTGCCTGAGTGGGTGCCCGAGGCCGAGGTCCTCGTGCACGACCCCGAGCGCGTTCAGCCGGGCTGGACCCTCCTCAACCTCTCCAACCGCGACGCGGACTGGCCGCCGACCTCCGTGGCCTACGACGCGGACGGGCTGCCTGTGTGGTTCCGAGTGACCGACACGAACGAGGACCATCGAGGCGACCTCGACGTGTCGCTCACGCCGGACGGCCATGTGCTGGTGGGGGGCTCTGGAGCCGACATTCGAGCCCTCGAGGTCGCCTGGGACGGCTCTGTCGTATGGGTCGGACCCGAGCAGGAGCCGCTGGTTCACCACCACCACGTCGAGAAGCTCGCCGACGGCACCTACGTGATGCTGCGGCACGTCCGAGATGGTGGCGGTGATGCGCTGCTCGATCGGATCGTGCGCTACGACTTGGAGCACCGCGTCGTGTGGGACTGGGACCCATTCGACCACCTCGCGCTGCCCGACCCGGTGCCCAACGACTGGCTCCATGCCAACGCCGTCACCGTCACCGAAGAGCGCGTGTGGCTGAGCTGCCGCAACCTGGACCAGATTCTCGGCATCGAGCCCGAGTCGGGCGATGTGGTCGAGGTGATCGGCCGAGGGGGGGACCACACGCTCGCTGGCGGGCGCTGGTTTGCCGGACAGCACGACCCCGAGCTTCAGCCCGACGGCTCCTGGCTGCTCTACGACAACCAGGGGCTCTCGGGTCGTCACAGTCGGGTGATGCGACTGACGGCTGCGGAGGGCGCGGCCGAGGTCGTGTGGGAGTTTCCCGGTGGCGTCGCGCAGCCGGATCCCTGGTACGCCGAGGCCTGGTACAGCAGCATCTGGGGCGATGCCGATGCGCTGCCGAACGGCAACGTGCTGGTTGCGGCCGGAACCCGAGAGGAGGGGCGAGAGAGTCGCGTCTTCGAGGTCGACCCTCTGACCAACGACGTCGTGTGGTCGATCCGCTGGTCCGAGTCCCCGGGCATCGTCGGTGTCTACCGGGCCGAGCGAATCGCCGTGCCCCTCGAGCGCGCGCGCTGAGGGGTGAAGACGGTCAGATGATGGCGTCGCCGGACACCGCCACGGTGCCGCTCTCGGTGACCTGGGCCTGGTAGAGAGGCAGGCCCTTGGCGAGGTGGCCGAGGGTGGCACCCAGCTGTTGGTTCGCGAGCTGATCGACGGCCTTGGCGAAGGCCTCGGTGTCGACGCCCCCGAGCAGGGGCTCTGAGCCGCCGAGGAAGATCGCCATCTGGTTGCGGAGACGGGCGACCACGTCGGGGTGCTGCACGAACATCTGCTCGCCCTCGGAGAGGGGCGCGACCTTCGGAACCCGCGTGTGCGCGTGGGGGGCGCCACCGGTGGAGACCTGGACGACCGCGCCCTCGGCATGACCGCCCTGAAGGACGACGTAGTCAATGTCCGCACCCGCCCAGAGCGCGCGGAACACGGCGGTGATGGGGGCGTTCGCCAGGCCGGGGCGCACGCCGTACTGCTCGGGGTGCTTGAGGATCAGCTTGAGGTGACCACAGCCGACGTTGTCGGGCGTGAGCACGTGCGGCAGGAGGGCGTCAGCGTGCGCGCCAGGGCTGCGCACGAGGGCCTCGGTCGTGCGAGGTCAGCGGGCGAGACCGGGAACGACGCATCGGCGACGAGGGCCTGACGCAGGTTCTCCATCGCGTGGGAGTCGGTGTGCATGTAGAAGCGATCGAAGTGGCTCATGAAGCGCGCGAACACCTCGGGCACCCGTGCGTCGGGGACCTGCGCACCGGAGTGGCAAGCAGCCACCCGAGCTGTCGATCTCGAGGGTGCGTTGAAGCTCGTCGATGCAGCATACGGGCTGGCTCGACGACGCTCTAGTCTTGGGTGTGTGTGGCACAACTGCACATCGGTGGACGGAACTGACCCACTGTTTGTGCTGAAATGCCTTGAGGCTGCTGGGGGGCTGCGGCACCTTGGACCTGTGGAGGGCGCATGCGCTGGTCGATTCCTTTGGCGGTGGCTCTGGTGGCGTGTACGGCGCCGGGTAGTGGTGCGGGCAAGCTGGGCGACACGGCGTCCTACGGAGTCTCGGCGTCGGACGCCGAGTGGGGCGGGGGCGGCGACTACGCCGGCAGCGGAACCAGCACCACGGGCACCTGGGGGACCGGCGGTACGGGCGGTGGCTCGGGTGGCGGCACGGGCACCGGAGGGAGCACGAGCTGGGACGGCGGCACGGAGACCGATCCAGAGGAGACCGAGCCGCCCGACACGGGCACCGTCGACTGCATCACCGATGCGCCGACCGAGCTCTTCCTGTCGCCGGACGACAGCAACTCCATGTCCTCGGCGGTGCTCGCGCGGGAGGCCGTCGCGATGTACGGCAGTGAGCGCCTGCCGCCGATCCGCACGTACGAGTTCTTCAACTACTACGACTTCGACTACGCTCCGGCAGCGCCGGGGGAGCTGGCCGTCACCCTCGAGCTGGCCCAAGATCCGGAGATGTCGGGCGACGAGTACGTCCTGCAGGTGGCCATCGCCTCGGAGCGTCGCACCCACGGGGATCGGGACCCGATCGATCTCACCATGGTCGTCGACACGTCCTGCTCGATGGGCGGCACGCCGATCTCCCTGACCCGGGATGTCTGCCGCACCGTGGCGAGTCAGCTCCAGGCTGGCGACATCGTCAACATGGTCACCTGGGCTGAGGTGCAGGATCTCGTGCTGGAGAACCACGAGGTCTCGGGTCCGGGCGACGGCACGCTCCTCGGCAAGTGCGAGAGCATCGAGGAGGGGGGCGGGACGAACCTCTCCGCGGGCCTCGACGCGGGCTACCGTCTCGCCGAGCTGCACGCCTCGCCAGACAGGGTGGACCGCATGCTGCTGATCAGCGACGGCGGCGCGAATCTGGGCATCACGGACGAGGAGCTGATCGCCGAGAAGGCCGACGACGGCAACCAGGGCGGCATCTACCTTGCGGGTGTCGGTGTCGGCGTGCCGGGCACCTACAACGACACGCTGATGGACGCGGTGACCGACGCGGGCAAGGGCGCAGCCATCTTCGCCAGCGACACGGCCGAGGTGGACCGCATCCTCGGCGATCGCTTCCTCGAGGTCTTCGACGTGGCCGCGCGCAACGTGCAGCTCGAGCTGACGCTGCCGGGTGGCTTCGAGATCGTGCGCTTCTCGGCCGAGGAGATCGGCACGAGTGCCCGCGACGTGGAGCCTCAGCACCTCGCGCCAAACGACGCGATGGTCTTCCACCAGCACCTGTGGACCTGTGCTCCGGAGCTCGTCTCGGATGACACGATCGTCACGGCGACCGTGCGCTGGCAGGACGTGCTCACGGGCGAGCTGCACGAGCTGGTCCAGGAGGCGACGTTCGCCGAGATGCTGGGCGGTGACACGTCCAACCTCCGCAAGGGGGCGGCGGTCTTCGCCTACGCCGAGGCGCTCAAGATCGTCCGCAAGGACGGTCGCGCGGCGGCTGCAGATGCCGTCGCTCGGGCATTCGACGCGCTCGGTGTCGCCGAGACGGTGCTCGGAGCCGACAGCGAGCTCACCGAGATGCGCCGGGTGCTCGAGGGGCTCTGAGCGCGGATCAGCCGAGGAGGCGGGCGGCGTGATCGTCGTCCGACCCTCGGAAGCCGGCCTGGACCGCCACCCCGTCTCGCTCGATCACGGGGCGCTTGATCAGCATTGGGTCGGCGGCGAAGTGCTCTGCCCAGGTGGCGTCGTCCCAGGTCTTCTTCTCGGCAGGCAGGGCGCGGTAGGACCCCCCCGAGGTGTTGCGCAGCGCCTTCGCCCCGAGCGCCTCGACCCAGCGCTCCACGCGCTCCCTGGCGACGGGGGCCTTGCGAAAGTCGACGAAGGCGTGGTCGGCGCCGCGCTCGCTCAGCCAGGCACGCGCCTTCTTCACGGTGCCGCAGTTGGGGATGCCGTACACGGTGAGCGCCATGCTCTCCTCCTCGTGTGCGCCATGTAGCCGGCGACGGCTCTCGTCGTGTGCGAAGCGCGAGGCCCGCCTGTCGTGCTGCGAGGAACGTGCCCGGCATGATTCTCTCCGCGTCGCGCCGTTGACAGGGGGCCGGCTCGGGCTAGGCTCCGGCCGTGACTTGTCTGCACCACCATTCCCATGCACACCATCACCCCGTCGCGGGGCCGGTGCAGGGGTAGGCGAGCCACACACGTTCACCTCGATGCGAGCCGGCGCCCGTCGCCGGCTCTGTCCGTTCTTGGACGGTGAGGTGCTGGCGTCGGGTGTCCCCAAGGAGACCCCGACATGTCTGCTCTTCGACTCGGCCTGCCCAAGGGCCGCATGCACGATGCCGTGGCCACGCTGCTGCGCGACGGTGGTGTGGCGCTGCACCTCGGTGCGCGCGGCTACCGCCCGACGGTCAGCCTGGCTGATACCGAGACCAAGCTCCTCAAGCCGCAGAACGTCGTCGAGATGCTCGCTGCGGGCAGCCGTGATCTCGGCTTCGCGGGCGCCGACTGGGTGGCCGAGCTGGAGGCGCGTGTCGTGGAGGTCCTCGACACGGGCCTGAACCCCGTCCGGGTGGTGGCCGCTGCTCCGGTCGTGTTCCTCGAGGGGGGGGCGCTGCCCGATCGCCCACTCGTCGTGGCGAGCGAGTACGAGCGGCTGACGCTGGGCTGGGTCCAGCGTCGCGGACTCGAGGCGCGCTTCGTGCGCAGCTATGGCGCCACGGAGGTCTTTCCTCCTGAGGATGCGGACTGCATCGTCGACAACACCGCGACCGGTGCCACGCTCGCGGCGAACGGGCTGGCGATCGTCGACGAGGTGATGCGCTCGAGCACTCGGCTCTACGCGAGCATCGAGGCGTGGGAGGATCCGGCTCGAAGACGGCGCATCGAAGATCTGGCGCTGGTGCTGCGCAGTGTCCTCGAGGCGCGCCAGCGCGTGATGGTGGAGCTCAACGTCAGCGCCGACCGCCTCGACGCGGTCGCGGCCGTCCTGCCGTGCCTCCGTGAGCCCACGGTCTCTCGACTGCGGGGAGAGGGCTTCGCGGTGAAGGCGGCGGTGCCCCGCGCCAGTCTGCCGACCCTGATTCCGGCCGTGAAGGCGGCAGGTGGAGGGGATGTCGTGGTCACCGCGATCGCCCAGCTGGTGGCCTGATGCGGCCCGCTGCACGAGTGGCCGACGTGGCCGCGTACCGCGTTCCCGCGCCGAGGGTGCCCCTCGACCTGGACCTGCGGGGAAACGAGGGAGCGCGTCCTTCGGCGGAGCTCTTCGCGACACTCGCCGGACGCGCAGAGCTGCTGCGGTCCTACCCGGACTCTAGCGAGCTCGAGGCTGCTCTCGCGATGCGGCTGGGCGTCGACAGGAGCCAGGTCTTGGTGACGGCTGGCGCAGACGATGCGCTGGACCGAACGTTCCGCGCGCTGGTCGATCCGGGACGAGCCGTGGTGATCCCGGCCCCGGCCTTCGCGATGACGACCCAGTATGCGCGGCTCGCTGGAGCGACAGTGTGCACCGTCCCTTGGCGAGGGAGTGCCTTTCCCGCTCGAGCATGCCTCGCGGCCGCGCCCTCACCCGCGGTGATCGTCGTCACGAGTCCCAACAACCCGACGGGGGCCGTGGCGACAGCCGCTGACCTGGCCGCCCTCTCGCGGGGGGCGCCGGACGCGGTGGTGCTCGTGGACCTCGCCTACGCCGAGTACGCGGACGAGGATCTGACGGCTGCGGCGCTGGAGCTTCCGAACACGGTGGTGCTGCGCACGATGAGCAAGGCCCGTGGCCTGGCGGGGCTGCGCGTCGGCTACGCAGTGGGCCCGGCGCGGGTGATCGGCTGGCTTCGGGCCGCCGGGGCTCCCTACGCGGTCTCGGGTCCGAGCCTGGCCCTCGCGCTGGCGAGGCTCGATGCCGACGTGGCCCCTCACGTCGAGCGGGTGCGGGACGAGCGCCGCCGCATCACCGCAGCACTCACCGCAGGGGGCGCCGACGTGGTTCCCTCACAGGCGAACTTCGTGTTCGCACGGCTCTCGCGCCCCGACTGGCTGGCTGATGGGTTGGCGGGCCTAGGCATCGGCGTGCGCCGCTTTCCGGACGCCATTCGGATCGGCTGCCCGGATGACGCAGCAGCGACGGCGCGGGTGGTCGACGGCATCCGCGCCGTCATGGAGCCCGAGGCACTGCTGCTCGACATGGATGGCGTCCTCGTCGACGTGCGTGACTCGTACCGCGAGGCCATCCGCCGGACGTGTGCGGACCTGGGGGTCACTGTGACGACCGCCGACATCGCCGAGGTGAAGGCGGCGGGTGACGCGAACAACGACTGGGTGGTGACGCAGCGCCTGCTGGCTCGGGCGGGCATCGGGGTCTCGCTGGAGCGGGCACGTGATGGCTTCGAGGGGCACATGGCGACCCTGTGGCAGGCGGAGCGTCCGCTGGTGCCCCAGGCGGTCCTCGCTGCTCTGGCAGAGCGGCTGCCACTGGCCGTGGTCACGGGCCGCCCGCGAGCAGATGCCGAGCGGGCGCTGGATCAGCACGGTCTTCGACGCTTCGTCCAGACCTGTGTCTGTCTGGAGGACGCACCGGCAAAGCCGAGCCCCGCACCGGTCAGGCTCGCACTGAGGCGACTCGGTGTCCGAGCGGCCTGGATGGTCGGCGACACCCCGGACGACGTGCGTGCCGCCCGGGTGGCGGGTGTGGTGCCCGTTGGATGTCCCGCGCCTGGCGAGGACAGCGCCGAGAGCCTCCGCGAGGCGGGTGCGGGATGGATCGTGGAGGGCCTCGAGGCCCTGCTGGAGGCCCTGTGAGGACCGCGACTGTCCGCCGCACCACTGCCGAGACGTCGATCACCTGCACCCTGAGCCTCGACGGCACGGGGACTGCGTCCGTGTCGACGGGGATCGGCTTCCTCGACCACCTGCTGACCGCCCTCGCGCGGCACGGTCGCCTGGATCTGGAGCTTTGCTGCACCGGCGATCTGCACGTCGACGATCACCACACGGCCGAGGACTGTGCCTTGGTGCTCGGCCGCTGCCTGGACGAGGCGCTCGGCGATCGCCGGGGAGTTCGACGCTTCGGAGATGCCTTTGCGCCGCTCGATGAGGCTCTCGCGCGGGCGGTCGTCGATCTGTCCGGCCGGCCGTGGCCGGAGGTCGATCTGGGGCTGAAGCGCGAGATGCTCGGTGGGCTTGCCACCGAGAACGTGGGGCACGTGGTGCGCAGTCTCGCCATCGCCTCGCGGTCCTGCATCCACCTCGACGTCCTTCGGGGCGCCAACGATCACCACCGGGCGGAGGCCGCCTTCAAGGCCCTCGCCCTCGCCCTGCGGTCTGCCGTGGCCCTCGACGGACCGGCTGACCGTGTGCCGAGCACGAAGGAGGTCCTGTGATCTTGATCGACACGGGGCTCGCCAACCTGGCGAGCGTGGAGCAGGCGCTGCGGCGCCTCGGAGCCGAGCCTGCTCGCTCGGTCGACGCCGAGTCCGTTCGGACGGCTCCCTTCGTGGTGCTCCCGGGCGTCGGGCACTTCGCCGTCGGCATGGCGCGCCTGCGCGCTGCGGGACTGGTCGATGCGCTGCGTGAGCGTGTGACCGCGGGGCGGCCGACGCTGGCCATCTGCCTCGGACTCCAGCTGCTTGCGGAGGCCAGCGACGAGGCGCCGGGCTGCGAGGGCCTGGGCCTCCTCCGGGCCCGGGTGACGGCCTTTCCGGACGGCGTGAGCGTGCCGCAGCTCGGGTGGAACTCGGTCGAGGCCGAGGGGCGACTACTCGCGGGAGGAGCCGCCTACTACGCCAACAGCTACCGGCTTACGGACTGTCCCGACGGCTGGACGGCAGCCTGGTCCGACCACGGGGGGCCGTTCGTCGCGGCGGTCGAGCGGGGACGGGTCCTCGGGTGCCAGTTTCACCCCGAGCTGTCCGGTGCCTGGGGCGGGGAGCTGCTCCGGAGGTGGCTCGAGGACGAGTCTGCCACCCGGGCCGCCCCGTCGTCGGTCGGTCCCAGGATCGTGCCGTGCCTCGATGTGGCGGACGGGCGGGTGGTGAAGGGCGTCCGCTTTCAGGGACTCCGAGACGCGGGCGATCCGGTGGCCTGCGCTGCTCGCTACGCTGCGGGCGGTGCAGACGAGCTGGTCATGCTGGACGTCTCTGCGACGACGGAGGGGCGACGGTCCGCGGCCGACACCGTCGCGGCGATCCGACGCGTGCTGGACCTGCCGCTGACCGTCGGCGGCGGGGTGCGCACGGTGGACGATGCGGCGCGCCTCCTCGGCGCCGGCGCCGACAAGGTCGCGGTGAACACGGCAGCCGTGTCCGACCCCACCTTGGTGGACGCTCTCGCCGAGCGCTTCGGCAGCCAGTGCGCCGTGGTTGCGGTGGACGCGGCCCGCGCCGGGGCGGGCTGGGAGCTGGTGACGCGCTCGGGCACCTGTCGCACCGGCCGTGATGCCGTTGCCTGGTGCGGCGAGGTCGCGGCTCGGGGTGCGGGTGAGGTCCTGCTGACCAGCTGGGATCGCGACGGCACCGGGGATGGCTACGACCTGGAGCTGCTGCGGGCCGTCCGGCAGCGCGTCTCCGTACCCATCGTGGCCTCGGGAGGGGCCTCCGGGCCGGACCACTTGGTGGCGGCTCTTCAGTCTGGCGCGAGCGCGGTGCTCGCGGCCTCGATCTTCCACGACGGCGTGCACAGCGTGGCGTCCGTCAAGCGTGCCCTGGCCGCGGCCGGGGTGGAGGTGCGCGCATGATCGTACCGAGTATCGACATTCAGGGCGGCCAGACCGTCCAGCTGATCGGCGGTGAGGAGCCGGCGATCGAGGCCGGCTCTCCCCTTGCCTGTGCCGAGCGCTTCGGCGTGGTGGGCGAGCTTGCGCTGATCGACCTCGACGCTGCCAAGGGCACCGGCGACAACGGTGCGCTGCTGGAGGAGGTGGTCCGTCGCCACCCGTGTCGGGTCGGCGGAGGAATCCGAAGTCCAGAGGACGCGATCCGGTGGCTCGATGCCGGAGCGAACCAGGTGATCGTCGGCACGGCCGCGCGTCCAGAGGTCCTGCGTCAGCTGCCGCGTGAGCGGGTGATCGCGGCCGTAGATGCACGGGATGGCGAGGTGGTGGTCGAGGGCTGGCGCACCCGAACCGGCGTGGCTCTCCTCGACAAGGTTCGGGAGCTCGCCCCCTATGTCGGTGGCTTCCTCGTCACCTTCGTCGAGCGCGAAGGCCGGCTCGGCGGCACGCGGCTCGACCGGGTGGCTGAGATCGTGGAGGCCGCAGGAGATGCGCGGGTGACGATCGCAGGTGGGGTGACCACCGCGGAGGAGGTCGCGGCGCTCGATCGTCTGGGTGCCGACGCCCAGGTCGGGATGGCGCTGTACACCGGTCGCCTCGGGCTCGGCGCTGCCTTCGGGGCGCCCCTGCGCTCCGACCGACCGGATGGCCTGTGGCCCACGGTGGTGTGCGACGAGCGGGGGATGGCCCTCGGCCTCGCCTACTCGGACGCCGAGAGCCTCGAGGCGGCGATCGCCGAGCGTCGTGGGATCTACCACTCTCGCCGGCGCGGGCTCTGGACCAAGGGGGCCTCCTCGGGGGCCACGCAGACCCTGCTCCGCGTGGACACGGACTGCGATCGGGACACCCTTCGCTTCACGGTCCGTCAGGCCCCTCCCGGCTTCTGCCACGTCGGGACGACCACCTGCTTCGGCCGTGCCTCCGGACTGTCCGCCCTCGCGGCGACCTTGCGGGAGCGGCTGCGCTCGGCGCCATCGGGCTCCTACACGCGGCGCCTGCTCGACGACCCGGGACTGCTCGCCGCGAAGCTTCGAGAGGAGGCGGGCGAGCTGGCCGAGGCCGTCACGTCTGCAGAGGTCGCCCACGAGGCGGCGGACCTCCTCTACTTTGCCCTGGTCGCCGCCACGCGGTCCGGCGTCTCGCTCGCGGACGTGGAGGCGGTGCTCGATCAGCGCGCTGGCCGCGTCACCCGGCGTCGTGGAGACGCCAAGCCCGCTCGGGAGGACGCATGCTGCGCCTGATTGATCCTACCTCCGTTCCTGCTCTTCGGCGGGACGCGGTCGATGCGGACACCGCGGCCGTGGCGGCGCGCATCGTCGGTGATGTCCAGCGAGGGGGCGAGGCGGCCCTCCGGGCGCACGCCGAGCGACTCGGTGACCTGGCTCCCGGGGCGCCTCTGGTGGTGGAGCGCGACGCGCTGCAGGAGGCCTTCGAGGGCCTACCCGCCGCGGATCAGGGGGTGCTGCTTCGGACAGCCGAGCGGATCCGTGCCTTCGCCGATGCCCAGCGCGCTGCGCTCGGGCCGGTGGAGATCCCGATTCCGGGCGGGGTAGCCGGGCTGCGCTACGCCCCCGTCGAGCGAGCCGGCTGCTATGCCCCGGGCGGCCGGCACCCGCTCCCGAGCAGCGTCCTGATGACGGCCATCACGGCGCGAGCAGCTGGCGTTCGCGAGGTGTGGGTCGCGAGCCCGCGTCCGGCGCCCGAGACCCTGGCTGCGGCCTATGTCGCAGGCGCTGATGCGCTGCTGGCGGTCGGTGGGGCGCAGGCGATCGCCGCGCTCGCATACGGCGCTGGCCCGGTCCCGGTGTGTGACGCGGTGGTCGGGCCCGGGAATCGCTGGGTGACAGCAGCCAAGCAGCATGTGGCGGGCACCGTCGCGATCGACATGCTCGCTGGACCGTCCGAGCTCGTCGTGGTGGCTGACAGCACCGCGGACCCGGCCCGTGTGGCGGCCGATCTGCTCGCGCAGGCGGAGCACGATCCAGACGCCGTGCCGATCTTGATCTTGATGGCGACCTCTCCCGAGCCGTTCCTCGCCGCACTCGAGGAGCAGCTGCTCACCCTGCCCACTGCCGCCGTGGCCCGGGAGGCGCTGGGGAACGGCTTCGTGACAGTCGTCACCGAGGCTGCGGTCGCGGCCGGGCTGTGCGACCGCCTGGCGCCGGAGCACCTCGCGCTGCACGGACCGAGCGCGGAGGAGCTGGCGCCATCCCTTCTCCACTACGGGTCCCTGTTCGTCGGGGAGGGCGCAGCCGAGGTGCTCGGAGACTACGGGGCGGGTCCGAACCACACGCTGCCCACGGGAGGAACCGCCCGGTCATGCGGAGCCTTGAGTGTGGCGACCTTCCTGCGGGTGCAGACGTGGATGCGACTGGATGACTCTCGGGCGGCGCTGCCGATGGTGGCCGATGCGGTCGCCCTCGCTCGCATGGAGGGCCTCGAGGCGCACGCCCGGGCAGCGGAGCTGCGCCTCGACCGGTCGGGGTGAGTCCGTACAGGGTGGAGCGTCGTTCGCCGGGCGCTCAGCCCTGGGTGCGCCGCTGCCAGCGTGCCTCGATGCGCTCGACAGCCTGGCGGGACAGTCCGATTCTGTCTCCTAGGGCGACGAG
>PKDJ01000044.1 GCA_002862545.1 Pseudomonadota bacterium
CAGGAGGTGTCGAGCTCGAACGGAGCCTGGAGCTTCTGTGCGGCGAGGAAGTCGGTGAAGTCTGCATCGGGGCGGGAGCCCCCCTCGGCACCGTAGTAGATTCGGCCGAAGGGGTAGGTCGTATCTCCGACGGTCACGGGGGGACTCGTCTCGAGGTTGCCGAAGCTGTCGTAGGTGTTCGCCCAGCCCGAGCCCCAGGTGTGCACCGCCCAGTCGGGACCGTAGAAGGCGGCCTCGGGCCAGGCATCGAGGCCGCGGTCACGGATCGAATCGATCACCACGTCCTGACGGACCAGCTCGGAGCGTGCCGTGGCGAACTCGACCTCGTCCTGGATCCAGACGTCCTGCCCGACCGTCGAGCCCTCGACGCTCCAGAGCAAGTCGCCGAGCGCGTCGGCCATCGGGGTGACGAACTCGACGTTGTCGCCCACGAGCCAGCCGCCCCGCGTGCGCACGACGAACACTTGCTCGGCGGGCTGCAGGTGATGGTTGAGGAGGAGCGGGGCGCTCTTCAGTGTGATCAGGCGTGCGTCGAGGAGAGTCCCGTCGGCCGCCTTCTCGGCGACGGTGAGGGTGGTCTCAAGGTTGAACCCAGCGAACTCCACGGAGAGATTCAGAGGGTCGGCCCTCCACGGCACCGAGGTCTCGACGGGACCCGTGCTCCCGTGCAGCAGCACTGCGTCATCGAGACGGATCACGGCTCCTAGATCACCGGCGATGGACAGCTCGTACTGCGTGACGCCGCGCTCTATCGCCCGGGGGTCTGCAAGGACCTGGAACGGCGTGGTGTCGGTCACGTCGTCACCGTCGAGGATGTCGTCGGCGCCGTTGGAGTCATCGTCGTCGGTGTTCGGTGCGCCGTAGACCACTTCGGGTGCAGTCATCTCGCCCGGCAGAGACGGGTCGATGTCCGGGAGGCGGGTCACGCGCTCGAGCGGCAAGGACAGTCGCGATGCGGCGCCGTCGATCACCACGGCCTGTAAGGCCACGGGGAGATCCGTGGGAAGAGAAGGAGGCAGCACCAGCTCGGCCACTCCACGACCGCCGGCGTCACCGATGACCTCGACGACGGGAATCGCGGGGACGATGTCGAGGCAAGAGCCACCGAGGAAGGCGGGACAGTCTCCCGGCGCGATGGCAGACCCGCGGACGATCCACGCGGCCTCGTCCGGCGCGAGTCCGGTGACCGTGAAGCTCGTGCTCTCGCCCGGCACCAACGCGCTCACCTCTAGGGTGAGGCTTCCGGCCGAGGCGACAGCCGGGACCAGGGTCAGCACGCAGCCAAGCAGGGTTCGCATGCACTCTCCAACCGACGAGGAAGTCTACACCGACCTCGATGAGGTCGCTGGACCGGTGCCGTGCAGGCCGTCAACGGAGTGTCAGGGCGCGGCGGCGGCGTGTCCAGTCCACCTATCATACTTCGCTGCGGGCTCGGGACCGGCAAAGACCTGGAGTGCGATCAGGCGCTCAGGCCCATTGTCGTACGAGACCTCTGCGTTGGCGGGCATGTACACCGTGGTGCCGGGGCTGAGTGTGTGGTCGACGCCATCGATGGTGATGGTTCCGCCGCCCTGCAGGACGTGGATGTACTCCTCGGTCGCGTCGCGGTGAGTGGGCACCCGACCGCCACCGTCGAGCTCGAGGCGCCCGACGAAGGCATTGTCGCCGCGAGCGAGGAGGTGGATGGTCGCTGTGCCGCTCGGTGCGGTGCGCAGCTCTGCACGAGTCAGAGGCGTGACGGTGGACGTGGACGAGGCGGCCATGGCCGAGAGCGTGAGCCCACAGGCCAGACCGAGGACGAAGCGAGACATGCCGACCTCCGATGGTGTCTCGGTCTAGCACGCGCTCGCTCGACGGTCGGTGAGCGGCAGGTCCCGTTACTCGTGCGGCATGCGCGTCGTCAGTCTCACCTGCAGCAACACTGAGATCGTGTGTGCTCTCGGGCTCGGAGAGTACCTGGTCGGTGTCGACGATCACTCCGACTTCCCCGAGTCGGTCGTCGATGGCCTGCCTCGGCTCGGTCCCGACCTGGGCATCGATCTGGAGGCGGTCGCGGCGCTCGAGCCCGACCTGGTGTTGGCCTCGCTGACGGTCCCGGGGCACGAGGCGATCGTCGAGGGACTGCAGGCTCGCGGCATACCGCACATCGCACCCGAGCCCGTGAGCCTGGAGGATGTCTACCGCGACATCGGAGACATCGCGCATGCTCTGGGAGCACCGGAGAGGGCTGCCGCGCTCGTGGAGGCGATGCAGGCCGCCTTCGCAGAGGCCACACCGGATGCGGACGGTCCACGAGTGCTCGTGGAGTGGTGGCCCAAGCCGGTCATCGTTCCGGGAAGGCAGTCCTGGGTCACGGACCTGATCCACCTGGCTGGCGGCGTCAATCCACTCGGGGCACGCGAGGTGAAGTCGAGCCCCGTGAGCGACGAAGAGGTGACGGGCTGGCAGCCTGATGCGGTGGTGATCTGCTGGTGCGGCGTTCCCTTTCACCGCTACCGGCCGGACGTCGTGATGCGACGAGCAGCGTGGCATGACCTTCCTGCACTCCGGAACGAGCAGGTCCACTGCATTCCCGAGGCCTTCCTCGGGAGGCCGGGTCCGCGCCTGGTCGAGGGATTTCGAGCGCTGCGAGACGTTGTCGAGGCCGTTAGACGGCACGCATGAATGTCGTTCAGACCGACCAAGACCTCCGCAGCGCGGAGATTCGACTCGAGAAGCGCCTGCTGCGTCAGGTCGGGCGTGCGAGCAAAGAACACCGGCTGATCGAGCCTGGTGACCGCATCCTCGTCGGCATCAGCGGTGGCAAGGACTCGTGGACGCTGCTGTACCTGCTGCGGCAGCTCCAGCGCCGTGCGCCCTTCGACTTCAGCTTCGTCGCTGTCAACCTCGACCAGGGCCACCCCGGATTCCCCGCGCACGTCCTCCGCGACTACTTCGAGGCCGAGGGCTACGAGTACGAGCTGCTGAAGCACGACACCTACAGCATCGTCCTCGACAAGATCGCGCCAGGTAAGACGCAGTGCTCCCTCTGCTCTCGGCTGCGTCGAGGCATCCTGTACAACGCGGCCGTCGAGCTGGGCTGCAGCAAGATCGCGCTCGGGCATCACCGCGACGACGCCATCGAGACCCTGATGCTGAACCTGCTCTACAGCGGGCGCATCAAGTCCATGCCGCCGCGTCTCACCTCCGATGACGGTCGCAACGTCGTGATTCGTCCGCTGATCAACTGTGCGGAGGAAGAGGTCGCGCACTTCTCGCGGCTCAAGGGGTTCCCGATCGTGCCCTGCGACCTCTGCGGCAGTCAGCCCAACCTTCAGCGCCAGCAGGTGAAGCGCCTGCTCGCCGAGCTCAACGCCGCCAACCCCAAGGTGAAGGGCAACTTGTTCGCTGCCCTGCACAAGGTTGTGCCCTCACACCTGATGGACCTCGAGCTGCGCGAGCAGCTGGGTCTCGGTGAGGTCGTCGGGACCGATCCCGCGGTCCCGTGAGCTGGCACGCTGGCTCGTGCCACTGCGGAGCGGTGCGGTTTCGTGTTCGCATCGACACCTACGCCGCGCTGGACTGCAACTGCTCGATCTGTCGAAAGAAAGGCTTTCTTCACCTGCTCGTGGAGCGTGAGGACTTCGAGTGGCTGGCCGGCCAGGACGCCATCTCGACCTACACGTTCAACACACACACCGCACAGCACTACTTCTGCTCGACGTGCGGGATGCACCCCTTCTACGTGCCGCGGAGCCATCCAGAGGGGATCGACGTCAATGCCCGTGCGCTCGACGACGTCCCCGTGTCCGCATTCGAGGTGACGCGCTTCGACGGTGCGCACTGGGAAGAGAACGTCGAGACGATCCGCTGAGGGCTCGCCTCACTCGGTCCAGGGGAGGACGGGCAGCAGGCCGGGGCCGGGCTCGATGACGGCGTCACCGCGGGCATAGGCGACACACGGAAGGATGAGCCCCTGCTGGCGCTGCTGCGTGGTCAGGGCGGTGCCGGTGACCTGCGCAACCTTCCCCTCTCGGAGCAGCGCTGTGCAAGTCCGGCACGAGCCGACCTTGCAGCCGCGCGGCATGCGAACGCCAGCGGCGTCAGCACAGTCGAGGATGCTGCGCTCGGGGTCGGCCTCGAAGGTGCGACCGTTGGTCAGCCGAATGGTCGCCACGTCACTCCACCGGTAGGCCGGTGTCCTCGAGGGGCGGCAGGTCCTCCTCGAGGGCGTCGAGCAGCTCATCTTCCGCCACGGGGGCGTCGGGGTCGAAGTCGTCCTCGAAGTCTGCGAAGTCGTCCTCGAAGTCCTCTTCGGGAGGCAGATCGCCGTCGAGGGTCAGGCCCAGCTCTGCCATGCGGTCCTGGCGGCGCTCGCGGAGTGCCTCTCTGCGCGCCTGCAGGTCGAGCTTCCGAGCGTCACGACGCTCCTGCACACGAGACTTGAGGGCCTCTCGCTCCTCAGGGGACATCTCGGCGAGCTTGGTCCGCAGGCGTTCCCGCACGGCCTCTTTCTTGCTGCCGGCCTTCTTGTTGCCGCCCTTCTTGCTCGCGCCCTTCTTGCCCCCGCCCTTGCGGGCTCCGTCGGCGGATGCGGCTTCCGCGTCGCCCTTGGCGGCCTTCTTCTTGCCCTTCTTCTTCTCGGTCTTCTTGCCACCCCCTCCACCACCGCTTCCACGCAGCTCGGCGTTGGCGGCCTGGACCGCCTTCATGGTGTTGAAGACCAGTCGGCGCCCTTCGTAGAAGCTGACCGTGAGTGTGATGCCCAGCAGAAGCGCCAGGAGGTGTCCGAGCCGGGGATCCATCATCCCTCCGATGGCGCCCACTGTGCCTCGCTGCGTCGCCATGCGCCACCGGGTAGATGCAAGGGATGGAATCTCTACGCTGGATACTCCTGCGCGCAGATGGCGGTCTTCGGGCGGGATGGCGCCTGATAGGTCACGCGGTTCTCTTGGTTCCGGCTGTCTTGCTCGGGGTCGGTGTGGCCCTCTTGGCGGGCACGCTGACGGCGATGCTCGAGGGTGGAGACGACTGGTCTGCCCTCTCGACGACGGCGGTTTACGCGGCGTCGGTCGCGGGGATGGCGCTGGCCTTGCTCGGCGCGCACGCTGTCAGTGGCGTGCTCCTCGACGCGACCTTTGCTGGAGGCTTCAGGCGAGGTCGGGCTCGCTCGGCCGGGGTCGGTGGCCCGGTCACGCGCGCGCTCGGGGAGCTCGTCGGGGGGGCACTCGTCGGGGCTGTCGCGCTGGTGCCCGCGCTGGTGATTCTCGCCATCGGGGGGCTCGAGGTTCAGCTGGCGACCTCGACGCCCGAGGGCCTCCTGGTCTTTGGGCTGAACACGCTCATGCTCCTGCCCGCGGCGGCGGCGGAGGAGTTCCTCTTTCGTGGGTACGGCTTCCTCTGGGTCGGACGAGGGCTTGCAGGACTGGCGCTGCTGGCGCTCGTGCGACTCCTGCCTGACAGAGCGGCCCGCCTGTCCGAGGTACTCGGATTCGGGATGGTGGTGGGAGGCTTGGCGCTGCTGTTCGGCATCGGCCACGGCATGAATCCGGGAGTCACCTGGCTGTCGACGGTCAACACGGCACTGGCGGGGCTCTGGCTCGGCGTGATGGTGGTGCGCACGCGGACCCTCTGGGTCGCCATCGGGGCCCACTGGTCGTGGAACTGGGTGCACGGAATCGTGCTCGGTCTTCCGCTGTCGGGCATGACCGAGGAGAGCACGGGGCTGGCCCTGGCCCCGCTGCTGCGCTGCGTTCCAACGGCCGAGGCAGAGTGGCTGAGTGGAGGCGCCTACGGCCTCGAGGGCTCGGTCGCGGCGACCGTCGCGATGGGCCTGGCCATCGTGGTGGCGGGTCTGCTGCCACGAAGAAGTGCAGACGATGGTGCGGCGGCACTACGTCCGCTCAAGGCCGAAAACACGACAGTGAGCGGGGAGCCGGAGCGCACCATCGCTTGACCCGACGGCCTCGGGCCATCAATACGCCCCCGGGGGAACTGTCGCATGGTCACGCTGCTCTTCACCGGGGTCGCTCTGTCTGCGAGCCTTCCAGGGCTGTCGCTTCCCTTCGAGGAGCGAGGCAACGACTGGGTGATCGCGGAGTCTCTCAGCCAAGAGCTCCGCGACGGAGGGGTGGAGCCCGGCTGGAGGCTGACGGCCGTGGACGACATGGCCTTCACCGACGCGCTCGCAGTGCGCCGTGCCGTCGCGCAGGGCCCAGCCCGTGATGTCCGCCTTCGCTTCCTCCTGCCCAGCGGCGAAGAGACGATCATCGTGGCGCGTCGCTCCCCGCTCGTTCAGGCGGAACAGGTCGAGCTGGTGCCCTGGCCTGACGGATTCGACGGCGGCACCCAGATCTGGCGCGTTGATGCCTCCGGCTGGCCGGCGGCGGTCGATGGGCGCAATGACTCTTGGGTCGTGGACCCGACGAGCGGAGGCATCGGGACGTCGGTCAAGCCAGGTGACCCCGTGATCCTCTCGGACCTCTTCTGGGAGCTGTCGAGTGCCAGCTGGGCGGTGCTGCGGCCAGGGGCGGTGGACTGGAGTCCGCGAGAGAGCGCGCGGCGCTCCCTCGAGCGTGCGGCTCGTGTCTCGGAGTGGCGTGGAGCGGCGGGTGACCACCTGCTCGTGCAGACCGCGGCTGGACTGGAGGTACTGGCCATCGACTTTCCACGGGGGACTCCCGATCTCCCGTCTTGCAGCCCGCGCGTTCCGGAGACCTGTCTCGCCTCGGGCAAGCAGATCTTGTCTCAGCTCGCGGATCGCCCAGGTGCCGAGGCTGAGGCTCGTCAGCAGCTGGGCTTGGCCTGCGGACTCGGTGTGCACCGTGCGTGCTTCGAGGCGCTCGCGATCGACGATCCGGAGCGTCAAGGAAAGGTCCGGGCGTGTCTCGACCAGTCGCAGCTCGGAGCCTGCACGCTGGTCGCCGAGGATCGCTTCCTGCTCGACCCCGAGAATCCTGACGAGGTCGTCCTCGGTATGCTCGACTTTGCGTGCCAGCTGGAGGGCTCGGGCACCCTCGGCCAGCGGCTCCGTCGACTTGAGGACGTGGGTGCAGCGTGCATGATCTTGGCGGATGCACAGGATGCTCGCGGGGTGGCCGATCAGGCCCTCCTGGCACTCGACCAGGGCTGTGTCCTGGGGCGGGCTGAGGCCTGCGAAGAGGCCGATGAGCGCCGTCAGGCCGCGTTCGCGGCGCGCACGGTGCGAGAGTGCGAGGATCCGGAGCGTCCCATTGCACCGTCCTGCGTCGAGCTCGGACAGCTGCTGCGGAGCGGTCCTGTGGCGGCGGCTACCGTCGATGACTTCGGGGCCTTCCTGCGTGGGTGCTCCCTGGGCTCCACCGAGTCGTGCATGCTTCTTGGGGACTACGTCGACCGCTGGGGCATCGACAATGCCCGGGTCAAGGAGGCCGAGGATCGCCTCGGCTCGTCCTGTGACGATGGCGAGCAGCGCGCATGCATGGGGCTCGCCTACCTCCTCGTCCGGCACGATCCCCGCAGTGAGGCCTATGGGAAGGCACTGACTCTCTTCGACGGGGCCTGCGGTGAAGGTCTGGGGCCAGCCTGCATCGCCGGCGCACAGCAGCGCCGCATCGGCACGGCGCGCAAGCTCGAGGCGCCGACACAGGTGGCGATGTGGGACGACGCCTGCGGCCTGAATGAGCCCGAGGGGTGTGCGGGTCATGGTGAGAGGCTCGCTCGTTCGAAGCCGAGCTGGGAGGGGGCCTTCATCAGCTGGACGCGTGCATGCGATCTCGGTGATGCCCACTCGTGCTCCGAGCTGGGGCGGCTGGTCGAGCGCAGCCACGAGCCCATGTGGTCGGGGGAGCTTCCCCAGGAGCAGTACTTGAGCCGGGGCTGCGACGGAGGAGACCCCGAGGGATGCTTCTGGCTCGCGGAGCAGACGCTTCCATCACGAGGGGAGCCGGACGAGGACACCTACATCCTGCTAGAGCAGTCCTGTGTGGGTGAGCATGGGCCAGGCTGCGCGGCCCTGGCCGACGTTCACCTCGAGAGGAAGACGGCCTTCGATCAAGAGATCGCCGCCCGACACCTCGAGACGGCCTGTGGCAACGGCAGCTACGACTCGTGCCGCCTGCTGGGCCTTATGTACATGAACGGCCGCGGCGTGGAGCGTGACCGCCGCAAGGCAAAGGAGCTGCTCGAGCGGTTCCGGGTCAACGCCACGCGCCGCCATGTTCGACTCGGCCTGCAGGTGGGACTGCCCAGCATCGTCAGCGGCGAGCTGGAGCTGGTCGCCCCGATTCCCGTCGGTCCTGCCGTCTCCGTCTCTGGTACATACACGAACTTCCCGGGCACCGGAGGCGCTCTGTTCCTGCTGGAGGGGGACGAGGCGCCGGACACGATCCCTGCACTCCGCGTGATGAGCCTGAGTGGGCGCCTCTACCCCAACCACCAGGCGCGCGGGATGTACGGCGCCCTCGGCTGGACCACGATGCGCACCATGGGAGACACGGCTCAGACCACGAGAGATCGGAGTGGCTGGAGCGCTCGGCTCGGGCTGCGATCCGACGTGAACTTCCTCTACACCGGCGTCGAGATCGGAATCGCCCAGTTTGGTGTGCTCCGGCTGGAGGACTTCGACGAGGACGAGAAGGGGGCCATCCCCGTCGTGCTCCCGACCTTCTCCTTCAACGTCGGCGCCGCCTTCTTCTAGCGGTGCGGTCCGGGCCTGGGGCGCGGAGGGCTACTTCGTGCGCCGACGGCCCTTCTTGCCCTTCGGCTCGGGCTCCGGCTGCTCGACGACCACCGGCAGGGGCTCACCCGCCACCAGCTCCTCGACGGATGCGCCAGCTGACTCAGCGACGACGAGCCACAGGCCGTCGCGGTGAGCGACGTACGCGGCCTCGAAGTCGTCCAGGGCGGCAGCCAACAGCAGTGCCGCTTCCTGGTGGGCCTCCGCGTCGAGGAAGGTGTCGAGCACCCTGGCCGGGAATCGATCGGGCACCACCAGGGCTGCGGGCCCGTCGACGACCATCCATGCGGACTGTAGACCCTGACGACTCCCGTACTGGATGAGGTGCAGCCCCTCAGCCAGAGGGGTCGTCTCGCCGACCTCGGCGCCATCGACCCACGGTCCGGCTCCGGTGTCGTCGGGAACCACGCGCACGTCGTGCCGGATCTGGTCCGTCAGCTCGGCGGCGAGGATCTCCTGACCGGCCACGGGGTAGCCAGGCGGCCAGACCACGTCAGCATCGAAGGCGAGTGCGGTGCGGATCTCGCTTTGGGCCGCCTCCGTGTCGCCCTGCTCCGCCGCGAGTGCTCCCCGGAGGAGGAAGCCGAGGGCGACCTCGTCGGGATCGGCGACCTCGGTGAGGCAGCCGAGCTGGGCCAGAGCGAGGTCGAGGTGGTCGAACACGCTCACCGCATCGCCCTCGGCGACCGCGGCGTCGGCACGCACCAGCTGGGTGCGCACGTCGGTCATGCGAGCGGGGGTGCGGGCGCAGCGGCGCACCACTCCCTTGCCGAGTGCGCTCGGAGGCTCGTCGAGCAGCGTCGAGACGTCGATGGCGGTGAGCTGGTCGGCGGGCAGCCCCGTCCGCTCTGCTGCAGCCGCGACGTGAGCAGCGGGGTCGCCACCGTCGTGCACGACGGGAATCCCGGCGAGGGCGGGCAGTACGAGGAGGGAGATCAGCATGGCGGAAGGCTAACCCCCAGGACCCCTCTGGACAGTCCTCGCCCCTCAGCCACCGCAGGTGGAGTTGGTGTCGAAGCTGTAGCAGATGTCGACCTGCTGTCCGACCTTCACCTGCACGGGGATCTGAGTGCTCTCCCCGGCCGGACTGGTGATCGTCAGGATGTGCATGCCCGGTGAGAGTGGGTAGCCCCCTCCCGAGGCTGTGAGCGCCACGCCGCGCTCTCGAACGGTTGCGCCGCTCGGGATCGTGCGCACGACGACCGTGCCGGTTGGGCGCTCCGCGCTGGTCGGCGGCTCCGCGACGGGAGCTGGTGTGGGCTGGGGTGAGGGCGCCGGGCTGGGACGTGGGGCTGATGCGCCCGGGAGCGTGATGACGCGGGGGGCCTTCGGCTCTGGAGCAGGCTCGGCCTTCGGCTCTGGTGTGGCTGGCTCCGGCGCGGGCTGTGGCGCGACGAGGGTGGGCTGCGGCTGGGGGGCTGGAGGTGGCGCTGGCTGGAGGGCGTTCGCCACGAGGAAGACGATGGCGACCACACCCACCATGACGATCCCGAGCCCAAGGAGCACCACGGTGCCGCCACCGAGGAGGGCGCCGATGGCGAAGCCGGTGCTCGTGTTGGTCGCAGGCGGTGCGGTGGCCGGCGGTGGTGACGGGTCCTTGGCGCTGGGTCCTCGAGTCACTGAGATCAGGCGACCCGTGCGGTCGTCCTGCTCCATCTCGGAGCGTGACGGGACGTTGCTCTCTGCCCACTCGCGCAGGAACGGCGGGGGCAGCTCGCGCCGGAGCTCGCGGCAGGCCGCCTCGACCTGGCGGGCCGTGGGGCGACCCTCGAGATCGTAGGACCGCATCCATGCGGCGAGATCGAGGACCCGCTTCTGCTCGGGGGTGATCTCGGACGAGATCTCGAGGTCGTCGTTCGCGTACTCCGGGGCCTCGCCGGTGAACTGCATGGTCGGCGGAGAGAACCGCGGGCGGGTGCCGGTCACGATCTCGTGCAGCACCACCCCGAGGCTGAACACGTCGCCACGGTGGTCCTCGATGGCCTCGAGCCGCTCGGGTGCGATGTAGCCGGGCGTCCCGCCGAAGCCGCGCTGGGTCTTGTGCTCACGGTTTGCGAAGTTGGCCTTGGCAATGCCGAAGTCGAGCAGCATCACGTCACCTGAGGGCGTGACCTGAATGTTGTCCGGCTTGATGTCGCGGTGGAGCAGGTGGAGCGGCTCCCCGTCGGGACCGATGGTGTTGTACGCGTTGTGGAGGGCTCGGGCGATCTCGCTGATGATCTCGATGGCCACACCCGGAGGGATGCCGCTGTCCGCGCCGAGACCGCTGCAGGGCAGTCCGTCGACGAAGGCCATCACGACGGCCCAGCGGTCATCGAGCTGAATCGGTGGCTCAACGCCGACGATGGCCCGATCGTTCAGCAGGCCGAGGATGCGGGCCTCGTCCCGGAACCGCCTGAGAAGAGCCTTCGGAGGCTCCTCGTCGTGCAGCACCTTGATGGCGACGTCTTTGCTGAAGCCGGCGTCGGTCTCGAGGCGTGCTCGATAGACCTTTCCGAAGCCACCCTCGCCGAGCACGCCCAGGATGCGGTACTTCACATCACCGTCGGTCAACCGCGCCACTCCCCGCCAGGACCCTGTATGCGATCGGCCGGGCCGACGGCACGTGCGGGTGCTCGGTTCGTTGCCGAGTGGCGGAGGAAGGGGGCTGTGAGCGTGCCGGTGCGAGCCTGGAGACGAGGCGTCCTCGCGATGGGCCTCCTGGGGCTGCTCGCCTCGGCTGCGCTCGCGTGGCCGCTGCCGCGTGTCTGGTTCGAGCCGCTGGAGCACCGCGTGGTGGTGGATCGGCACGGCGAGGTGCTTCACGAGCGCCGACTTCCGACGTCGGGCCACGCGAGCTGGGTCGAGCTCGATGCGGTAGCCCCCGCGGTCGTCGATGCACTCCTGGCATCCGAGGACCACCGCTTCGGCTGGCACCCCGGGGTCGATCCGGTGGCGGTCTTCCGCGCGGGCATCGCGAACCTCCGGGCGGGACGCGTCACTCAGGGCGGCAGCACGCTCGCCCAGCAGGTCGCGCGTCTGCTGGCGGGACGGAGCAGCGGCTGGCCCGGCAAGCTCGTCGAGGCGTGGCGTGCGCTGCGCCTGACGGCGCACCTGTCTGCTGACGAGGTGCTCGTGCTCCACCTGAACCGGGCGTACTACGGCGACGGAGCGATCGGGATCGAGGCGGCCTCACGCACCTACCTCGACGAGTCGGCGGCGGGACTCTCGGTGGCGGAGGCTGCGCTCCTCGTCGGTCTGCTGCCTGCTCCAGAGGCGCGAAGTCCTCGACGGGATCCGAAGGCGGCACGCGCAGCCCGAGACCGGGTCTTGGACCGGATGGTCGCCACGGGTCGGCTGTCGCTCGACGAGGCCCTGCTCGCGAAGGAAGAGCCTGTCGAGCTTCGCCCGCGCACTGGCGGGCGACTGGCGCCGCATGCCGTCGAGCGCCTGCTGGCCCGGGAGGGTGCGCAGCAGCGCTCCACTCTGGACATGCGGCTCCAAGAGAGGGTGGAGGGGCTCGTGCGGGCGCAGCTGTCCGAGCTCGAGGGCCGGCAGGTCGATCACGCTGCAGTGATGGTCCTCGACGTGGCGACCGGAGACGTCTTGGCTGCGGTCGGCTCCGGTGACTGGGATGCCTCGGATGGCCAGGTGGATGGCACACGGGCGCCGCGAAGCTCGGGCAGCACGCTCAAGCCCTTCCTCTATGCGCTGGCCTTCGAGGGCGATCTGCGCCCCGGTGAGATCCTCCCGGACGTTCCACTGCGCTACTCGACGACCCACGGCGTGTGGTCGCCCGAGAACTACAGCGAGCGCTTCCACGGGCCCGTGCGGGCCCGGGAGGCCCTGGCGAGCTCGCTCAACGTCCCGGCGGTGGTGCTCACCGAGCGGGTGGGGGTCTCCGAGCTCCAGCAGCGCCTCCAGGCTCTCGGCTTCGAGCACCTCGAGCGCCGCTCGGTCGAGTACGGGCTGGGGCTCTCGATCGGCGGGGCCGAGGTCACGCTCGAGGAGCTGACGGCCGCCACGGCGAGCCTGGCGCGCGGAGGAGCATGGCTGCCCGCGCGGTGGAGTCTCGACGCCCCCGTCCCAGAGGCCGAGCCGATCATCGAGCCCGAGGCGGCTGCGCTCGTCCTCGACGTGCTCTCCGACCCGCTCGCCCGCGTAGGCGGCTTTGGTCGCTACGGTCCGCTCGAGCGCTCCTATCCGGCCGCGGTGAAGACCGGAACATCGACGGGATACCGAGACAACTGGACGGTCGGCGGGACGGCCGACGTGACGGTCGGGGTGTGGGTCGGCAACTTCGATGGTCGCAGCATGGGTGAGGTGAGCGGCGTCACCGGTGCGGCGCCGCTGTGGGCGGCTGTGTTGGACGCGGTGACGGAGCGGGAGGCGAGACCCCTGCCCGAGGTCGCTGGGGAGCGTGAGCGGCTCTGCAGGCTCTCGGGGCTCGCGGCGGGTCCGCACTGCCCGCATGTGGTGACGGACCTGCGCTTGAGCCATCACACCGCGCCCGAGACCTGCGATTGGCATGCTCCGGACTGTGCGGTGGACTGGCCCGCGACCTACGCAGCCTGGGCGACGGAGCAGGGGCGTGGTGCGCACGATCCCGCCTGTCGGAGCACAGGTCCAGCACACATTGCATCACCTGCGGACGGAGCGGTGTTCTTCGTCGATGCGCAGCGACCCCAGGCACGGCAGCGCATTCCCCTGCGCGCCGCGACACCGCTGGGAGCCCGTCGTGCGGTGTGGCGGGTCGACGGGGACGTCGTGGCGGAGGTCGGGCCACCGTTCGAGTGGCTGTGGCAGCCCATCGCTCCTGGGCCTCACCGCATCGCACTGGAGATCGACGGACGGTCGGCCGAGGAGATCTCCGTCCATGTCGGAGCCTCGGCTGGTCGCTGAGACCACGTTGGCTAGAAGTCGTCGGAGGGGGGCTTGTTGAGGAGGTCGGGGGACGACTTTCGGTCGCTGGGGTCGTGATTCGTCGGCAGGTTGGCGTCTGCGACCATCTCGTACTTGTGCAGCTTGTCGAGGAGCTCCGCGCGACTGGCCTCGTCGAGGGTCTCGAGGGCGGCGTCGAAGGAGCGAAGACCGGCCTCGGCCTTCCTCCGCGTCTGGTTCTCGCGGCGCAGCTGGCGTCCACGGACCACATAGGCGACCAGGAACAGACCGATCACCAGGATCAGGCCACCGATGATCGCCCGAAGGAGCTGCTCGGTGCGCTGGGCCGAGGCATCGACCTGGTAGGCCACACCCTCGGTGATCCCGCCGACCGTGTTGGACAGAGGGTCGAGCACGTCCTCCTCGAGGGTGAACTTCAGCGTCTCCCCGATCGAGGGTGTTCCACCCTGCCCCTCGCGCATCGCGAAGTACACGGAGTCTCGGATGAGGTCGGACACCATGAACTTGGTGCCCTCTTCGTCCAGCGTGGTGCGCAGGGCGACGACGGCGCGGGTGACGACGCGGTCGACGGTCTCTTCCATGGAGTCGCCGAGCTCGCCGCGAAGACCGTCCGAGAGCGCCTGGACGATGGCGCTGTTCACCATGTTGCGCAGCTCGGGACTCACCTCGTTCCGGAGGCCCTTGCCCGTGCGGCGTGCAGCGGTGGAGAGGACGCCGTCGACGGCCCGCTCGAGCGCCTCGCGCTGCTCCGGTGTGACATCGGTGGCACCTGAGGACAGCCCTGCGCCGAGCTGGTGCCCGAGCTCCACGAGCAAGGCGCGCTCGAGCACCTGATCGCCGACCTCGTCGACACCGTCGGACTGCCCCTGGCCCCCGGCCTCCTCGAGCATGCCTCGAACCAGACCCGAGCCCACCTTGTAGGCGCAGCCGGAGGAGGCGAGGCAGGTCAGGACCAGGAGGGGGAGGAGGCGCTTCACGCGGGGAGTCTAGCCCGGGAGGGGCGTGGTGCACGAGCGGAGCTGCTCTCGAACCCGTGCGAGGTCGTGAGGGGTGTCCACCCCGGGAGGCTGTGGAGCGACCTCGACGAGTCTCACGTCCATGCCTGCGTGCAGGGCGCGGAGCTGCTCGAGGCGGAGCCGAAGCTCCTCGGGGTGCTGGGGCAGATCCGAGAAACGGGCCAGAGAGACCGACCGCCAGCCATAGATCCCCAGGTGACGATGGGTGCCCGAGCGGTACCGGTCAAACCACAGGGCGCGCCCGTCTGGAGCGGCCTCGCACTTCACCACGTGCGGGTCGTCGACCTCCTCGGGAGTGACGGGGCACATGGGCGTGACCAGCTCCGCAGTAGTGCCGTGGAGCGTTCGAACCAACGCGCGCAGGACCTCGGGGTCGAGCAGTGGCTCGTCGGCCTGGACACCGAGCACCCACGTTGCCCCGAGACGGGCTGCGACTCGAGCCACCCGATCGGTTCCGCTGTCGCATGGACCCGTCATCACGACCTCGGCCCCGAAGGCGCGCGCTGACACGGCCACGCGCTCGCTGTCGGTCGCGATGACCACCCGACTGAGGCCGGCCCGTCGGCACAGCTCCCACACCCACTGGAGCATGGGTCGACCGTCGAGGTCGGCGAGGACCTTGCCCGGCAGGCGCGTGCTCTCCCATCGCGCCGGGATGATCGCGACGGTCTCGTGGAGGGTGACCAACGAAGCCTCGCTGTGACAGTCGGAGACGGTCGGGTGGACGACACTGTGGAGGGTGGTGCGGAGGCGAGCTCCGCACACCGCATGGAGGCTTCATGTACCCCGAGCAGCAGCTCCACTCCAAGGGCGCGCTGACGGCTCTCGTGGCAGCAAGCGTGCTCCTCGGAGCGGCCGGCGTCTCGCTGGCCTGGTTCGCCGCGGCCGCTAGCGCCTGGTGAGGGCTCGGGCAGCCGTGTGGCGTCGCCTGCGGACTGCGCCGAGGACCAACAACATGGGCCACGAGGAGCTCCAGCCCGCGCTGGTGCAGCCACAGGCGTAGTCCGAGTCGATCACCCGTCCGTGAAACTCGGTCTCGATCTCGAGGTCGTTCAGGCGCACGATGGCGGTCTTGGTCTTCGACGGCAGGTACTCGTAGTGAAGGACCTGTGCGCCACCGCGGACCTCGGTGATCTTCCCGTCGATCTCCCACTCCAGCGGCGCGCCGTAGAGCTCCTCGTCGTAGGCGTCGAACGCTCGCACCGCGAGCTGGAGGCTCTGCTCGGGCTCTGCGTTCTCTTCGTCGGCCTTGGCCCACCTGAGCTCTGCGATGGCTGCAGGCATCACGGCATGGACGACGACGTCCAGCTCGACGCCGTCGACGGGCTCCAGCGTGATCGGGTGGTCGCCCTGCACGTCGGTCTCGAGCACCACCCAGCGACCCTCGACTCCTGCAAGAGCATCGGTCAGTGAGGCCGCCATGCCCTCGCGTGCCTGCACCTCGCCGAGGTCGTCCGTGCTGGAGTCGTCGTTGGAGCTGACGTTGCCGTAGACCACCGTGTCGTCGGCAGTGAGCTGTGCGAGGAACGAGGCTGTGCCGCCGACCACGATCGTGGGCTCGCGGACTCTCGGGGACTTCTCCTGGAACACGTCGGGAGCGGGGATCAGGCTGACGTCATCTGGGTTGCGGACCTCGATGGGCTCCTGATGAAGCAGGCGGTCACTTCCCTCGGCGCGAATCATGAGCTCCGTCTTGCCGGGCGCCAGGGTCTGGAGTGCTATCTGAAGCTCCTTCCCCTCGAAGGTGACCGAGCGCACCTCGGCGACTGACGGGTCGGCGACCTCGACGGTGAGGCGGTCCTCGCTGCGCCGCCTGTTGGGCGTCCCGGTGAGCACTGGAGCAGAGCCGGGCAGCCAGGGCTGGTGGAGCTCTGGTGAGGGGCCGAGATCGTCCTGTAGCTCGAGCTCGTACCCGCAGCCGAGCAACAGGCCTAGGGCCAGCAGCATGTCTCCCCCTAGTTGCGCGAGATGGTGTGGAGGCGTCGACCGTCGAGGGGTCCGAGCTCGTGGACCTCTCCATCGGGCCAGCGCACCTCGAGCAGATCGATCTGCTCGGCGTCGTCGAGGCCGAAGTGTGCCTCGATCAAGCCCTGTGAGCCGTAGCCCGTGCCCCCGGCGACGAGGCGCCTCTCCATGCGCCGGTCACCAACCCACGCGACCACACGCGCGCCGACCGCGTGAGTGTTCGGGGTCGCGGCGTCGCGAAGCTGGATGCGGATCCAGCCCTCCTCGCCACAGCGTGCGGTGTGCAGGAGGCTCGGGCCGTCGATGTCCGGCTTGGCCCAGTCCAGCCAGCCGTCTCCGTTGAGGTCGGAGAGGACGAGACCTCGGCCGTCGGTGGTGTCGTTCACGCCCCAGGCCGCTGCCACGTCGGTGAAGCGTCCGGCCTCGTCCTGCAGCCAGAGGCCATCCGGCTGGTCGCGGTAGTTCGAGATGAAGCCGGTCGTGAGGTAGCCGAACATCACCGCTGCATCGATGTCTTGGTCGTTGTCGACGTCGCCGAACTCGGTGCCCCAGCCGACGACCTGGTTGTACCAGCCGCCCTCCGGGACGAAGCCACGGTCGGCGGCGTAGTCGATCCACACGCCGATTCCGGTCGACAGCATGTACTTCATGCGCGCCCACGCAGGGACCAGGAAGTCCGTGATGCCGTCGTCGTTCAGATCCCCCAGCGCGAGGCCCATACCGGCCACGTCGACGTCGAGGCCAGAGAGGTTGCCGTCGAGCTCGAAGTGCCCGGTGCCGTCGTTCCACATGAACATGCAGGGCGCGTACTTGTTGCCGAGGTCATTGACTCCGTAGAGGTCCATGTCGCCGTCGTCGTCGAGGTCGACGGGGGTTCCGACGAAGGTGTAGGTCTCCATGAACTCGACGGGGAGCCTCGCCTCCGCGGCGTCGGTGAAGTGCCCGGTGCCGTCATTGATGTACAGGTAGCTCGGATCGCCAGGATCGAAGTCTTCGATGGGCCCGGCTCCCTCGATCACGTAGCCGTGACCGGACACGAACAGGTCGAGGTCGCCGTCGCCCTCGAGATCGAACCATGCGCTCGAGGCCGAGAAGTGGTCGGCCCCACCCTCGACGCCGCGCGCGGCTGCGACGTCGGTGAAGTGGCCGGAGCCGTCGTTCTCGAGGAGTACATTCGGACGCATGTAGCGGCTGACGAAGATGTCGAGGTCGCCGTCACCGTCGTAGTCGGCGGCAGAGGCCCCGAAGCCCATGTCTAGCGGCACGTCGGCTGGCAGGTAATCGGTGGGGTCCTGCTCCCATGAGCCATCGGGATGCTGCAGGATGAGCTCGCTGATGGTGGTGCCGAGGAACAGGAGATCGGGGGCGCCGTCCTGCTGGAAGTCACCCGCGACGACACCCGCGCCGTGCGCGCGAATCAACCACTGGCCGACATCCTCGAAGGCGAGGACGTCGAACTTCGCGACATCGCGCGCGCCAGGGTCGGGGCACGTGACCTCGGGGCCGCTCTCGATGGACAGCCCCTCGGGCCACGCCCCAGTGTCGGTGTCGGTGTCCGCATCCGTGTCGGTGTCGGCGTCGGTGTCGGCGTCGGCGTCGGCGTCGGCGTCGGTGTCCGTGTCGGCGTCAGCGTCGGTGTCGGCGTCGGTGTCCGTCTGGGCGGTGCTCGTGGACGGCAGCGTGCCGTCACTCGGGTCAGGAGCGGGCGTGCAGGCCGCGACCAAGGCGACGAGGAGCAGGCAGTGCATCGGGGTCCTCACTAGGGCGCAGTATACCGGTCCTGCCGGACATGGGCTTCCTCGGATAGAGTGCGCGGACGCAGTCGAGGAGATCCGAAATGATGCGCGCCGTGGTCTTGATGATCGCTGTTGGCCTGACGGGCTGTGGCAACAAAGATGCCTACACACCCGATACGTCCCCTGTCGCCACGAACGTGACGGGCTGTCCCTACACCGACCTGGGTACGGCGTTCGAGGAGATCCCGAACGTACAGGACTGCTCAGCCTGCCCCAGCGACTGGGTCTGCCAGACCTACGAGAACTTCAACAGCACGAAGTGCTTCCTGCCCTGCGAGGACCAGTCAGAGTGCGACGAGTGCGCACCAGGCTCTACCTGCGAGGTGAAGGAGCTCGGTGCTGACAACCAGCAGGCGCGGATCTGCGACGACTGAGGCACCGAGCCTCAGTCTGGCATGAGTGAGCGTGCCCAGACCCCGTCGATGTCGGGGCCATTGCTGACCGGATCGCGGACGTACGGTGCGCCGGTGTGGGGGTCGGTGTGCAGCGAGGCGGATGTGATCCGCACCGCACGCACGCCCTCCAACAGCACCCGCGCCGCAGTTGGGTCGTCTGGGGGAAGGTCGGCCAGGTCGAAGGCATCGCCGCCGGCTGCAGGGCCGAAGGGGTCGACGGGAAAGTCCTCAGCATGGAGCGTCACGGGAGTCACGCCCGCGAAGCCCACCCAGTGGGTGGGATCGGAGGAGTAGCTTGTCGGGTCGGGTGCGCCGTACGCGTGCGGGAAGGCGACGAACGTCACGCCATCGGGTGAGACCTCGACCACGGCAGGGTCCATGAATCGGGTCGTGTCGCCGATGTTGAAGGGGTTCTCGAAGACGATCAGGTCGGGACCTTCGACATCGACCACCACCCCGCTGGACCACCCGAGCACCAAGAGGTCGTCCCCCGGCTCCAGACCAATGCTGTAGACATCGAGGCTGCCAGCACCTTGCCCTGCACCCCGCACACCGTTGATGGCGAGCTCGGGGTCGCGGAAGAGACCTGCACCCGCGCCGGGCGCGTCGAGCACGAGGTCGGCGAGTGCGGGCTCACCAGGAGCAGGGGGTGATGAGGTGTCGGTCGTGGACTCTGTCGGCAGGTCCGTGTCGGTGGTGCCCGTGCCTGTCGTGCTTCCGTCGGTCATGGACGTCGTGTCCGGCGGCATTGACATGGCCGTGTCGGCCGTGTCTGTGCCTCCGGAGGTCGGTGTGCACCCAAGCAGGGCGAGGAGCAGCCTCACGGGGTGAGGTTGGTCCAAGAGAAGCCACCACAGCCGCCAGCGGCGGGGTCACTCGCGTCCGGCGGCTCAGCCGCGGCGGCTGCCGCCTCGCTGACGCTGTCGAAGGTGGTCTGGCAGTAGTAGGTGCCATCCGGCTGGACCGTCCAGTCGAAGCGACTCCACAGGCCGGGGTAGTAGGCGTTCGATTCGTCATTCTGTGCGACGAGCCAGCCGTCGAGCGGTCGCACCTCGGTGACGTGCCAGAGTCCCCAGTCCGTGGCCCAGCTGCTGCTGTCGATCATGTGGGAAGTGCCCCACTCGTCGAGGTACTCGCCAGCGAAGTCGAACGGTACCGGAAAGAGCGGGGACCACGAGAAGGAGAACGGTGGCAGCCCGCAGCCACCTGTCGCAGGATCGGAATCGTCTGCGGCAGGGAAGGCTGCTGCGTCGTCGTAGCTCGCTTCGGCGTAGGCTTGCTGGCAGTACCACGCCTGTCCATCGGCATCGACGGTCCAGTCGAAGCGGCTCCAGAGCCCGGGGAAGTAGGCGTTGTCGTCGTCGTTTCGTGCGATGTAGCTGCCGCTGTCGCGGCCCTCTTCGACATTCACGATCTCAAAGACGCTGCCAAAGGACGACCAGCTCCGTCGGGTGATGGTGTGGACGCCATCGTACGAGTCGGTCCACTGCCAGGCCAGGCTCGGCAACTCGGGTGGGGAAAGGGGCTGGTCGAGGGCGCTTGACGTTGCTGCTTCGACAGCTCCACGAAGCACGACAGCCTGCACGCCGACGAGTGCGCTGTCAGGAAGCGTGGACGGGATGCGGCGCGTGAGAGTCGCCGACCCGTCGGGGCCTGCGGTGCCGCTGGCGATGATCTTGGGCAGGCCAATGAGGTCGAGGCAGGTACCTGACATCGCGGCGGGGCAGGCGCCTACTCCAGGACCGGCAGCACTTGCGACGGCGAACACCAGCTCGCCCGGTTCGGCACCGCTGACATGCAAGAGCGAACGGTGTCCGGGGGCCATGTTCTTTACCGAGAGCTCAAGGGAGCCCGGTGGCGGAGCATCGATGCCCTGGGGCTCCCAGTTCTGTGCTTCGGGTGTTGTTGTGACGCATCCAGTGAGGATGGCCAGGAAGAACGCTCGCATGTGCTGCTCCTGACCTCGGTTTGGTGGAGAGCAGGCACAGAGTGCGTGCCCCGCATCCTTGACCCGAGGATGGTGGTGGGGGGCAGCGAGGCAGGTCTCCCGGCTCTCGGCCGTTGTCCCTGCCGCCTTCCCAGGAACTAGGTTCCCAGTGGCAAACTGGCAGGGCGTGACCGATCACGGTGGCGGGACCGCGCCGGATTCTCACCGGCTTCCCTCTTCGGCCCGTCGCGTACGACGGACACCACGCTGCAGTACAAGTTCAGTGTTGTGAGGAGCCCATAGTGCGCGTCATCGCCCGTGTCACTGTCGCAGCTTCGGATCCATGGCGTCCCGGAGCCCCTGACCGAAGAGGTTGAAGCTCGTGAGCGTGACGAAGATGGCGATGCCCGGGAAGATCGTGAGGTGCCAGAGTCCCTGGCTCACGTAGGTGCGACCTTGGCTGACGATCTCGCCCCAGGATGGTGCGGCGGGGTCGCCGAAGCCGAGGAACGAGAGGCTCGTCTCCATCAGCACGGCTGCGGCGATGCCGAAGGGCACGGCCACGAAGACCGGCGACACCGCATTGGGCATGATGTGCTTGAAGAGGATGCGGTGGGTCGGCAGTCCCATTGCCCGGGCCGCCTGCACGTAGTCCAGGCTGCGGCAGACGAGCGTCTCCCCCCGGACGAGTCGGAAGATCCCGGTCCAGCCCAGGAAGCCGATCACCAGCATGATGTTGACGATCGATGGCGGCAGGAAGGCGATCACGGCGATGACGAGGAAGAACCGCGGGAAGCACATCACGATCTCGGTGATTCGAGAGAGGATGATGTCGATCCAGCCGCCGAAGTAGCCGGCGATCAGGCCCAGGGTGATGCCGATCGAGCCCGCGATCGACATGGAGATGATGCCGACGAGCATGGCGACGACCGTGCCATGGACCATCCGCGCGAGCACATCGCGACCTTGGTTGTCGGTACCGAGCCAGTGCGCGTCGCTCGGCCGCTCCTTGAGAGCGTTCTTGTCGAACTGGTTCGGCGACCAGGGAATCGGAGGCCAGACGGCCCAGTCCATGGCCTCGGTCTCGTCGGCCTCGAGCCAGGTCAGGCCCTCCAGCTCCTCGTAGTGGTCGCCGAGAGGGAGCGTGTCGCCGACCTTGAAGCTCTTCAGCTGGAACTGGAGCGAGCGCCAGGGAACCCACGTGTCGACGTAGCTGACCATCGCTGGTGCCGAGATGTTGCCCTTGTAGGAGCAGACGATCGGTCGGTCGTTGGCGATCAGGGGAGCCCCGACGGCCGTGAAGAACAGGAGCGCCGCGACGCAGAGCCCCATCATGCCGGCCATGTCCTTCTTCAGCTGGACCCAGACGATGGCCCAGTAGCCCTGGCCCTCGCCACCGGTGAGCTCCGATGCGCCGCCGCCGCCGCCGCTCATGCGTCCACCTTCACGCGCGGATCGACCACGCCGTACAGGATGTCGGAGATCAGAATGCCGGCGAGGGTCAGCACGGCGGAGAAGGTCGTGATCGCCATGATGAGGGGGTAGTCCCGAGAAAGGATGGCATCGAAGCCGAGCTTGCCCATGCCGTTGATGCTGAAGATGTACTCCACGATGACGGACCCACCGATCATCCGCGGGAGTAGGTTGGCCACCAGCGTGACGATGGTGATGAGCGCGTTGCGCAGCGCATGCTTGAACACCACCACACGCTCGGCGAGACCCTTGGCCCGAGCCGTGCGGATGTAGTCTTGGGAGAGCGCCTCGAGCATGGAGGTACGGACGTAGCGTGAGAGGCTCGCAAAGCCGCCGTACACCATCACGATGATCGGCAGAACGAGGTGCCAGCCCCAGTCGCCGAGCCACTCGAGGTAGGTCATGGACCAGGGGTCGGTGCCGTGCAGTCCACCGGAGGGGAACCAGGTGAGGTTGCGCTCCGAGCTGAACGTCATGATCAGGATCGTGGCCAGCCAGAAGTTGGGCACCGAGAAGAGCATGAACAGGATGAAGCTGGAGACGTTGTCGAACGTGCCCCCGCGGCCGACGGCAGCGTAGATTCCCAGAGGGATGCTGCAGAGGTAGATGATGCCTATCGCGAGCACGTTGAGGCCAATCGTGACCGGCAGCGCTCGCCCGATCATGTCGATGACCGGCTCATCGTCGACGAAGGAGCGCCCGAAGTCCAGGGTGGCGGTTCGATAGAGCCAGCTGAAGTACTGGGAGTAGATGGGGACCTTGCGCCAGAAGTCGCCCGCGGCGATGGCCTGGTCGCCGAGCATGGCAAGATCGCGGATCTGGCCCGGGTTCTCCGGGGACTGGCCCAGCTGGACGCCATCGCGTGACCACTGTCGAACGGACTCGTCGCGACTGCCGCTCCACACGGTCTGCCCGTCGTCGCTGATCGCGACGGCGGAGACCTGCTTGAAGTGGCCCTCGAAGACGACCGGCTCGCCCACGCCGTCGGGTGTCGCGGGCCACAGGCGGATCTTGCGGTCGTCGCAGCCAGTCACGAGGGTGCCGTCGGCGGCCGCCTCGATGTCGGTGATCGCCTGCCCATGACCCTCGATGATCTGCAGCGGAGTGGCCGAGTCGAGGCTCCACAGACGAAGCTTCTTGTCGATGCCGCCGGACCAGAACCTGCCGTCTGCAGCCTCCTCGAGGGCGTAGACCGCACCGATGTGGTGGGCGAACTCCTTGATGAACTGGCCGGTCTCGAACCGATGTACGCGAATGATGCCCGAGTTGCTCGCCGTGACGACTTGGTCGTCATCGGCGAAGAAGAGGTCGCCGAGAGGCTTGCCGTCACCCTCGGCGGTGGCCACGGGCCCGTTGCCATCGACGCTCCAGGTGCGGAGGTTGCCTCTCTCGTCGCCGGAGGCGATGCGCTGGCCAGAAGGCGAGATGGCGATCGCACTGACCGAGGCCGGATGGTGCCCGGTCCAGCGTCCGACCTCGGCGAGAGAGGCGTCGAGCGCCACGACCGAGCCGTCCTTCGTGCCGACATAGACCTTGGAGCCGTCCTCGGAGACGGCGACCGAGCGGGCCCACTGCGGCAGCTCGCTGCTGCGACCCGGCCACGTGAGCGGCGCCAGCTCGGCGCCCGTGTTCGGTGTCCAGGCCTGCGCAGAGGCGTCCTCGCTCAGCATGCCGAGGAGCTGCTTCTTGGCCTTGATCGTGTCGGCCAGACGATCTTGGTCGCCCTGCCCAGAGCCCTCGGCCTGGGCTGAGCCGCCACCACCCGCACCCGCACCGAACTGCGCCGCTACGGGGTCGCCCGGCGCGAGGTTGATGATGATGAACGTGATCACGGTGATCCCGAGCAGGGTCGGGATCATGGTGAGCAGGCGCTTGAGGACGTAGCGGATCATCTACTTGTACTTCACGTTCTCAGGCTTCACCCACCACTCGTCGGGGCGCAGACCCGTGGGAAGCACCTCCACCTCTTCGAAGCGGTTGTTCACGAGCACGCCGACCTTGCCCTCGAGGAGCAGCGTGCGGGGCTGCTCCTGCTGGTAGATGCGGTTGAACTCGTGGAACATCGCGTTGCGGGCGTCCTCGTCGAACTCCTCCCGCATCTTCTCCATCAGAGCATCGGCCTCGTCGTTGTGCCAGCCGGCCCCGTTGCCGCCGTTGGGGATGTCCTGGCTGCTGTGCCACGCCGGGTAGGGGTCGATGAAGGGCGTCGGGAAGCTGTGGTAGAGCACGGCACCGTCGAAGTTGCGGTCCATGTAGTCCTGGATGAAGGTCGACCACTCCAGCGTGCGGAGCGTCATGCGGACGCCGAGCTTCTTGCAGGAGTCCTCGAGGAGCCCGGCCGTCTGCGTGTAGAACGGACGGGGTGAGCCGACCTTCAGCTCGAACTGGAGAGGCTGGCCGTCGCGATCGCGAACGCCGTCACCGTCGGTGTCCGTCCAGCCGGCCTCGTCGAGGAGAGCGGCGGCCTGGTCGAGGTCGAAGGGCAGCGGCTCGAGGTCGGTGCTGTAGGTGGGGTAGATCCGCTTGGTGTTGCACACGGCGATGTTGCCGCGCCCTCGCTCGATCTCCTTGAGCATCCACTCTCGGTCGAGCATGTGCGTCATCGCGCGACGAACCCGGGCGTCATCGAACGGAGCCTTCCGGTTGTTCCAAGTGATGGCGGAGTGACCGATGCCGGTGTGGTCGTAGACGAAGTAGTCGGCGATCTCGGCGATGGTCTTGTCCTTCGACAGCTCGTCATCCCACTGCTGGTGGTCGACGACCGAGACATCGAAGGTGCCCTTGCGGAACTCCTCGAAGGCCGCGACCTCGTCGGAGATGTAGATCCAGGTGTACTTCTCGAAGTTGTACTTGGATGGATGGACCTGAATGCCCCAGAAGAAGGGATTCTGGACCATCTCGACGCCCTCTTCGGGGCGGTACTCACGCCCGGGCATGTAGTACGGCCCGGTGCCTGGGCAGGGAATGCGGATCTTGTTGAAGACCTCGCCGAAGCCAGGGCTGCCGGGCGTCGTGCTGTACTCGTCGATGCCGAGATCCTTCGCGTACTGGGGGAGCTGCTGCTCGTACCAGGCCTTGTTGAGGATGCGAAGGTCGGTGCCGAAGGCGTACAGTCCGGCCCAGTACTTCTTTCGGTACTTCACCACGACCGTGTAGGGATCGGGAGCCTCGACGCTCTCGACGTCCTCGTAGGAGGAGCGCATGTGGTCGGCCTGCACGGCCGGATCGCGCATCACGTCGAAGGTGAACTTCACGTCGTCTGCCGTGAAGGGGCTGCCGTCGGCGTGGAGGACGCCCTTCCGCAGGTTGAAGGTGTACGTGAGCTTGTCGTCGGAGACCGACCAGCTGGTGGCGAGTCCCGGCTGGACCTCGGACGGCTTGCGCGGGTTGAGCTTGAGCAGTCGCCCGAGTGTCTCGCCGCTGATTCGCGAGGCATCACCCTCGTTCGAGGCGTAGTAGTTGAGGTTCTTCGGCGGTGAGCTCCGTCGGTTGACGTAGACATCACCCTGGTGCTTACCAGTGAAGGCGGTCTTGCCGCCGATCGTGTGAGGCGCGCCCCTGACACGGCCCTCGACGCACAGGATCGGTGCGCGCTGCTTGCCCCAGCCGACAGCCTGGGAGAGCTCGTCGCCTGGGGTGCACTCGGCACCACCTGCTGAGGCCTGCACGGAGATGCCGCCGGAGGAGATGGCTGCAACGGTCTTGTCGAGCTCCTCCAGACGCTCCTGCGTGCGAATGAGCTGGGCTTCCCACCGGTCCATCGCGCACATGTTGAGGGTCAGTGCGATGGTGCCGGCGCCTAGACCGAGCACGGTGAGGATTCGAAGGAGGTTGCTCTGCTCGTCCATGAGTGGGAGTCGCCCCCTGGCTGGGTCGAAGAAGTGGCTGTGGGGAGCAAGGCTACCGGGCGAGGCCGCGAGGTGCCAGTCCCGAGGCACCCGGTCTGGTGCTCGCGCACCGAGATTCACGTGTGGCCTCGCCTCGAGTACTTGCGTGTCTGTCGTCCAGAGATTGCCTTCGTTCTTTGTTATCCAGGGGTGAGGTGCGCCGGGTTCCTGTGCCCGAGCCGCGCCTGATGGTCCGAAGAGGCTCGACGATGTCGTGCCGTGGGCGTGCCACAGCGTGACCTCTCTCGGGCTGGCGGTGCGCATCGGCCGCGAGAGCACAGCGAGCTGTCGGGCATGCGTCGGTGGAGGGGGCGCCGTAGGGTCCGCGCGACCCTGCCATGGTCTGGGTGGACGTGGTCGTCCGTACCCACGGCCACGAGCGGCGGCTCCACGAAGAAGGCCGCGCGGTGGACACCGCACGGCCTGATGCATCGTCCCACTGCAGCGTGGGAGCGGACAGTCCTAGGCAGGGCCCGGGGTCTTCGGTCCGTTCGCCGGCAGCTCAGGCTTCGCGGCGTACTTCTCGTCGAGCTCGCCCGTCAGGGCCTCGAGGAAGGTCTTGATGGAGGCGACGGTGGCCTCGTCGAGATCCTTGCCCAGCTGGTGCTTACCCATGAGCACGATCATCTCGTCGAGGGTCTGCACGCTGCCATCGTGGAGGTAGGGGCCCGTCTTCGCAATGTTCCGGAGCGAGGGCACCTTGAACATGTGCTTGTCGGCCTCGTTCTTCGTGACCTCCATGCGTCCGACATCGGCGGTCTCGTAGGGCACGACCTGGCCGAGCTTCGCGTACATCTGACCGCCCACGTAGGCGCCGTTGTGACAAGCGGTGCAGCCTGCGGCCATGAAGTCGTCTGCACCCTTGCGCTCGGCCTCGGTCAAGGCCGTCGCGTCGCCAGCCAGGTACGCGTCCCACTTGGACGGGGTCACCAGGCCACGCTCGAAGGCGCCGATCGCGAGTGCGAGGTTGTCGTAGGTGATGGGCGCCTCGGCCTCGGGGAACGCAGCCTTGAAGGCCTCGCGGTAGCCCGGGATGCTCTTCAGCAGCTTCTCGACCGTCTCGGCATCGGGCATGTTCATCTCGCCCGGGTTGAGGATCGGACCCTTGGCCTGGCCCTCGACATCCGGCTCGCGGCCGTCCCAGAACTGGGCGAGGTGGCCGGCAGCGTTGAGCGACGTGGGGGAGTTTCGACCCCCACGCTCACCCTTCACTCCAGGACTCGTCGGCTCGCTGTCGACACCGAAGTTGGCGAGCTGATGGCACGTGTTGCACGACTGCTCCTGGTTCGAGGAGAGTCGGGTGTCGTAGTAGAGCATCCGCCCGAGGTCGACCAGGGCCTCTGTGCGAGCCGGTCCGCCCTCTCGGTCCATCGAGCTGGGCAGCGCGGCGAAGATGGCTGTGTGCTTCTCGTCGACCGTTGGTGCGGCGGGCTCGGGTGCCTCCGCGGCCTTCTCGGCGACGGCCTCGGGCGCGGGCGCCGGAGCCGGGGTGTCACTGCCGCAGGCGCCCAGCGCCAGGAGCAGTACGAAGAGTTGATGACGCATCGTCGACCTCACAGATTCAGACGCGGTGATCGTACTACGTCGCGAGGGCACGAGGGTGGGCCAGCTCGCGGCAAGTAAGAACCCTAAATCACCACCCTGCCCACATGCGAGGCAAATTGCTGTCGATGGCGTGATTGATCACGGCTGCGGCCTGGTGGGACCGCTGGTGACTTCAGCGGATGGGCGATGGCGCGGGCCGTCGGAATCTGCGCGTGGATCAGGGCCCCGTATGCAGCCGGAGCAGCTTCCCGACGCCGGTCGAGCGCCACATGTCCTTGAAGGCATCATCCCCGACCTCTGCTCGCAGGTCGGCGATCGTCTCGTTGCGCAGTACGCCCGCCTCTCGGCTCGCATCCTGGAGGTCCATCTCGCGAGACGTCACCTGCTGCTCCAGGTCCGCCAGTGAGTCGAAGAGTGGGGTGATGGATTCCTCCATCATGCGGATCTCGTCGTCTGTGGCGTCCGTGCTCGCCGCCCAGGCGTCGAACTCCTCCACGAAGATCTCCCGTGCCTCGGCCAGGCTCTCGGGCATGTCGAAGTCTCTGCCTCTCTTCGGGGACCGGTCGGATGGCGGAGGCGGCGGCCGCTTGGCCGCCTCGTCGAAGGCTCGCTGGAGCTGCTCCGCAGCGCTGGCCTCGCTGGTGCCGGTGGGCTGTGGCTCGATGGTTCGTGGTCGTGAGACGGGCTGGTTCCCAGCGGGCTGTGTGATGCTGGGGTTCTTGGGTGCACGGGAGGCCTCGATCCGGCACTCCGAGAGCTCGCGACGCAGGCTCGTCGCCTCTTCCCGGAGTGAAGAGAGCTCGGACAGCTGGAGTCCAATGATGATTCCAAGCAGGGCGCTCAGGCCGCCCAGGCCGATTGCAGCAGCACGCATACCATCACCTCGATTGCCGTCGGTTCTAGCCCTGTGCGCCGGCCTCTTGCCACTGTCAGTTCGGCGGCGACCCGCGTTTGTGTCTCAGTGTTCCAGAGCGCTGCGGCGGACACGGATGCCGGGATAGGGGGCCGGCACGTGAGGGGAGATCCGATGAGGATTGGCCTGGTTCCAGTGTTGGTGCTGCTCGCTGCGTGCGGTGGTGGCAAAGACTCTGACTCCGCCGACACGGGTGGCACGGAGACGGCTGGCTCGGGCAGTGCCACGGGTACTGCCGCGGGCGGGACGACGGGCACCGCCACGGGCGGGACCACGGGCACGGCTACGGGTGGGGCAACCGCCACGGGCACGGGCACGGGCACGGGTGACGCCTGTGAGGAGCCCGCGACGGAGATCTTCGACGTGGAGACGGCAGCCGTAGTCGAGTGTGGCACGTCTCTCCCCGAGCCGACCGAGGGTCTCTGTGGCGTGAGCGGTGGCGGCGGCGACCTCCTCGTTCTGCGAGGCCGTGTGCTGGCACCCGACGAGGTGCTCGTCGGAGGCGAGGTGGTCCTCGACGCGGGCGGAGACATCGTCTGCGTAGGCTGCGACTGTTCCTCGGAGGCTGGCTATGCCGATGCGCGTGTGGTCAGCTGCCCGGATGCAGTGGTCTCCCCGGGCCTCGTGAATCCACACGACCATCTCAGCTTCACGGAGGGCTGGCCGCTGATCTATGGCGACGAGCGCTGGGATCATCGCCACGGCTGGCGGCTGGACGACGACATCGACACGCCGAGCAATCCGCACGGTGGTGGCAGCTCCACGGGGGCGGGCAACCGGTGGGGTGAGATTCGGATGGTGATGGGGGGCACCACCTCGCTGGTCGGCTCGTCGAGGGCGATTGGCCTGATCCGCAACCTCGAGTACTCGGACGGCCTCGAGGGGCTTCCGATGTCCCCGGTCGAGAACCAGACCTTCCCTCTCGGCGACTCAGATGGATGGTTCGAGTACGACTGCGGCTGGGACTACAGCGACGGCGAGTGGGACGTGGCCCAGGAGTTCGCCTACGTGCCCCACACGGCCGAGGGCATCGACGAGTACGCGGCCGAGGAGTTCTACTGCCAGTCTCGCAGTGATGGGGCTGCACAGGACTTCGTGGAGTCCAACGTGGCGCATGTCCACGCGGTCGGCCTGACGACCGAGGACTACTTCCACATGGCACGAGACGGGTCGCAGATCGTCTGGTCGCCACGCTCGAACATCCAGCTCTACGGCTTCACGGCCGACGTGGTCTCCTTCCACCGCTTCGGCGGCCTGGTCTCTCTCGGCACGGACTGGACCTACTCCGGCTCGATTCACACCGTGCGAGAGCTGGCCTGCGCAGACGAGTACAACGCCACCTACTTGGATGGCTACTTCTCGGACTACGAGCTGTGGAAGATGGCGACCATCAACGGCGCCCTCGCGCTCTCCGCCGGGACCTGGGTTGGGTCGCTCGAGGCTGGTAAGGTCGGCGACGTGGCCGTCTTTGCGGATCCGGATGGTCTCGACCACCGCGCGATCATCGAGGCCGACGCCACCTCGACGCTCCTGGTGCTGCGTGCGGGCGAGCCCCTCTACGGTGAGGGCGACGTGCTCGACGCACTCGGTGATGCCTGCGATCCAGTCGACGTCTGCGGAGCCGATCGCGCCGTGTGTGCCGAGCGGGAGTTCGGGGAGTCCTACGACGACATCGCCAGGGAAGTCTCGGGCTCTTACCCCGCATTCTTCTGCGGACTTCCCGACGACGAGCCGTCATGTGTGCCCGCTCGGGTCGGCGAGTTCTCCGGTGAGGTCACAGCGGACGATGCGGACGGCGACGGCATCGCCGATGCCGACGACAACTGCCCCTCGGTGTTCAACGCCGTGCGCCCCATCGACGGTGGGGTGCAGCCGGACGCCGACGGTGACGGCAGCGGTGATCCCTGCGACATGACCCCGCTGCCCACGGACATCGACGGAGATGGCTGTGCGAACTCCGGCGACAACTGCCCGTTCGACCCGAACGAGGACCAGGCGGACGGCGATGCTGACGGCAAGGGCACGGTCTGTGACCCCTGTGACGACGAGCCCAACCCGGATGGGGTGTGTCCGCCCGCTCCCTCTGACGTGGTGACCATCGGTCAGATCCAGGAGTTCTACGACGACTGGGAGGGCGAGGTCGTTCGCGTCGAGGACGTGGTCGTGACCGGTGTCGGCGAGGCCGGCTACACCCTCCAGGATCCGTCCGGAGCGGCCGCATGGTCGGGCGTCTATGTCTACGAGGGCGATGCGCCGGTCGTCTCCCGGGGCGACACCGTCACTGTCGAGGGACGCGTCGGCGACTACTTCGGCGAGACTCAGCTGTCGGATGTCGCGGTGATCGCGAGCAGTCCGGGTGGTGTGGTCGAGCCCACGCCCGTGACCGTCTCCGAGGCCGCGACCGAGGAGTACGAGGGTGTGCTCGTCACCCTCACCGACGGCAGCGTCACCGACGCGGCCTACGACTGTGGCCCGCCCAGCGGTGGCATCTGTGACGACCCCGGGCTGTGGGAGATCGACGGAGAAGACGGCGTGGTCGTGTTCGACCGGCTGTACGAGGACGCCGACTGGGAGACGCACATCGGCAGCCTGCCAGTCACGGGCGTGATGAACTACCGCTGGGATCGGCGTCGGATCATGCCGCGCACCGCCGGCGACTTCTGAGCGCGTCATCGTCGCCTTCCTGCTGGCTTCGGTCGTCCTCGCGCAGCAGCTCGAGGTCGACGATCCGACCCACTGTCTCGATGACACCTTGGTCGAGGCCGAGCTCGAGCAGCTGATCGGGCCGGCGTTCGAGAGCTTGGCGGTCTCGATCGAGGTGACCGGCGACGATCCACGGCAGATCGCATTGACAGCCTTCCGCGTCGGAGCGGGAGAGCTCTCGCTGGAGCGCACGGTGGAGCTTCGGCCTGCAGACTGCCCGCTTGGTCACACGGTGATCGCTCGGTCAGTCCAGCGAGGGCTGGAGGCGCTCCCGGGCTGGTCGTGGGGACGTCCACCCGAGCGACGATGGTGGTCGGGGCGTGCGGGGATCGCCGTGGGGACAGGGCCCGCCATCCCCTCGGCCACACTGGAGCTGGGCTGGTCTACCGGTCTGCCGGGACCGCTCAGGCTGCCGATACACGCGCGGGGTGGTGCGTCGACCTTCACCGCCGTCGGCTCGGGTCAGGCCCAGATCTTCGAGGGGCTCGTCGGGACGGGGCTCTCGGCCGAGGTCGGATCGGGCTGGCTCTGGCCTCACGTCCTCGTCGAGGGTGGGGTCGGGTGGGTGCGGGGGCGCAACTTCGAGAGCAACACCACGACACGGGCACCGCGCATGGACGTGCGCGCTGGACTGGACCTCGGTCTCACGGAGAGCGTCGGACTCGCGCTCGATGCGGTCGCCCAGGTCGTGCGCGCCGAGCTCGTCGAGCAAGGCACTCGGGCCACCGTCACCGAGTCCTCGGCGCGCCTCGAGATCGCTCTTGCACTTCGTCTGCCTTCGCGGTGACGTCGCGGAGGGGGAGCGGGCATTGTCCAGGCGATGGGACATCCAATGCGAGCAGCAATGAGCACCGAGCACCCTGAAGAGGGGCGCGTGGTCCGGTTTCCGACCGGTGGCGTGAGCGGCGAGGTCGACATCGGCCAGCTCTTCGACGCCCACGCGGCCTACCTCGTTCGCGTGTGCATTCGCCTGACGGGGTCGCGGGCGGCAGCCGAGGACATCGTCCAGGAGGTCTTCGTCACGGCCCACCGTCGTCGAGGCGACCTCATTCCGGATTCCAACCTTCGGACCTGGCTGTACCGAGTGGCGGTGAACCTGGTTCGGCATCACCATCGCTCGTCGGGCCGCTTCAACCGCTTCGTCGATCGCTACAAGGTCGACCCGCGGGAGGCGCCGGCAGGTCCCGACGTTGACGTGGAGCGGGTCGAGCGAGCGCATCTCGTGCGCGACTGCGTGGCGGAGCTGTCGGAGAAGCAGCGGGAGGTCTTCGTGCTCTACGAGCTCGAGGGCATCTCCGGGCAGGAGATCAGCGAGGTACTGGGCATCAAGCTCAACACGGTCTGGTCGAGACTGCGTCTCGCGCGCAAGGCCTTCCGGGTAGAGTGGCAGCGCCGGCACGGCGAGGGGGACCACCCATGAGCGGCCCACGGCGACTGATGGACGATCCGGACTTCCGCTGGGAGACGGACTGTGATCTGGGCGACGAGGCGATCCTCCACGAGGGTCTCGAGCTGGGTGCGCTGAAGGAGCGTGTGCTGGCGGCAATCGAGGCGCCACCGGTGCCACCCGAGCCTACGTCGACGGCGTCGACACTGGGTGCGTCCGGTGCGGCGGTGAAGGGCGCGCTGGGCGTCGGTCTGGCGGTCGTGGCGGCGCTGGGCGTGGGCTACATGCTCGGTGCAGCCCAGCCTCTGTCGAGCGAGGGTGTGGCCGAGCCTGAGGCGGTGATCGAGCAGGTCGTCAGCGTGCCGGATGCACGTCTGCCAGTTGCCGCACCGCGGGTTCCCGCTGTCTCTGCGCCCGAGGCTCACTCGACCGAGGTGGTCGAGCCGGTCGCTTCCCCGCAGCCGTTGCACCGAGCGCCTGCCGCGGTCGAGGGTGGAGCGAGCGAGCCCGTGCGGCCGGCTGCTGCCGCAGAGGTCGCTGCGGTCGTGATGCCCGTGCAGAGCGAGGCACCGGGTACGGCCGAGGCGCCCGTCGGGGAGAGCGGCACTGTCGTGGCAGAGGTGGCGGCTCCTGGAGGGGTGGATGCTGTCGACGGCAGCCGCCTCGATGTCGAGATGGAGGTCTATGACACCGCCGTTCAGGCCATGGCGAGTGGTGACTACGCCGGTGCCGTGCCCGCGTTTCGGAGCTACCTGAGGCAGTTCCCCGGTGGCCACCTCTCCACGGAGGCCGAGCTGTCTCTGCTCGAGTGTCTGTTCGAGGCGGGCAGCTTCGCCGAGGCCGAGGCCCAGGCCTCGCGGCTCCTGCAAGCACCCGGATTTGGCGGTCGTGAGCGTGAGCTTTCGCTCGTGCGAGCGGAGAGCTTGATACTCCTAGACCGATGCAGCGAGGCTCTGGCGATCGTGGATGCTCTCGGCGAGCGCGACTCCCGCACTGCGGCGGTGCGGCGGGAGTGCAAGCGTCGGCGCTGATGCGAGCACTGGTTGTCGCGGTCGTCGCGGGCTGCACGGTGACCACCGAGGTCGGTGAGGAGCTGCTCGACCCGCGCGAGCTGCAGGACAATGACGGCGATGGCTTCAGCCCGAGCCAGAACGACTGCGACGACGGCGATGCCCGGGTCGCGCCCAACCTTGAGGAAGTCTGCGACGGCAAGGACACCGACTGCGACGGGCAGGGCGACTACCCCGCGCTGTGTGAGCGCTACGAGGTATTCGAGCAGAGGGTCGAGCTCGACGTGCTGTTCGTCATGGACCGGAGCTCGGGCATGGCGGGTGTCCAGCGGCGTGTGATCGACGCTGCGGACTTGTTCGTCGGCCGTCTTGGTGAGGAGGAGGGGGAGTCGCGTGTCGGTGTCGCGGCTGCCGACCGTGAGGGCGCGCTCGAGTTCGCGTATGGCTACGCGTGGGCCGAGCCTCCGATGTCGTCCGAGGCCATGATCGACTGGCTCCAGGCGGCCCTCGACCTGGGTGAGGAGGGCGCCACGGCTCGTCCACGGGACGCCCTGGCCAGCTCGATGCCCGATGCCTTCCACCGGGCCGGATCCCACCTGATGGTGGTCCTCGTCAGCGGCGAAGACGACGTCCACTCCAGCCTCGACGTCGACGATGTCGTGGGCGTGCTCGATACCTGGAAGGGGCCGGGCAAGGTCTCGATCCACGGTGTGGTCCCAGGAGCTGCTTGCGCCGACGGGGCAGCCGAGAGTCACGAGCAGCTGGTCCTGCGGACGGCCGGCACGCTGGTCGACGTGTGTGACCCAGACGAGGACATTGGCGGGTCGCTCGCCACGGCAGTCCAGGCGACGGCCGCCGATGCGCTGACGACCGTGTTTCCTCTGGCGGAGACCCCGCAGGAGGGCAGCGTCGTCGTTCAGGTGCAGGAGCCTGGTGCCATGCCTGCGCCCTGGACGCTCGGCTTTCAGGTCTTCACCGACCCGCCGAGAGTCGTGCTCGCCGACGCCCCGCCCAAGGGGAGTGTCATCGAGATCGGGTACGAGCTCGACGTGGGCGACTGATCACCCGAACCATGCGGCCAAGGTCTCGATCGGTCTGCAGACAGCGTCGAGGTGGGCTTGGTCCCAGCTTGAATCGACGGCGGCGAGGGCCTCCAGTCGTCCGCGGGGCCGACTGTTCACCTCGATCACCCAGGGCTCGCGATCGGCGCTGATCACCACGTCGACCCCCAGCTCTACGAGCAGCTCGCCTCCGGGCTGTGCTGAGAGCGCGGCGGCAACGTCGTGTACCTGGGCTCGGATCGCATCCCGGAGCTCGGGGAAGACCGCATCGGCCGAGGCCACCTCTGCGCCGCGAGATGCGTTGACCACCGGGTCGGTCCGCGATCGACGCACCACGGGTGTGTTCACGTGCCAGCTACGATTGGCCAGTCGCTGCACGTTGACGCGCAGGCTCACGCCTGCCCAGCCCTGCAGGGGCGCGATCGCACGCTGGACGAACAGCGGCTCCTCGATGCCTGGCACGGCCCCCTCTCCCTGTCGCGGCAGCACGTCGCCGGGGAGCACGCGCCGGACCCCACGCCCGAAGGCTCCGTAGCGGGGCTTGAGGAATGCTGCGCCCCAGCGCTGGACCGCCGTGTCGAAGTGCGCATGCTCGTCGCAGAGCGGAGGTAGCTGGAGTCCTGCGCCCTCGAGGACGCGCTGGCAAGCGACCTTGTCGCGGCAAAGGAGGACCAGTGGCTCCGGATTTGCGAGAGGAACCCCCTCGAGCCCTGCAGCGAGCGTTCGCCAGTCGGCAGGTCTCGTCTGACTCGGGAAGCGATCGTAGGCCGCGACGACGGGGATCGCCTCGGCGGTGGTCCAGCCGTCAGGCGTCGCGCGAACTCCCGTCAGGCGACCATGCACTGCCGTATGGCCGAAGACCACGTCGACACCCCGCGCTCGGAGGGCGAGGGCGGCGCGACCGATGGGGCGGTCCGAGGGGTGACCGGGCGAGGACCGGTGCGGAGCAACGAGCACGCCGATGGGGATCATGGGGCTGGAGCTATCACGGGCGCGCTGGACCGCCGGCTCACTCTGCGCCGAGGGCAGTGAGGCTGTCTCCCGTGAGCCGCCAGCGGGTCCAGCCGTCGACGGGCCGCGCGCCGAGAGTGCGGTAGAAGCCCTGGGCGGGTGTGTTCCAGTCGAGGACGGCCCACTCCAGGCGCCCGCAGCCGCGCGCGTGCGCCCGCTCCGCGAGTGCGGCCAGCAGGGCACGGCCGTACCCACGACCTCTGGCCTCGGGTGTGACGTAGAGGTCTTCGAGCCACAGTCCCGGCTTACCGAGCCAGGTCGAGTAGGACGTGACGAAGAGGGCGAAGCCGATCGGGCGATCGGTCTCGGCGATCAGGGCCTCGAAGGGAGGGCGATCGTCTGCGAGCTGCTTGGCAAGGATCGCCGGCGTCACCTCCACGGCATCGCGCTCGCGCTCGTAGGTGGCGAGCTCGATGATGAAGCGGTGAAGCAGCGTGGCATCGGCGGCGGTGGCCTGTCGGATCTGCATGTGGGCTCCCGGGTGTGCCGACGATAGACGCCGCGTCGCGCTCTTCTTGCTCCTGTGAGGTGTCGGGTGCCACGTGTGCCGAGCGTCTCGACGCGTCAGGGCCGCCGGGGCGATCCGGTGGGGGGACAGCTCTCGTGCTGATGCTGATCGGCATCACCTTCGTGGCCGCGGCCGTGCAGGGTGCTCTCGGCTTCGGCTTCGGGATGACCAGCATGGCGCTGCTCTCACTGTCGTGGCCGGTGCGCGAGGCGGTGCCGGTGGTGCAGATGCTGGCGCTGGCTCTGAACATCGGCTTGAGCTGGCGCTACCGAGACACCTCCCTGCCGCGCTCTGCGGGGTGGATGCTCCTCGGTGGCCTGATCGGGGTGCCGCTCGGCGTCGTCTTCCTGGTCGGTGCCCCGCCTCGGGCACTGCTCCTCGGCCTCGCAGCGATCTTGCTGGGCTATGTCGCGCTGCGCCTGTGGAGCCCGACGGTGTCGATGCGTCCTCCCAGCTGGACAGGAGGATTCGCTGGCTTTTTTGGCGGTGTGCTCGGGGCGGCGTTCAACGCGGGGGGGCCGCCGGTCGTGCTCTATGTCAGCACCCGAGACGACTGGTCCCCGGTCGTCGTCAAGCGGGTGCTGACCAGCTTCTTTCTGGTCCTCGGACTGTTCGGCGTCTTGTCGATGATCCAGGCAGGGGTCTTGGGATCGCAAGAGGCCGCGAGGGGTGTCGGGGCGGTGCCGTTCGCGATCGGAGGGGGCTGGGCAGGGCATGCGCTCAGTAGGCGGATGTCCGAGGAGCGTTTTCGGTCGATCGTGCTCGTGGCCCTTGCTGGGCTGGGGCTTGTTTTCTTGTCTCGGGGAATAGGGCTCTAGGCCAAGGTTCTGGCGATTGCGATGCCAAACTGGCAGAACCGAGAGGAGTCGGCTAGAGACGGGCCGGCTTAGACCATGAAGGAGATCCCCATGCGCAAGATCACTCTCGCAGCCATCGCGCTGTTCGCCGCAGCCTGCGGCCCGAACCTCGAGAAGTCCTGTGAGGCCTACGTCGAGGCTGTCAACGCCTGCGTCGGCGGCGGCACCACCACGGCTACCGGTGACACCACGGGTTCGGCCACGGCCACTGGCACCGCCACGGGCACCGGCCTGTCCATCGACGACAGCTTCTGCGCCATCTACGACGGCTACTCCGGCTCCGAGGCCAAGGACGCTGCTGCGTACCTCGACTGCCTCACCGATGCCCTCACGGCTGACTGCGCCGGCGACATCAGCGGCTGCACCCCCTGATTCAGCTTTCCTGAATCACAAACCCGGCCCGGTTCGCGCATGCGTGTACCGGGCCGAGGTGCGTCTTGGGTCGGTCACGCGGCCCTGCAGTGCTGGTGTAGGCTGAACGCACCGCCTCTGGAGGCTGCATGGCGCGGTGGATCGTGCGCACCACAGAGCTGATCGGCGTGGTGCTCGTCGTCGCTGGCGGTGTGGTGCTGTCGCTCGGGCCTCCCGACACCTGGCCGTGGCTCCTCCGGTGGCTCGGGCCCCCTCGGACGCTCGCGCAGGAGATCTACCCGAGCGAGGGAACAGCCTCCGTCGATCATGCCCTGCTCGATGGGCTGCTGCGCGAGCATGTGCGCGAGGGGTGGGTGGACTACGGCGCGGTCGCTGAAGACCCGCGACTCGACCGCTACCTGCAGGTCCTCGCTGCTGCGCCCTGGGACGCACTCTCGCGCGATGAGCGCCTCGCTCTGGCGATCAACGCCTACAACGCCTTCACCCTGGCCCTGATCGTGGACCACGGTCCGGTCGACTCGATCCAGGACATCCCGGCGGCCGAGCGCTGGGATGCCGCGAGGTGGACCCTCGGTGGCCGCACCGTGTCGCTGTCGTCTCTGGAGCACGAGGAGCTGCGGCGAAACTTCCGCGAGCCCCGCATCCACTTCTCGATCAACTGCGCGAGCATCGGCTGCCCACCCCTACGCAGCGAGGCCTACGTGCCGGCTCGCCTGGAGGCTCAGCTCGAGGACGCCTCGGCGAGGCTGCACGCCGACTCCCGGTGGGTGCGCATCGAGGGGAGAACCGCTCACCTCACCAAGCTCTACTCGTGGTACGAGGGCGACTTCACGCAGGCAGCGGGCTCCCCACTGGCCTACGCCTCCACCTGGGTTCCGGCGCTGGGCGACGGGTCGTGGTCCATTCGCTGGCTCGACTACGACTGGTCGCTCAACGGCGCTTGGTAGGACCTCGCCTCACGGGACGATGATCTCATCGGGAGGCACCCACGGCACGATGCGGGAGGCATGGTCCCAGCCCTCGGGGCAGGCAGGCTCGAAGTGCCGGTGGATAGTGCCGTCCGCGCTAAGCTCGAGGGCATACGGCACCTGGGCGCAGGTGACGAGTACCCGCTCCTCGCCCAGGGCCACTGCGCCGCCCTGAAATGGGCAGAAGTCGGGCAGCGTCCAGGTCTGCTCCAGGTGTGCCGTGCGGGTGTCCAGACTGAGCGCGAGCGCTCGCGAGGGGAGCCCGTCGAGGCTGTCCCGATTGTCGAACAGCAGCAGGCGCCCTGTGTCGTCTAGGGTGGCGTGGTGCTGGTAGGCGAAGTCGTGTGGCTCGGGAAGCTCAGGTGACGCGGTGAGGATCAGACCCCCGTCGACGACGCTCCGCGGGCCCGAGAGCCACCAATCGACCACGCCGAAGTCGGGGGCTTCTGGATCGCTCCGCACCTGGACGACGGTGTGGAGGTGTCGGAAGGAGACCAGCATCGTCCCCGGGGGCCCGGGCTGCACGGTGTTGGCGTGCGACCAGTCCAGCGCGCCGGGAAACCAGCTGAACCAGTAGGCCGAGAGCAGGTCGGTCGGGCCGCCGCTCGGCTCGAGCCAGTCGGTCAGGTCCCAGCGGCCGGCGACCGTGCCGTCTGGGTCGATCAGCGCCACGCCGTCGACGACGTAGCGTCTGCCGTCCGAGCCGATGGTCTCGAAGGCGGTGAGCACCTGGATGCGGCCGTCACTCACCGAGACATCGTGGTGAGCGGGGCGGTCGAGGAGCGCCACGAGGTCGAGGTCGAGGCGCACCTCGCCACCGTAGGTCACCTCGACGAGGCGATTCTCGTCGAGGAGCGCCACGAAGGAGCCGCGCTCGGTCGCCACGGCTGCCACCAGCTGGCTGCTCTCGGGAAAACTCTGGAGCCAGACCACGCGGTCGTGCCCGTCGACGACGGTGAGCGTTGGGGCCACACCGCAGCCCATGGGAACCAGGAGGTGATCCGACCGAGGATCGTCCCGCTCGCCGAGCACGGTGTAGGCCCCTGCAGCGGGCAGCATGCCAGTGCTGAGGGCCCCCTCCGCGAGAGCGCCGGAGACCTCCCCCTCGACGCGCCAGGTGTGAGGACTGTCTGGAGGCAGCAGGCCGACACGCACCGTGGCCTCTGTCGCGGCCTCCACGGTGCGCCAGACGCGGGACTGGCCGGTCGCAGTCTCGGTGACGATCACCCGCACGGTCTCGGCCTGTGTCGTGGTGACGCGGCAGCTCATGCGCAGCGGGTTGTCGTCCTGCAGGGAGCAGGACGCGGCGAGTGGATCAGG
>PKDJ01000205.1 GCA_002862545.1 Pseudomonadota bacterium
CAACAGGGTCTGTTTCGCGGTGTAGCGCGACTGCTCAGCCCGGTACCATCGCTCGACCTCACGGTAGTCGTAGCCATAGAGGTCGACTCCAGACCCCACAACTTCAAGCAGCCGGGCGCCGTCGAAATACTCCCATGACTGGAACGGCCCGTTGTGGAACAGGGTGGGTCCGCTCAGCGCATCGCCTACATGGATCTCCTTTTCCACCCCTCGCCATGCGAGGAACCTCCGCAGCCACACGATGGAGCCCTCAACGCCCGTGTAGTGAGAGAGTTGGTGGAACTCGACGGCATCGTAGAGGTCGGTCTCTGCGACGATCGACAGGATGAACCAAATCACTTCGGAGTACACGTCGGCCACATAGCCGCCCGCTCCAATCAAGCTGCGCATCTCGGAGGGCGTGACGGGTCCTCGGTCGAACACGTCCCAGAACCAGAGTCCGGCCAGCATGATCTTGGCATCCGGATCGGCTTCGCGTGCCGCGTCACCCGCGACCTCAAGCAGCCGAAGATACTCTGATATGCGCCGGTCGAGGTAGGCCCGATCGGTGCAGCCATCGCAGGTCACCTGCCAGAAGGCACCGTGCTGCACCTCGGTCTCGATCTCCCAGTAGCGGACCGGATAGATCAAGCCAGGGACATCATCGACGCCATCCCCGTCGTAGCGCTCGACAACGGCCCGGATGAACGCAGCGTAGTCGTTCCAGCGCTCGTCATCGATCGGGGGAGAAGAGACGAGGTTGGAGGGGGTGTCGGGGCAACGCCATGCGTCGACGGGACCGCACTCGACGGCCCAGTCACTCGAGGCCTGCAGGACCAGCACGAGGTCCTCGAAGCCTGCGCTCTGGTACCGCAGGACGTGACGGTCGAGCACGTCGAAGGTGTAGGTGTGGATGCCGTCGACCGGAGGCTCAGGCTCCAGGTCTTGCCATCGCGAGTGGGGGTAGCCGTTACCCTTCGCCCAGGTGATCGCATCGGTCGCGAAGAGCGCGGGATCGTTGGAGTCTTCCTGACCGACATACTCCATGCCGAACTTGAATCCATCGAGGTCGTGGCTCTCCAAGATCACCGGCGCCGCCTCTGCGCTCGTCGTGGTCAATCCCAATAGGTAGAGGGCCATCACAGCACCGGCCACCATGGCCAAGGGCGTGGTCATCACCCTGTGCACTGACCGTCGTACAATGGGAGGGTGCTCGGCGCGCGCGCTCGTCATCAGCTTGCTGACCTCCACGAGCGAGAAGCTAATCTGTCGTGCGGTCTCTTCCACGCAAGGCGGTGGTCAGGGCGCGTCGTCGTTCCCTAGGTCGCGAGCAGGTCGTGATGACCTGACCCGGCGTGTACGGGCAGGTCTCGCATGCGGAAGTGAACCTCATTCGAGCGCAGAATGGGAGGACGAATTCGCTCGTCTTCATCACCGCGCTGCGGCCGTGGAGCAAACAGGGCCAGCCTCGACAGAGGCCTTCGACGACCAGCCGACCGGCCTCGTTCGCCTGATGGCGTTCAGCGATGGACAGAAGCTGGGTATCACCAGCTCGTCAGTGGGCTGCGTGCGGTGGCTTCGTGCCCTGGAGGCAGAGGTCTGAGGGAGGGCTGGGGGGACGGACTTCAGGGACGGGGCGCTTGTATTTCCCGTACCCGCCCATGGGATATACGCGGCACGTCTCGGCGAGCTGTCCCCACCGAGTTGTCCGCGATGGGACGTGGAGGGCCAAGCCAAGCGGGCCGCAGCACAAGGGCCGAGGCGAAGTTCATGACAGGCAGGACCTCGAAGGCCCCGCGTTCGAGTGCGTGCAGTATGGGGTCCGGAGACTAAGGGCGCCCGCTTGCGTGAGCTGCCCCTAGAGGACCCATCCTCGCCACGCAGACCTAGGGAACAGGTCCCGTGTCATAGATTTTGGTCAACGCCGTAAAGCACCTGTGCCAGAACGCCGGGCGACTCGAAAGGGGCGTATGCGTCATGTCTCTGGAGGCGCCCCGCAGGGGTGTCCACGGTGCGGTAAGCCCGCGCGAACTGTAGCGGCGCTTTCGCGCCGGGACAAGCCCTCACAGCCCTGCGGTATGCGGTCTCACAAGGGCAGTACCGTGCTGACATGCATGGAACGCTCGCACACCCTCTGCGCAAGCCTCCATTTCCAGATCACTCACACGACACGCGCACGCGCCGGGACGGAGGTCGCCTCCGCGACCTGCCCTCCCGTCCGCCATGCTACCGAAGAACCGCGTAGACCAGGTGGTTCTCGTTCGCCGGCCACGACGAGACATTCAGACTCCGGTCGTTCATCGTCACGTTGATGGTCGTCGGAACGTCTGCAGGCAGGTACAGATCAACACCATTGAAGGTGGTGAAGTCAGCAAAGAGAGGGTCTGCGTCCAGGGAGGACACTTGGTCGCCGTCATCGTAGCTGCCGAACGCCCAGATGTTCTTCGATGAGCTGAAGAGGTCTTCCGACGTCAAGTCGACACCACCGACGCTGATCGTGTCACGATCAGCCATGACAGACTGGAACGAGACGAACGTAAACAGGTTTGTCTGCGGCTGATCCATCGGGGCGGCACCCCAGACCAACAGCGACGCGGAGGGGTAGTTCGCCATGGTCGACAGGTAGAACAGGTTCGTGGAGCGCACGAAGGGCGGGGTGTAGACATGAACGGTCGGCGCCCCATCCGTCGGGGTCGCGACGAACTCGTAGGTGGTCTCTGGGGCCGCCTCAAAGGGCCCCCACGCCCCATCAGCAGCAACCACAAACTCGGCGGCCGGCACGGCATCCACCCGAAAGCCCGTGGCTGGGTCTACCTCATAGATGTCGATGCTCGCGCCCTCGAGCGGCGTGTTGTCCATGAACACGAGCGCCTTCCCGCTGACTTCGATGGGTTCGGCCTGTGGCAGGACCTCGGCGACGGGTTCCTCACCGTCGTTGAGGAACTTGTAGATCTCGGCGAAGGCATCCGCCCGATAGAGTGCCTGGTAGTGGTCCGCGCCATCCAACACCACATTGGTCGCACCAGGGATCTCACCCATAAACATGGGATCAATCACCCCTTCCGCTGTTCCGTAGATGTTGAGCGTAGGCACCTCACCCTTTGGGCCCGCCGGCTGGAAGTTGGCAAAGCTGGCCACATGCGCGTAGCGGTTCACCTTGGCTGCGTGATCAGGGTCGGCCATGTAGGTGTACCCGGCCAAGCCCCCCAGAGAGTGACCGATGAAGTCGACCTTGTCGGCCCCGGTTTCGGCGAGGACCTCGTCAACAGCCGCATCTAGCAGCTCGAACATTCCCGAGCCCTTGCGCCAGTCGAGGACATAGGGGTCGGAGTCGAAGTGGTACAGAGACGCGTAGTCGTGCGCAAACACGCGGTCGAGGCAGTACCCGTTGGAGGTCATGTAGTCGAGCAACGGAGCGAACCGAGAGCCCGAGGCAGTGATACCATGCACGAGAAACACCGGTGGACGTGTGTCATCGCACGGAACGGCGCCAGTCGTGCCAGTCGTGCCAGTCGCCGTCGTCCCGGTCGTACCAGTCGCCGTCGTCCCGGTCGTCCCGGTCGTACCAGTCGCCGTCGTCCCGGTCGTACCAGTCGCCGTCGTCCCGGTCGTCCCGGTCGTCCCGGTCGCCGTCGTCGACGAGGTCGTGGCTCCGCTGTCCGCAGAAGACTTGTCATCACCACTGCAAGCGCATAGCGCAGCTACAATGGTAACCATTGAAATCTTTCGCATGATCCAAACTCCATCTCTCTAGGACTGCCCGCCCGTTATAGATCGATGGCTCAGCACATGTACAACAGGACCGCCGAAACAGGGAAATCCCCCACCGCAGGCGCAAAACTCCACTCCGGGTAGTCACTTGCCTTCGCGCTTGTCGCTCTGCGACACCTCGCGAACGACAACGACGATTACTGGCTGCGCAGGCCCCTTGGCGATCGGGTGCACCTCCTGCGAGGTGCTCTCCCGGTGGGCGGCGATGGCCGTCAAGATGGCTGCCCCGCATGTAGCGTCAGGTGGCATGGAGTGTTCGGTCGGGGCTGCTGATCCTACGCCACCATCAGGATGGGTTGGACTCGACGTGCATGGCCGAGGTCAGGGCAGCGAGGCTCTCCCCTTCCTTCGTGAACCCTGTGGGCTGATGCCCCAGCTGCCATACCCACAGCCTCAGGCCGCTCTCCCCACCATTGCGTGGCTTGGACGGGTCGGCAGCTCGACCTCCTTCCGAGCGGCGATGCTCGCACGAGCGCCCTAGGCACTCAGCGGGCTCCATCCTCCAGCGACCATGGCGGCTGCGGGAGGGTGGTATGAAGACGCTGAACTCGCGAGTCCGGCACCGGGACAAGACGACAAGGAGCCCTCATGAAGCCCGTACCTGGCGGACTGCTGGCCGTTGCTCTGGGGTGGTCGACGCTGGCCCATGCGGACGACCCATCGATCTCGTTCCGATGGCTGGACCGCCAAGGCACCCCCATCGTGAGCCCACACGAGGGAGGTGTGCCCAGAGCCCAAGCCGAGCCCGAGACGGCATCCTGCAGGGTCCATCAGCTTCAGCTCGGCGAGGAGGGAGTGCGCATCCGCGACTGCCGAGACCGCTACCTTGCAGCCGAAGCTGAGGACGGAGTCCGCTTCCAAGGCGAGGCAACCGGGACCGCTGGACTGTTCTCCATGATCCGCCATCGCGACGGAGCCGTCTCCTTCCAGGCCCATGACGGCACGCTGCTCTACCGCCACGAGTCCGGCGTCATTCGTCGGACGTCTCTCAACAAGCCCGATCCAGGGTCCACCTTCACGGTCGCTGATGATGCACTCGCCGCGAACAAGCCTGGCCCCGTGCCGCTCGACTGCTCACCGGAGCGGATCGAGACCATTCGCAGCCAATATGCCCAGCTCACCAGCGCGAAGGACCTGAAGACCCTGGACGAGACGCGCTTTAGCTTCGGCGACAACGCCAGGTTCACGTCCAAGCAGGGCAACGCCGCTCACCAGCGCGTGGAGCACATCGTCGATACGGCCGAGTTCGCCGGCTACGAGCGCTTTGCGTACTTTTGGGATGCGGGTGAGGTGCCCTTCTTCGTCTACGAGATCTACATCGAGTATGAGGACAATGTGCGCGTCGAGAGTCGGACCTACTACGAGGGCACCACGCCGTGTCGCTGCGTCCGGAAGGTCGGGAAGCACTCGCTCGAGCACGATCCGGCAGCCTTCGCGGAGCTCCCCGACCAGCAGATCCGCTGTCCGTGAGTGAGGCCGGGTGAGTGCCCCCGGGTGCGCCCCACGACCAACGAGCGCGCTCTCCCGAGGACGAGCCCTCGCGTGCCACCGGGCACAGGCCTCCGCACCCGCTGGCACACTCCAGCAGCGCAGAACGCGCCGCTCCCCGCGCCCCCCGGCCTCGCCGGCCATGAGGGGAACCCCCGCGGGCACCGCGATACAGCGGGGCACCCGCGCAAGGCCGCCCGCCTCACGCGCGACCCGAGATGAGCGGAGGCCGCGCGACGCCGCCAGCCCGTCTCGTCTGCGCCCCGAGCACCGACCCCGGCCCCCGAGGACCCTGCGCCCATGAGCCCGACGCCGCCCACCACCCGCATCGACCGCGTCGGCGTGATCGGGCGCGGGTACGTCGGCAGCGCCGTGGTCAGCGTCCTCGAAGATGTGGCCGACGTGCGCTTCCACGATCCCGCCGTCGACGGCTCCGCCCCGCTCGAGGTGCTAGCTCGCTGGGCCGACGCCCTCTTCGTCTGCGTGCCCACCCCGCGAGGGCCGGACGGCCGTGCCGACACCCGCACCGTGATGGCGGTGATGGCCGAGCTGGCCCGACTGGAGACGACTGCGGCCATCCTCCTCAAGAGCACGGTCCCGCCAGGGACGTGCGCGGCCATCACCGCTCGCCACCCCACCCTCCACCTGGCCTTCAACCCCGAGTTCCTGCGGGAGCGTCACCACCTCGCAGACGCACGCGCCCCCCACCGAATCGTGCTCGGCTGGTCGCCTCGGCCCCCCGAGGCTCCGCCCCTGCGGGACCTGTTCGCCCGTCGCTTCCCGGACGTCCCCCTCGTCGAGCTGTCCTCCGGTGAGGCCGAGCTGATGAAGGTCGCCTCCAATGCTTTCTTCGGCGTGAAGGTCTCGTTCGCCAACGAGCTGCGGGAGCTGGCCACCCAGCTCGGCCTGGACTGGGAGCCGGTGCGGCAGGCGCTCGTGCTCGACCCGCGCATCGGAGACGCGCACCTGCGCGTCCCGGGCCCCGATGGCGCGGTGGGCTTCGGCGGCGCCTGCCTGCCCAAGGACATGGCCGGACTGGTCCAGTTCGCCGAGGACTCCGGCGTCGACCTCGAGGTCGTCGCAGCCGCGCTGCGGGCCAACACCCGGCGACGGCCCGATTCGGACTGAGCACCGCGGGTCGCCAGCAGATAGAGCCCCGCCAGGCCAGCCTCCCGCGCCGTCCCCTCCCCCGCACCCGACCCGCGAGCGCCCGTGGTCCCTCACCGTCCCGCACGAGCCACCCTCGACACCACACCGCCGCGCTTGCGAGGCGTGGCGTGACCGAGTCGGCCCCCGCCGACCTGCCCAGCTGCATCCACGCAGCCCTCGACGCACTCGGTCTGCCCGAGGACGCCGACGACGTGGCCCTCGCCGAGGGGCGCCGCGCGGTCTTCGCCGGGCTCTGCAGCGCCCTCGCCGAGGCACATGAACGGCCCGTCACCGACGGGGGTGAGGCCTGGTTCGTCGGGCCAGCGCCGGATCCGGGTCTGCGAGACCGGGCACGCGCACGGCTCCACGACCGCATCGACCCGTCGACCCTGCGCACCGTCGGCGCCGATGCACTGGTGAGCCTCTACGAGCACGCCCTGCTGTGGAGCCCGGCTCCCGCGGGCAGCAAGCGCCAGGGCAAGGGCGCCTTCTACACCCCAGCCGCCGTGGTCGAGGGGCTGCTCGACGACGCACTCGTGCCCGTGCTGGAGGACGCCCCCCGGCTCTCGGAGGTCCGCGTCTGCGACCCCGCCTGCGGTGCCGGCGCCTTCCTCGTCGCCGCCCACCGGCGGCTCACCGCGGCCCTCGTGGAGTGCGACGGCCTCGAGCCCGACCAGGCCGCTGGTCTCACCGCGAAGCAGGCCCTCTTTGGCGTCGACATCGACCGCCCCGCTGTCGAGGTCGCCCGCTTCGGACTGTGGCTCCAGACCGCGCTGCCCTGGTCCGCGCTCGGCGACATCCGAGGCCTCCGCGTCGGCAACGCGCTCCTCGGTGCCCTTCCCCAGGACCCACCTGCCCCCGCACCGACCAGCACGGCCGACCAGCTCGGCCTGTTTGCCGGCGCCACCCCGACCTCTCCCGAGGAGGTCTGGTGCCGCGCCCGGGCCCCCAAGCTCGCCGGGTCTTTCTTCCACTGGCACCTGGCCCTGCCCGAGGTCTTCTCGCCCGCGCGCGCCCCGCGACAGCCCGACACCCGGCTCGCCGGCGGCTTCGACGTGGTGGTGGGCAACCCGCCCTTCCTCAACCAGCTGCGCACGTCTTCCGCCCACGCCAAGCAGGTGCGAGCACTCCTCGAGGACCGCTTTGGTGGCCACGTCCGCGGCTACGCCGATGCAGCCGCCGCCTTCCTGCTCCTCGGGCTGGACCTGCTGCGCCCCGGCGGTCGCTGCTGCCTCGTCCTGCCGCTGTCCTTCCTGTCGGCCCGCGACACAGCCGGTGCACGCGCCCAGGCCTGCGCGCGGTCGAGCCTGGACGCCCTGTGGCTGTCGACCACCCACGTCTTCGAGTCCGCCTCGGTGTTCGTGATGGCGTCCACCCTGGTGCGTGGTGTCCCCTCCAGCCGCCCGGTCCGGCGGCGCCGCGACCTGTCCTTCACCGAGGTGCCCGTCCGCCACGTCGACATGGCACGCCTCGCCCAGCGTCCCTCCTGGTCGCACCTCGTCGCCGACCTCCTCGGCATCCCCCCGGTGACCCTGCCCGACGGGTGCGCGGACGTGGCCTCCCTGGCCACCGTCACCGCCGACTTCCGCGACCAGTTCTACGGGCTCCGCGGCTTTGTGCTGGAGGACGACAGCCTCCCCGACGGCGCCGACCCCGACCAGTACCCGCCCCTGGTGACGACGGGCCTCGTCGACCCTGCCGAGTGCCGCTGGGGCCGCCGGGCCACCCGCTTCGACAAGCAGCGCTGGGAGGCCCCCCGGGTCGACCTCGCGCGCCTCGAGGCCGAGGGCACCATCGGGGCCTGGGCACAGTCCCGCCTGGTGCCCAAGGTCCTCGTCGCGACCCAGACCAGCACCCTCGAGGCCGTGGTCGATGCCGAGGGTGTCTGGCTCCCCTCGATTCCTTTGATCTCTGTCGTGCCACACGACGACGACGATCTCTGGCGACTCGCTGCCGCCCTCGTGTCGCCCCCCCTGAGCGCCTACGCCGCCGCCACCTGGCTCGGTGCGGCCCTGTCGATCAAGGCGATCAAGCTCTCCGCCGCTCAGGTCCGACTCCTGCCCCTCCCTCCGGACCAGGAGGCCTGGGATCGGGCCGCGATGAGCTTCCGGGAGGCCCAAGCGAGCGACGACCGCGCCGAGCCCCTCCGCCGCTGCGGGCGTCAGATGTGCGAGGCCTACGGACTCGACGACGGCACCACGTCCCAGCTGATGGACTGGTGGGTCACCTCCTCGAAGCTCTGACCGCAGCGGCTCTGCAGATGGGCCACAATGGGCCACCCCGGCCGCCCCCCAGCGGTCCCCGTATGGGAGAACGATGATCGCGCTCGTCCTGATGCTGCTCGCCTGTGGCTCCTCCGGGCCGGTCGCAGCGCCGCCCGACCTGCACGTCGACGCCGAGGTGCACCCCGAGATGGCCGCCCACGGTGCGCTCCTCGGCACGCCGCAGGTGCTGACGCCCGCCGAGGGAATCTACGTGGCTGCCGGCTACGCGCTCGCCAACGTGATCGCCATCGAGGGAGACGACGGCCTGATCGTCGTCGACACCACCGAATCGCGGACCTCGGCGCGCGAGGCCCTCGCCGCGATTCGGGAGCACACCGACAAGCCCGTCGTCGCGCTCGTCCTGACCCACAACCACGCCGACCACGTCTTCGGCGGCACCGAGATCGTTGGGGAGTCCGACATCCCCGTCTACGCCCACGCCGAGACCGAGGCCGGCATCGACCGCATCGTGAACGTGCTGCGTGACGCCATCCAGGTCCGGAGCTTCCGCATGTTTGGGGTGCTCCTCCCCGACACGGCGCATGCCGGCATCGGCCTGCACCTGCGCTTCGATCCGGCCGACATGGGCCTCGTCCGCCCGACCCACACCTTCGAGGACCGACTCGAGGTGACCCACGCCGGCGTCCGGATGCAGCTCGTCCACGCGCCCGGAGAGACCGACGACCAGCTCTTCGTCTGGCTGCCCGACCGCAAGATCCTGCTGCCGGCCGACAACATCTACCAGGCCTTCCCGAACCTCTACACCATCCGAGGCACGCCCTACCGCGACGTGCGTCGATGGGTCGACAGCCTCGATGCCATGCGCGACCTGCAGCCCGAGGTCCTCGTGCCGCAGCACACCCACCCCGTCGTGGGGCGCGAGGCGGTCGATGAGGTGCTCACCGCCTACCGCGACGCCATCCAGTACGTGCACGACCAGACCATTCGCGGCATCAACGAGGGCCGGACACCCGACGAGCTGGCCGCCTCGATTCGCCTGCCGCCGCACCTCGAGAGCCACCCCTGGCTCCGCGAGCACTATGGACGCGTCCCATGGTCCGTGCGGAACATCTACAGCGGCACCCTCGGCTGGTTCGACGGCCGCGGCGCCACCCTCGAGCCCCTGCCTCCCGACGAGCGGGCGCGCCGCTACCGCGACGCCTTCGCCTCCGCGACACCCCTCGCCGAGCAGGCCCGCGCGGCCGTCGCCGCTGGAGAGCACGCCTGGGCCGCAGAGCTCGCCCAGCTCTGGCGCGACGCCGACCCCGACGACCCCGATGCCGCTGCGGTGCTCGCCGACGCTCTCGCAGGGCTCGCCCGCGGCCACCTCAACCCGAACGCCCGCAGCTGGTACCTCACCGAGGCGCTGGAGCTCCGGGGGCAGATCGTGAACGTGGCGATGCCGCCCTCACGCCCCCCCACAGCCTTCATCGACGGCCTGCCCCTCGACGCCTTCTTCCGAGGGCTGCCCACCCGACTGCGCGCTGAGGACGTCCTCGACGCCGATCTCGTCGTCCGCCTCACCTTCACCGACGTGGAGGAGCACTGGACCGTGCACGTGCGCCGCGGGGTCGCCGAGGTCCGGCGTGCCGAGCCCCGCCGGGAGCCCGACCTGGCCCTCACCACCACCGCAGTGGCCTTCAAGCGCCTGCTCGCTGGGAAGGACCGCCTCGGACAGCTCGACGCGATCACGCTCGACACGGGCAGTCCGATCACGTGGGCCCGCTTCCTCAGCTGGTTCAGGCGCTGACGGACTCGCCCAGCGCCGCGACGCGCGGGGGCCGACCACAGAGACTGCCAACAAGCATGCTCGGACCTCCCCTCCCGTCACCGCGAGGCTCCGCTCGGTCCGTTGCACGAGCGCATCGCACGTGCGGGCGGTATCGTGCGGCCGTCGCCCCCCACCCTGGAGCCCACTCCGTGCCTCTCGCCCTCCGTCCACCACCGGTCTCCCGAGCCGTGCGACGGAGTGTCCTTGCGTGGCTCGGTCTGGTCGTGGGGCTCAGCGGCTGCGTCGTGCGCCAGTATCAGCCGCTGTCCACACTTCAGCGGCCCGTGATCGTCGACCCCACGCTGCCGAACTTCGCCGACCTCGACATCACCGTGCACTGCGTGCCGGGCGAGCTGCTCACGCGAAGCCGCGCGGGGGTCCTCTGCGACAAGGTCGGACTGCTGTTCGAGGCGCAGGGCGCGAACGTCACGACCATCGACACGGAGGGCCGCTTTGCCGAGCGCTTCGGGGACGCTCCCGAGGGTGGCGAGACAGACGAGACACCGCGCCACGACCTGATCCTGGAGCTCCGGGCTCGCAAGACCCACAGCTCCAACCGCCTGTTCTCCTGGGCTGCCTGGGCCGCGAGCTTCTCGGTGTTCCCGGGCGTGTGGGAGTCGTCCTTCGCCCAGGACGTGGTGATTCGCGACGGCAGCGGCTTTCTGCTGGCGACCCACACCCTCGAGGGGCGCCTGGTGACCCGCTACGGCCTGGGGCATGCCCTGCTCGTGCGCCTGGCCGATGTCGGCCGCGCGCGGGACAAGCGGGTGATGGATTCCCTCGGCCGTGAGCTCTCGGAGGACATGTACACGCAGCTGTCGCAGCTCATGCTCAACGCCAAGCTCCACTGGAGTGTGCTGCAGGCCGCAAGCGCGGAGGAGGCCCCATGATGGCCGTCTTCGCGATCCTGCCCTTCCTGGTCAACCCGCTGAACCTCCCGCGGGAGAAGCAGGACCGCCTCGAGTGCGAGCGCCTCAGCCACGCCGAGGCCAACGCCCGCCACCCGGGCGTGCTGCCGCCCGAGAAGCCGCGCGGGGACTACCTCGACCGCACCCTCCTCCTGTGCCGCGAGCGCATCGCTCCGCCCGAGCTGCGTCACCCACGCGACGAGTCCGTGCTCTTCGAGCTCGGCGAGCAGGCGAGCGCGCTCGCGGAGGCCGCGACCTCAGCGGCTCCCGACGGAGACCACGTGTGGCTGGTCGAGGCCAACTACCCCAACGCCCAGGTCGTCCCCAAGCTGACCTTCGCCACCAAGGTGGCCCTGATGCGTCGCGGCGTCACCGTCTCCGACCGACTCGTGGCCCTCGGCGCCGGTGATGTGGACGTGATCACCCGCATGGAGCCGATGCAGGCCTACCCCGCCGCCTGCCACCGCTACGCCGAGAGCGGGAGCCTGCGCGAGGGCGATGTGCTGCTCACGCTCATGGTCCTCGACCCACGAGAGACCAGCCTCCACGCTGGACTGTGCACCGACGGGAGGTGGACGTGGCTGCGCTGATGGCCCTCCTGCTCTCCCTGCTGCTGCCGCTGGCGGCCCAGGCAGCCACGCCCGTCGAGCAGGCGCAGGTGCGGGAGCTCGACCGCGTGCGCACCGAGGTCGCCGACGAGGTCCACCTCTACGCCTTCGATCTTCTCGACGAGATGGTCTGGGAGTGGTCCCAGGAGCCGGTCTTCGAGTCGCCTACGCCGGTCGTGCTCGCGGGCGTCACCGTGCCGGTCGGCCTCGGCTCGGGCCTGCAGGCCCTGGTCGAGAACCACCTTTCTACCGTCCTGGCCGACAACCCAGCCGCCAACGTCCAGCTGGTTCACTGCCCCCAGTGCACCGCGGTCGTCGTCCACTCCGGGCCCGAGGGCACGGTGCTCTCCCGCGGCTACGACAACCCCGAGGTGCTGGAGCGCCTCGGCGCCGAGACGGGCCGCCACGCCCTGTTCGTCGACATCGAGGCCGAGGGCGCCTTCCTCGTGCTCCGCGCCCGCCTGACGCGGCTCACGCCTGACCTGCCCATCGTCTGGAGCCACACGCTCTCCACCTCGACGAGCACGCCGGCGCTGCTGCGGGACTCGACCCAGCTCACCTCCGCCGCCGATGCTCGCCAGGAGTACCTCGATGCCCTCGAGGGACGTGGCGTCTTCTCGGTGCCCGTCCGCCTGGCCGTCCGCAGCTACGCGCAGGGCTGGAACATGCGTGCCACGCCCGCTCCACCCTTCCTGTGGCTCCAGACGGGCGTGGAGCTGGCCGCCACCGAGGCCCGCACCTGGACCGGCGGCTTGATCGTCGGCTACAGCTTCGTGCCCCAGGCCTACATGGGCTTCATGGGTCAGGCCCGGGTCGCACGCCTGATCACCGGCCAGCGGCGCTCCCTCACGCGCCCCGACCTCTACGTCTTCGTCGGGGGCTCGGTGAACTCGGTCTGGGGTGCCGCCACGCTCCCGTTCCAGGAAGACCTCGTGAACGCCGACCAGGTGCTGGCGGCCTCGAAGCGTGAGGGACCCCGCACCTCCTTCGGGGGCTTCCAGGTCGGCCTCGACGGACGTATCGGCCGGCGCATCGGCGTCTCGACCTACCTCGAGACGCTGCCGGGACTGGTCTACACGCCCAACATGGGCACCTACGTCCAGTTCATCTTCGCCTTCCAGAGCATCGGCACCGAGGTGACGTTCTGGTTCTGAGCCTGCTGATGCTGTGGCTCGTGGGCACGGCCCACGCCGACCCAGCCGCGACCCGGGACGCCCTGGATCGCCTGCAGGAGATCCTGGAGATCCGCCTCGACGCCGGCACCCTGTCGGCCGAGGAGGTGGTTCCGGCCCTCGTGGTGAGCACGAGCCCCCGCTACGAGGCCTCCAGCGAGTGGTTCGCGGGCCGCACCCTCGACGTGCTCGAGCAGACCTTCGGCAGCGGCACCCTGCGCCTGTGCGAGGCCTGCATGGTGCCCCGCACCTGGGTGGAGCACGGCCACCTCGCATACGCCGCCGGACCGATGTCGCTCGATGAGATCGCGCGCCTCGATGCCTCCACCCGAGGCAGCAGCCCAGCCGCGAAGACCGCAGTCTGGATCGACGAGCACCGCGGCGGCATCGCCGTCCGCATCGTCGACATCGGCACGGGGAAGGTGGTCTTCGCGCGCAACATCGACCCGAGCCTCAACGAGTACCGGAACTCCGAGCGCATGGCGACCCTCGCCGAGGAGTACGAGCGGCGAGCCCGCGGCGACAGCCTCACCCAGGGCTTCGTCGACGTGGCCTTCTACCCCGGCCAGCACATCTCTCTCGACTGGACCGATCAGTGGGGGAAGACAAACGCCAACCTCACCGGCGTGACCCTGTCGATCCTCGACCCGGTGGCGGGCATCGGACTCGCACACCACCGCCGGGTCCCCCTGGCGGACATGCTGGTGGGTGGAAAGCTGATCCTCAGCCTCCCCACCGCGATCGTGGCGAACGTCAGCGACGACTCCAGCGACGTCATCGACCCCCTGCTCACGGGCGTCGCCATGGTGCGCTTCCCCCTGGGCCGGTCCAACTACGGCCTGATCGCCAGCGCCTCGACCAACGGCGAGATCGGCCTCGGCATCTCTCTCATGAACTTCAGCCTGATCCCGGTGATTCCATGACGCAGGCCCTCATCGTCCTGCTGCTCGGAGGCTGTGCCTCCCGGGCCTACACCCACTACCTGATCGAGCCCGCGCCCTCGGCAAATGCGGCGCTCGAGGAGGAGGAGGGCACTCAGGTGCGCCCCTTCGCCTTCGGCTCCACCACCGCGATGAAGGTGAGCTGGAACGACGGGACCGTGCTCACCGAGGTCGAGATCCCGCTGCTGGCCAGCGGACAGCGCATCGTGATCGAGCACACCCAGGGTGCGACCGATGTCGAGCGCATCCCCGCCACCGGACTGATCCCGCCGCCCCCCACCGTCGCCGACAGCACGCTCGACGAGGCGTACCGGGAGCGCGGCCTGAGGGTCGACCCCGACGCCTCCGAGGTCAGCATCAGCGCCTCCCGCACCCGCATGCAGGAGGCTCTCGAGGCGGGCAACCACCAGCTGGCCCTCGAGTGGTGCGAGCTGGTGCTGGCCCGCTACCCCTCTCACCCCGAGACCCTGCGAGCCAAGGGCTCGATCCTCCTGCTCCTCGGTGAGCGGGACAAGGCGATCGAGGTGTACGAACAGGTCGAGGAGATCGAGTCGGACCCTGTGGTCCGCCGAAAGCTCGACGAGCTCCAGCGCGAAGACGTGCCCTAGGAGAAGACGACGTGCAGATCATCGGACTGATTCTGTTGGTGTTCGTCGTGTCGTACGGCTTCGCCGAGCGCACCGACACCACCATCTCGGCCTTCGACAGCCACGCGGCCGTGATGGTCTTCGGCGGTAGCCTGGCCGCGGTGCTGGTGTCGTCGAGCGCCCTCACCAGCCTGCGGACCGTCGCCTGCCTGCGCGAGCTGATCCCAGGAGTCGGCGCACTCGGACCCGCCACCGCGGCCCTCGAGGCCGACCGGGTGGAGCTCGTCGAGCTGTGGCGTGACGGCAAGCGCGCCCAGGCGGTCGAGCTCGCCGAGCGCAGCCGCTTCCCGGCCATCGGGCGCATGCTCTCCCTCGTGCTCGACCGTGCTCCAGAGGAGGCCCGCAGCGCCGCCTTCACCGAGCTGCAGCACGCCGCGCTGTCTCGCTGGCAGCCCGCGATCTCGAACTGGGAGATGCTCGCTAAGCTCTCCCCGTCCTTCGGCATGGTCGGCACCATCACCGGCATGGTCCAGCTCTTCCGCACCCTCGGCGAGGACACGAACATGGGTGCCGCCATCTCGCTCGCCCTGCTCGCCACCCTCTACGGGGTCGCCTTCGGCTCGGGCGTCGCCGGCCCGATCGGCCACTACCTGCGCAACCTCCTCGATGAGCACCTCGGCGCCCTCGAGCGCTGCGAGCGCAGCGTCGGCGAGCTGATCGCGCGCACCGCGGCGACGGGGCGGTCCACGTGAAGCGCAGGACGGTCCACAACGAGGAGGGCTGGCTGCTCTCCTACGCCGACCTGATCACCAACCTCCTGGTGTTCTTCGCCATGCTCTTGGGTGCGTCCGAGATCAGCCGCAGCCGCATGCAGCAGATCGCCTCCCAGCTCTCGGGCGAGGAGCCGCCGGCGAGCCTGGCCTCCATCCAGGAGGAGATCGAGGCGCGCATCGAGAGCCAGGGCCTCGAGGAGATGGTGCGGACCGACCTGACCGACGAGGGACTCAAGCTGTCGCTCAACTCCGGGCTGATGTTCGACTCCGGCAGCGCCATCGTACGAACCGAGCAGGAGGACGTGCTGCGCGGCATGCTCCAGACGCTCGTTCCGTACGCTGAGCGCTACGACTTCGCCGTCGAGGGGCACACCGACTCCACCCCCTTCGGCACCCCAGACGGCCGCACGAACTGGGAGCTCTCCACGGACCGGGCAAACGCCGTCCGACGCCGCCTCTCCGGGGTCGGTGTCGCCGAGGAGAACATCCGGGTCGAGGGCTACGCCGACACCGTGCCTCTGCCCGAGGACGACCTCGAGGGGCTCTCGGAAGCCGAGCGCCTCGCCCGCCACCGCCGCGTCATCGTGAAGATCTACTGATGCTGACCTCATCTGCCCTGCTCTCGCTCGCCCTCGGCACCGCCCTCGCCCAGTCGGGGCCTCCCGACCGCCGGATTCCTCCGACGGTCCTCTCGGAGGTCGCGCTGCTCGAGAACCGCTTCGAGGTCGCCCTCGCTCAGGACTGCGCCGCCGAGCGCTGCTACCCGAAGGGCTGCGTCTACGTCGACCACGCCGTCTCGGACCGCGGACCGAGCGCCTCGCTGCCGGGTCTCGGCCTCGAGCCGGTCCCGGAGCCCGAGAGCGCTCAGGCTCACCTGACCCGAGCCCGCTGCGCCTTCGCTCACGAGGAGGACATCGACACCGAGGATGTGGCCGCCCTCGCCCGGCGTCTCGGCACGAAGCTGTCCGCCGGGTGGGTGGCCGTCAGCGTGTCCCACCAGCCCCTGAAGACGCTGCCCGAGTACCTCCGGGAGGCTCCGGAGCCCGAGGTAGAGGTCGACGAGCCCGAGCCCGAGCCCGAGCCCAAGCCCGAGCCACCGCGCTCCAAGACGCGCGAGCTCTGGGAGGCCCTGCTGCCTCACTTCTGGTGGATGCTCGGCATCGGCCTGCTCACCCTGGCAGGCACGCTGCTGATCTGGGCCCTGCGCCGTGTCGGCCAGCCCTCCATCGAGGACCGGATGCTCCTCGCCGAGCTGGAGCGCGGCGAGCCGGCGCCCCCTCCCGTGGCCACGGTCGAGGTCGACGACGGGGTCGAGCTCCAAGACGCCGCCTGGGCCGAGCGCCTGGCAGCGATGGACCCGAGCGACCCGGATCCGACCATCCAGGCCCTCGTGCGCGACCTGCTCCGCTCGGGAGACCTCGCCCTGCTCGCGAAGGCCGTGCTCCGCTACCCCGACACCCTCCCGCGCGCCTTCCCCGAGGGGGGTGACGTGGCGTCGGCGAAGCTCGCCTTCGCCGCCTTCCTCGAGAGCGTCGATCCCGCGACTCTGCCCGACGACGAGACCTTCTTCGACGCCTGGAGCCGCCGCGCCCTCGCCGCGTCGGTCGCCTCCCAGGGCGACGCTCGCCTAGTGCGCGCGCTCCGAGAAGAGTTCGGTGCTGCAGGTCTCGCTGGCGTGATCGGCCAGGTCTCAGCCCGTCCCGGCGCGCTGCTGTTCGCGCTCGCCCCACCGGACACGCAGGACGAGCTGCAGCGCCTGCTCGGGCCCGCCAAGCGGAGCGAGCTCGCGGAGATGCTGCTGCGCTCGAACCGCATGGACCCGGCCGAGACCGCCCACCTCTTCGAGCTGGTCACCGCGCTGCGGACCGGTGCACCGCTGCCAGCGAGCGGCACAGAGGGTGTCACCGACCGGGGGCCGACCTTCGATGCCGCTGCCGCCGCCTCCGTCCTGCTGGAGGGCATGGCCGGCGCCGGCCGGAGCGCACTGTTCCGGGGCGCCCGACAGCGCTCCCAGGGCGCCCTCCCGGCGTGGATGCGCGGCATCCTGGTCTCCGACATGCTCCTCGCCCTGCCTGCGGAAGCCCGCACCGACCTGATGCTCGGCGTCGACGTCGGCGAGCTGGCAGGCTGGCTCTCCGGGCTGGACGAGAGCGCTCGCCAGCACCTGCTCCAGGAGCTCCCCGACACGCTGCGCACCTCGCTCCGTGCCGCGAGCCTCTTCGCTTCCCGGGAGCAGCAGCTCGCGCTGTCGGCGCGTGGACGCGCTGCCCTCGCGGCGGGCTTCCAGGAGCAGCTGTCTCGACTCGGGCGCTCCTTCGCCGACGTGGCCGGTGGGCCCTCCGAATGAGAGCCGCCGCGCTCGCGCTGTGCCTGCTCTCGTGCGGCAAGGTCCCGCTCACCCCGGTGAACGCGCGCTTCCGCATCGCCGACGCGGCCTGGTTCGCGGAGGAGAGCACGCTCTTCCTGTTCTGGGAGGTCCGCGCCGAGCAGGGGCTGGGTGAGCCGAGCGTGATCGAGATCCGCTACACCACCGACGACGCGCGCCTCGACTGGACACCCGTCGACGACCTCGAGGCCGTCCACGTTCACGTGCCGGTCGACTGCGGAACCGACAAGCTCTGCGGCAGCACCAGCCTGGCCGTGCCGCTGGAGCCTCGAGAGGTCGAGATCCGGCTTCGCTACCATGAAGACGGCGAGCTTGCGCTCGAGACCGACACGGCCTTCAACGTGGTTGGACCCGGCGCGCCTCACGACCATCGCAGCCTGGTGGTCTACGGCGTCTTCGACGAGACCAACTCCTTCGTGCAGTGGCGCGGGCGTCACCAGTTCCCCACCCTCCGCAACCAGACCGCCACCCGCCTCGGGCTCCGTCGTGCCTTCACCATCGACGACACGACCTACGGCACCCTCGACAGCGACTGGTTCAGCCTCAATCCGTACGGCTACGGGGGCTCCTGCCCCGAGACGTTCGGCCCGACCGAGATGCCGCCCCTCACCACCCTCGCTCGGGCGGTGTTCCACCCCGACGAGGTGCCGATCGCGGCGGCCGGCTCCCCGGTGCTGTGTGCATCGGCCACAGTCAACGACGCACAGGGTGAGTTCACCACGGCCGCCGTAGCGCGCCGCAATCCCGAGGTGGCCTCCGCCTTCCCCCTCCTCCGCAGTCCTGTCCACGATGCACGGACCATCCCGTACTTCCTCGCCCCCTGCGACCGGACGATCTCGTCCGAGCACGAGGAGATGCAGCGCCAGCGACTCCTGCTCGGCCCCCTCCCGACGACCTGCACGGACGACTGGCAGCAGCCGGGCTGGTACGAGAGCCTCGTGGTCGAGCTTCGCGAGGAGGTGGAGCGCACGCGCGTCCTCGGTGACGACATGGTGCTCGTGATCGGCCTGCACCACGACGACGAGGCCCTCGCTGATCTGCTCGAGGACGCCCTGGACGCCATCGTCCCGGCCGAGCGCCACCGCAGCAGCCCTCGGCTGGCCGGGGCCTTCGTCTACGACAGCACGAGCCACGAGGTCTCGCTCGACTCCCTCTCGCCCGTCGCCCTCTGGTGTCCTGCCGAGCTCCCGCTTGCTGAGCTGCCCGACGTGTCCGCCCGAAGCTGTCCCACGCTTCCCGACGAGCCCGAGCTCGACCTCGGCCCCCTGTCATTCGGCACCCTGCCGGTGTTCCCAAATCGCGACGAGTACCTCGAGTTCCTCGACGACTTCGGCAAGCGCCAGGCCGGCGAGATGCTCGAGCAGCGCTTCCGGGTTCCCGAGTTCGCAGCGACCTCCGACCACGTCGACCTCGGCGACTTCGGCGTGGTCACCTTCCTGAACGGCGAGGCGATCAGCTCCGATGCCGACGACGCCTTCTCCTTCTGCCTCCCGGAGGAGCCCGCTCCGATCATCGCGCGCTCCACGCTGATGGAGGTGCCCGTAGTGCGCGACGCCATCATCCAGGGCTGCCGGTCAGGCCAGCTTCCCCCCGGAGTGTGCGAGGTCGGCCGCACCGGACTGCTGCCCATCGAGGCACTCCCCGACTGGCATGATCTGGCCGGCGAGGACGCCTATGAGCTGGGGCTGTTCTGGGACTTCCCCTTCCTCCTGCGGCTGGAGTACGAGGCCCGGGTCGCCGGCTCGGTGACCGCGCTCGGCTTCACCGTGCCCTTCGGTCTGGGCACCCCGACCGAGACCTTCTACGGTGCACAGACCTGGCTCGACGACGAGTTCTCTCTCACGGACGTGCTCACCCAGTGCCGCCGCTGGTGCGACCATCCCACCTTCGACGGCGCCGGGGTTTACCAGCTCGGTGAGTCCTTCTGGCCCAGCTATGCGCAGCGCTGCTACCGGCCGGCGTTCCCCCAGCGTGGTGACGGGGGGTTCCCTCGTGATCCGTAGGCTCGCCACCCTGCTGCTCCTCGCCGGACCCGCCTGGGCCCAAGAGGAGACTCCGACGCCCGAGGAGGTCGACGCCCCGGCCGTGGACGTCCCCGAGGAAGACCCACTCTCGGCCTACCGGGTGCGCTTCGACATCCTCGTCGACCGGACCATCGGCACCGCCTCCCAGCCGGTGGTCTTCAACTGGCGTCGAAGCACCGTGCACGCCGCCGCCACGGGGAGCTTCCTCGTCGAGCTGAACACCTTCAACAGCATGCGGGCCGGCGGCATGGTGCGCCTGCCGGGGCAGCGCTCCATCGTGGAGCTGGGACTGTCGTGGGCCGAGGTCTGGGACTCCCAGAGCAGCCGGCAGCTGGCCTACACGCCCTACCGGCAGCCCGGACGACCGGATCGATTCGACCTCGACGTGATGGTCGGCCTGCCGCTCGCCGAGGGGGTCGTCACGGCCGCACCGCGCCTGTTCCCCGCGACCCAGCTGGTGCTCAATGGCTACGTCGGACTTCGCTACGGCCTGTACCCCACGGGCTGGGGCGGCATGACCCCGGGGCAGGTCGTCGGAGCCATCTTCAACCCGGTGATGACCGAGATCGAGCTCGACAACCTCGAGAGCGCGCGGCTCGACGCCATGGAGGTCGACCCGCAGCGCTACGGCTTCATGGCAGGCCTGGGCAACGACATCTACTTCGAGCAGGGCTTCTTCGTCTCGCCGCGCCTGCTGCTCTCGCTCCCGCTGCTGGCTCCAGCGACGCAGACCCGGCTGGTCATGACAGCCGACGCCTCTGTCGTGATCGGCATGGCCTTCTGATGCTGGCAGCCCTGCTGTGCGCCTGGGGCCTCGCGGCCGAGCCGAGCGACCACACGCTCGTCTACTGGAATGCCCGGATGGCGCTGCGCGAGGACCGTCCTCTGGAGGCGACCCGACTGTGGCTGCTGCGCAACGCCCTAGAAGACACGACCGGCCGAGTCTCCCCTCACGACAGGGACTTTCGATCGGTGACCTGGGCCGCCCTCGGCGAGCTCGGGGTGTGTCCTGACGGGCACCCGACGGACGAGGACGGCGCCGGTCTGTGGCCCCTCGCCATGCACAACTGGATCGTGCGCAACCGCACGAGGCGTCGCAAGCCCAAGCCGCCGAAGAGCTTCGATGCCCTGCAGGTCGATCGCCAGCAGCGCCTGGTCTCCATCGGTGATGTCCTCGGGGCAGCCGAGCTGAGCACCGTCGAGCTCTTCCGGGGTCGCTGCCTGCGTCCTCGACTGCTCATGCTCGAGAGCGGTGAGGCGCTGAATGCCTCACTGTCCGACTCCGGGGTCACCGCCCGGATGCTGGTGTCTCTGCTCGAGCGAGCCCGAGACACCCTGTCCGACGACGTCCGAGGGCGTGCGGTGCTGGAGGCGCGCCTGTTCGACCTGCACCTGCAGCTGATCACGCTCTCGGCACGGCAGGCACGCCTGAAGGCCAGGGAGATGGCGCGGCGCGGCAAGCGGGGTGGCCTCGGCCGCGCCTCGGTCGATGCCCTGGTGGATGACGCCCCGAGTCACGAGCTGGATCCGGACTCGGAGCCCGCACGCATCCTCCGCGAGAGCCTGGAGTGGAGTGCCGACGCCTGGCTCGCCATCGAGCCACAGCGCCGCGCCTTCCTGTTCGCGCAGGCCGACGCCTTTGGCGAACAGCCGGCCTCCCTCGATGCGCTCGCGCTCGAGGTCCTCGATGCCCTGATCGCCGCCGGAGACGGCGCCGGCGTCAGTGACTGGATCGCGCTCCGAAGTGTCGCAAGTGACGACCAAGCCGTGATCTGGAGCGGTGAGCGGGGGGAGCGCTTGCTGTCGCTGGACCGCGACTCGGGCTTCACCGAGCGCGGCGTGATCGCGCTGCACCGCGGCGTCGCGCACCTGGAGCAGGGTGACCTCCCGGCAGCTCTGCGCTCCTTCGCCTACGCCATCGGCGCTGCCCCCGACTCCGACGCCTCGGAGGAGGTGGCGAGCCTTAGCCTCCGGTGGCTCTCCTGGGTCGCCTCCCAGTTCGAGGTCTCCGAGTCCCTCCTCGTCACCCTCCGGGAGCTCGTGCCCCGGCGCGAGTACAGCATCCTCCTCGAGGATCTGATGTGGAGTGCAGCGCTGCGAGCCGACGCGGCCTCGTTCGCTCGCGGCCAGCGCAACCAGCTCGGGCGCGGTGCCCTCGAGCGACGCCTGGCGCTGCTGCGTCCGCTGGCTCGGGGGGAGCGCAACTCCTTTACACGGGCCATCGGCCGGGGCCTGGACGAGAGCCCGAGTGAGACCCTTCGCTTCCTCGACCAGCTCGTGCAGCGCCTGGAGCGGGAGGACGCCGACGTGCGCGCGGCGCACGTCCCGACGCTGGAGCGCATCCGCGACCAGGTGACCCCGCTCATCGAGACCTCGGGGCGCCAGAGTCGCACGGCCAGCGGCATCGTCGATCGGTCCCTCGCGATCGCCGATGGCCTCGGGATGCTCGGCGGCGACACCTCCGACGCGGAGCGGGCTCGCCTGCTGGATCCGACGAGCGAGGTGTACGCCGGCAGCCTGCGGCTAGCACCTGCCGACCCCCTCCCCTGGCCCTTCCGCGCACCCGAGACCGCTGCCCCCTCCGCCTTCCAGCCGCTGAAGCTCACGCCCGTGGAGTGGCGCGACGCCGAGGGCCAGCTCATCTTCGGCTGGGACATCGAGGGATGAGCCGTCAGGCCCGCGCCCGGGAGCGACTCGCTGCGCTCCGTGCTCGACGTGAGGCCGCTCGCGCACGGCTGGCTCGCCGTCGCCCTGCTCGTCGACGCTGGCCCTGGCTCTTGCTGCTCCTGCTCCCGCTGCTCTGTCTGATCCCAGACTGCCCACCGCCACCCGACGAGGTCGCCACGCCAGAGCCCACACCGGAGGCTCCTGCGCCAGCGGGAGAGCTGCCGTCGGAGCCCGTGCCCGTGCCGCGAATGGACGCGATTCCTCGTCCGGCCTTTCGCACGCCGCCGCCCGCACCGGTGCCCTGGGTCACCGCACTGCGCCTGCAGGTCGCCGCCCGCAGTCCGCGCCTCGCGGAGTGCTTCGTGGGAGCCACCCGTCCCGGCAAGCTCCGGTGGTCGGCGTCCGTGGAGCCAGCGTCGGGGCTGCCCTCCGACCACAGCCTCGAGCCCCTCTTTCAGACCGACGGCCTGAGTCGTGCGGAGCGCGACTGTGTCCTCCAGGTCCTCTCTGATCCGCCGTACCAGCTGAGGCATGCCGGCGAGCGCGCGACACCCTCTCGCGTCGGAATGGTCCTCGAGTTCTGAGCCCGAGCCGCCGGGGGCACAGTGCATTGGAGCGCTCGACGTGCTGCGAAGAAGACACGCCTTCGACACCGCGCGCCGATAGGCTAGCGCTGTGGACCTCGCTGGAGACCCGTCGGTGCATTCTCCGCCTGCAGAAGAGCCCCTTGCCGCTGGTGGCGCCTCGCTGGACGACGCGCGAGGGCCAGTCTCTCGATGACGGAGCGAACCCTCACACCCGCCGATCACGCCCGCGCCGCGTCGCGGCTGGTGCTCGTGCAGACCCTTGTGGCCACTCCGATCGCACTGGCCGGCGGTGCGCCGCTCGCCGTGGGAGCCGGCATCGCCTTCGCCACCCTGCGCTGGGCCGACTGGGCGACAGCCCCGCCGCGGCAGCTGATGGGCGCCCTTCGCCTCTCGGCTCTCGGGACCACCGCGCTCGCCGCAGCGCTCGCCCTGGGCGGCCTCGGATTCGTTGCCCTGCCAGCGGTCTTCCTAGGCTCCTGCACCGGGCTGCTCGCGCACCGCTTCGCGCGCTTTCCCCGCCTCTCGGCTGCCTCGACGGACGCCGCCTCCTGGGCACGTGAGCACCGAGACGAGTTCACCGGAGAGGGCACGCGGCCCGGAGGCATCGCTCCCCGACACAGCTTCGACCCCCTGTCCTTCCCCGCAGACGCTCGGCCCACGCCGCCGGAGCCTGACCCCTGGGACCGCGCCTGGGGCTCCAGTCACGCGACCGAGGCAGACCGATGAGCGACTTACCCGATGGAGCAGTCGCCGATCTGCACGGGCTCGCGCTGGATGCTCCGCTCTACCGCGACCCCATCGGCCCGGGCCTGCTCTCGCTCGCTCTGCTCGGGGTGGCGGCCTCCGGACTGACCAGCCCGGCCTGGGGTCTCGCGGTGCTTGCAGCGGGCGCGCTCGTCGTCTTCCTCACCCGGCCGCCACCGAGCCGCGTGCGGCTCACCATCGGGCCAACCGGTGTCCGCATCGTGCGCCCGATCCTTGGACTGACCTCGACCCAGACGCTCGCCTGGGACGAGCTCGACCGCGCTGCCACCGAGGGCAACCCTCCACACCTGGTCCTCCATCGCCACGCCGTGCCCCCGGTCGACCTGGACCTCGATCTGAGCGCCCACGAGCTGGACGCCCTCGTGGATTGGCTACAGCAGCTGCACACTTCCCGGGTGACGCTGCCCGAGGCACCGGAGGCTCTCGCGCGCCTGGTCGGGAGGGCCGGCGAGGGCCCGAAGCCCCGGTAGGCTCAGCAGCCCGCGTTCGCGAAGATCCGCACGGCCCCCTCGACCTCGATGCGCTCGGAGAGGGTGAACGCCTGCGACTCGCACAGCGCGCGGTTGAGGGTCACCGTGAAGTCGCCGAGGACCCGGTCGAGCCCGGCTCCGCCAAGCTCTGTGAGTGCGGCGTTGTCCTGGATGTCGACGCTGCCGCCGATCACGCCCGCGCCGTCGAGGATCGCGAGCGTCTCGAGGGAGGCATTGCCCATCACGACCACATCGCCAGCCAGCGCCAGCCCCGCGAGCGCCCGAGGCTCGACGAGGGAGGTCCGCTGCAGCCGAAGCTCACCACCGACCGAGGCGAGCACACCGAGACCTCGAATGCTCGTCAGGCCCACGTCTTCGAACACGAGGGCATCCCCGACACTGGACAGGGCACCCAGTCCCTCGAGCGTCGTCCAGGCCGGTGCATCGACGACCGACAGCGCCCCGACCACGGTCTCCAGGGAGGGACAGCCCAGCGCGGTCAGGCCGACCCCATCGAGCCGGAGATCCCCGTCGACTCGCTCTAGGGCGGGCAGGTCTGGCGCCGTGAGCGCGGGCAGGGCGCGCAGATCGATGACGCCTGCGGAGATCAAGGACGGGGCCTGGAGGCTGGCGAGCGTCGGCAGCTCGGCGAGGGTCAGCGCTCCGCCGACGGCCCCGAGCTCCGGCAGCGTCATGGCGCTCACGGCTGCCCCGGACAGAGCCAGCTCACCGCCCACGACCTGCAGCCCCGCGAGGCCAGCGGTGTCGGTGAGCGCCGGCACATCGGCGATGCGGAGATCCGCCCCGACACTCTGGAGCGTCTGGAGCCCATCCAGGGACGCGAGGTCGGCCACTCCAGAGATGGTCAGTCCGCCATTGATACGCTCGACACAAGCCATATCCGAAAGATCGGTCAGACCCGCCGCGCCAGAGAGCGTCACGGTGCCCGTGATCGTGTGGCAGCGCTCCAGGGCACTGAGGCCGCCGGCCTCCGTGATGGTGAAGTCCATGTCGCACAGCCGCGGACACTCGGGCGTCCCCGTGCTGGTGCTTCCGGTCGCGGTGGTGCCCGTCGACGTTCCGCCGGTCGGCGTCGTCGAGGTGCTGCCCATTCCTGTCGATGTTCCACCCGTCGGGGTCCCCGTCGGCGTCGTCGAGGTGGCCCCCGTGGCAGGCCCGGTCGCTGCAGGCGGCGAATCGGTGTCGCCGACTCCTGCCGAGCCTGAATCGCTCGACTTGTCGGCGCCGATGCACGCCATCAGAAGAACCAGCCAGCCTGCTCGCATGTCGACCTCCTCCAGGACTCTACCCGCTCTCCAGCGGGTGGGTCCTGCCTCGTTCGAGGCCTCCGGGCCACCCTCGCGATACCCTGCCGGCCATGGAGAAGTCCGAGCTGTTCGATGCCTGGAAGAGGCGACTGTCTGTCCTCCGTGACGAGCTGCGCAGCGAGCAGGGAGCCGCCCGTGCCGGCACGCGGGTCGACGGCTCCCACCGGCCTGCCAACCGTGGCGAGCGCGCGGCCGTCACGAGCCAGGGCTACCTCGCCCACGGCCTCGCACAGCGCCTCGCGGCCATCGACGCTGCCCTCGAGCTGCTCGAGCGCATGGCATCGACTCCACGCGCCACCGTGGTCACAGGCGCTCAGGTGGAGCTCGAGCACACCGAGACGGGCGAGTCCCTGGCTGTCGCGGTCCTGCCCGGCGGCGATGGAACCGACCTCGGAGGCGTGCGCGTGGTGTCTCCAGAGGCACCGATCGCACGTGCTCTCTGGGGACGCAGCGAAGACGACGAGGTCGAGCTGCGGCGCGGAGGGGCAAGCGCCTCCTGGGTGATCGCACAAGTCTCGTGAAGGGTCACCTTGGTCGCTGCTCACGAGCGTCAGACCGATTAGGGGGCGCCCCTCATGTCTGCACCGAGGGGTGACCCATGACTCCGACCATTCTGTACACCCTCACTGACGAAGCTCCCGCGCTCGCCACGCGGTCGCTGCTGCCCATCATCCAGGCCTTCACGGCGCCTGCAGGCATCAACGTCGAGACGCGCGACATCTCCCTCGCGGGTCGACTCCTGGCGGTGATGTCCGACCGGCTCCCCGAGGACCAGCGCACCGCCGACGCTCTCGCTGAGCTCGGCCGCCTCGCGCTGACCCCCGACGCGAACATCATCAAGCTGCCGAACATCAGCGCGTCGATTCCGCAGATGAAGGCCGCCATCGCGGAGCTCCAGGCCGATGGCTTCGCCATCCCCGACTACCCGGAGGAGCCCAGCAGCGACGACGAGCGCTCCATCAAGGCGGCCTACGACAAGGTCAAGGGCTCTGCCGTCAACCCCGTCCTGCGGGAGGGCAACTCCGATCGGCGCGCTCCAAAGGCCGTCAAGGAGTACGCCCGCAACAACCCCCACCGCATGGGCGCCTGGTCCTCCGACAGCCAGACCCACGTGGCGACCATGAGCGCGGGTGACTTCCGCTCCAACGAGCAGTCGGTGACCGTCACCGCCCCGACCACGGTGCGCATCGAGCACGTCGCGGAAGGCGGCAGTGTCACCGTTCTCAAGGGCGGCATCGCGCTGGAGGCAGGCGAGATCATCGACGCCACCTTCATGTCGAAGCGTGCGCTGCTCGACTTCCTCCACGCCCAGATCGCCGATGCGAAGGCCAAGGACATCCTGTTCTCCCTTCACATGAAGGCCACGATGATGAAGGTGAGCGACCCCATCATCTTCGGGCACGCCGTGCGCACCTTCTTCGCCGACGTGTTCTCCGAGCACGGCGACACCCTCAACGAGCTTGGGGTCGACGTGAGGAACGGCTTCGGCGATCTCGTCGGCCGCCTCGGCACGCTGCCAGCCGACAAGCGCGCAGCCATCGAGAAGTCCATCGCCTGGGCCTACGCCAAGGGGCCGGCGCTCGCAATGGTGGACTCCGACCGTGGCATCACAAACCTTCACGTCCCCTCCGACGTGATCATCGACGCCTCGATGCCCGCGATGATCCGCACCGGCGGCAAGATGTGGGACACCAGTGGCCAGACGCAGGACTGCAAGGCCACCATCCCCGACAGCAGCTACGCCGGGGTCTACCAGGCCGTGATCGATGACTGCCGTGCCAACGGCGCCTACGATCCCACGACGATGGGCAGCGTCTCCAACGTTGGCCTGATGGCGAAGAAGGCCGAGGAGTACGGCTCGCACGACAAGACGTTCGAGGTCCCTGCCAAGGGCACCATGCGCGTGGTCGACGCCGACGGCAATGCCCTGCTCTCCCACCGGGTCGACGCCGGTGACATCTGGCGTGCCTGCCAGGTCAAGGACGGCCCCGTCCGCGACTGGGTTCAGCTCGCGCTGCGGCGAGCCCGCGCCACCAACACGCCCGCCGTGTTCTGGCTCGACGCCAGCCGCGCGCACGATGCGCAGCTCATCGAGAAGGTCCACGCCTACCTGGGCGACACCTCCGACGTGGAGGTCCACGTCCTGTCCCCGGTCGACGCGACCACCTTCTCCGTGGAGCGCATCCGCAAGGGGCTCGACACCATCTCCGTGACCGGCAACGTGCTGCGCGACTACCTGACCGATCTGTTCCCGATCCTCGAGGTCGGCACCAGCGCCAAGATGCTCTCCATCGTGCCGCTGATGAACGGCGGCGGCTTGTTCGAGACCGGTGCAGGTGGTTCAGCACCGAAGCATGTGCAGCAATTCAACAAGGAGAACCACCTTCGGTGGGATTCTCTCGGCGAGTTCCTTGCACTGGCCGTGTCCCTCGAGCACCTCGCCGAGCGCTACGACCTTCCGCGGGCACGCATCATGGGACAGACGCTCGATGATGCGACCACGAAGTATCTGCTGACCAACAAGTCGCCGTCCCGCAAGGTGCACGAGCTCGACAACCGGGGCAGCCACTTCTACCTCGCGACCTACTGGGCACGCGCGCTCGCCTCCCAGGACGCCGATGCCGAGCTCGCCGCTCGCTTCGCCAAGGTCGCCGACGCCCTCGAGTCCAACGAGGCGACCATCGTGGCCGAGCTCAACGCCGTCCAGGGGCCCGCCATGGACGTGTCTGGCTACTACAGCCCCAGCGAAGATCAGGTTCGTGAGGCGATGCGCCCCAGCGCGACGCTCAACGGCATCATCGACGCTGTCTGACGGTCCAAAAGCGACGCGCGTGAAGCACGAGCGTCGCCGCCTCGTGGAGTGTGCATGTCTGACGACGAGTCTTCCGGCGACTTCCTCCGTGCAGTGCTGGCGTGGTTCGCTCCGCCGGTCGGCGTCTTCCTCCAGGTTGGGCTCGGCCTTGCGTTCTGGCTCAACCTGCTGCTCACCCTCTTCGGGTGGCTCCCGGGAGCAATTCACGCCGCCTGGGTGATCTCGAGCCGCGGGCGCGAGAGTGGCTCGACCACCACCTTCGTCAGCCTGCTGCTCTGTGGCTTCCTCCCTCCTGTCGCCGTGTTCATGAAGCGTGGCGTCGGGGTTCCCCTCCTCGTCAACCTCGTCCTGCTCTGGTTCGTGTGGCTGCCAGGAGTCCTGCACGCCACCTGGATCGCAGTGCAGCCGGACTAGAGCGCCCGCGGCACCGCCCGAGCCTCGGGCTCGGGCTGCCCGACACAGCGGAGGCTTCATGGCCCGCTTCGACCTCTCGGCCGCCGCCGCCCAGCTCGCCGCCCTGTCTCCAGAGCAGTGCGCTGCGGTGATCAACCAGATGGGCTCGGGCTTCGACAGCCTGGTGAGGCTGACCTACGTCCGCGCCTCCACCTCCGAGGTCGTCGCCGAGCTCACGGCGGGTCCCGAGCACACGCAGCCCTACGGGCTGGTCCACGGCGGTGTCTACTGCGCGATGGCCGAGTCCGTGTGCTCCGTCGGCGCCGTCCTGACGGTCCTGCCCTCCGGGCGCCACGCGGTCGGCTCCGAGAACCGCACGCGCTTCGAGCGACCGACGCGACGCGGCACCACACTGACCGTGCGTGCGGTCCCCGGCCCGACCGACGATGGCTGGCACACCTGGCACGCCGACATCACCGGCGACGATGGGCTCCTTCGCGCACAGTCGACCGTCATCGTTAGGGCGCTCGAGCCTGGACAAGAGCTCGCCGGTGAGGTCGTCGACGTGGAAGATCCGCCCGCCTGACGTCGTGGAGCTGCAGTGGCCTCGGGCACCTTCGATGCTGCGAGCCGCGCCAGCTTCGGGCAGAATGGCTCTCGCCCCGCTGGAGTCTCGATGACCTCGCTGTTCGCTCTCGCTCTCCTCGGCTGCAAGGCCCCGCCTGAGGCCCCGAAGGGCCTCGATGACTCCACCCGCTACCTCGTCAGGAACTTCTACACGGCAGATCCGACCTTCGAGGCCGGCATTCAGGGCTTCGTGGACTGGTATGACGACGAGGGCGTAGACCTGATCGGCGAATCCGCGAACATCGACACCGTCGACGCCTACAGCATCGGCGACCTCCGCGAGGAGGACATCGCCCACCTGCCGCTCGACAAGCGCATCCTCTTGGACGCCGACAAGGACGAGTGGGGCCCCCGCGACCTGTCTCGTGCGAAGGGCGTGGTGTCGCTCTCCGAGATGGACTGCGACTGGACGAAGGCCGAGAAGCTGCTCGTTCGACCCGACCAGGACGTCGTCTTCTCCGACGACTTCGAGGGCTACGAGCGCACCTACATCACCAAGCGTTCCGACTTCGAGGGCGCAACCAAGGCCCTCGAGTTCGCGGCCATCAAGGACGACCTCGATCCGTGGAGCACGGACTTCGACCCTGAGGACTACGCGACCTCCCTCCTGCTTACCGAGAACATGGTCGACCCCACGCGCGTGCTCGTCGCCGACATGGACCCATACTCGATGAACCTCGACCTCAGGCACGGGGTCTTCGAGATCTCCGAGCAAGAGACGGGCGTGCTCAGCATCGTGACCTACAGCATCGAGGCCGCCTGGGGAGCCAAGGGCGAGAACGCACTCCTGCAGTCCTACAGCGTCGAGATCAACGTCGAGCGCAAGGGCGGCAAGACGCTCCGAATGCTCGCCGTCTGGGCCGAGCCTCTCGGGGGCGGCATCGAGCCCGACTCGGCCATCGCCCTCAACTTTGCGGTCAACAAGTCGCTGGCCTCGTCGGAGCGCCTGTCCGGGATCTGCTCGGGCGAGGTGGAGCTCTGAGCCTCACCGGCCGCCTGACCCGCAGCGCACTCGGCCTGTCCTTGAGACTGCCCCGGTCCCTTCGAGCCCGCCTCGTGGGGCCGCCACCGGTCAACCGTCGTGGTGTTGCCCTGGACGCGGACGTGCACTGGATGCTCCGTCTCGCGGAGCGGGCCGGCCTGGCCGAGAGCAAGCGCGACGTCGAGGGCGCCAGAGCGGGCATGCTCGAGGACGTCAAGCTCGTCGAGGGCGCTCCACAGCGCCTCCTCGCCATCGAGGACCGCCAGCTTGCCGGACGTGCAGCCCGCGTGTACCGCCCCCAGCACTCGACCGGACCCGCGCTGCTGTACCTCCACGGCGGCGGCTGGACCGTCGGTAGCGTGCGCTCTCACGACCGCCTGTGCCAGCGCATTGCAGCCGTGAGCGGCTACACCCTCGTCTCCTTCGACTACCGGCTGGCCCCCGAGCACCCCTTCCCCGCGCCGCTAGACGACACCCTCGTCGCCTTCGAGGCCTTGGTGGACGAGGCACCGGCCCTCGGCCTCGACCCACAACGCCTCGCCATCGGCGGCGACAGTGCGGGCGGCAACCTCGCCGCCGCTGCCTGCATCGACCTACGCGACCGCGGCGGGCCGCTTCCCTGGCTCCAGGTGTTGATCTATCCAGCCTGCGATCTGCGACTGCTCGCAGACTCCATCGACGAGTTCGCCACCGGCTTCGTGCTCACTCGACAGAGCATGATCTGGTACCGCGGACACTACACACAGGACTTCGAAGACCCTCGCGCGAGCGTCCTGCTCGCCGAGCTGCACGATCTGCCCCCCGCCATCGTCCACACAGCCGGCTTCGACCCCCTGCGGGACGAAGGAGAGGACTACGCGGCCCGCCTCACGGCGGCGGGTGTTCGGACGGTGCACCTCGACGCCGCCGACCAGATCCACGGCTTCGCCAACATGGATGGTCTACTGCCAGGCGCGCGCCGTGAGGTCGACCGTCTCGCGCTGACCCTGAAGGCCCACGCGAGGGGCTGACTCAGCGTCGGAACAGCACAGAGGGCTTGGAGACCATACCGAGGACTGCAGCACTCTGGATGGTGCCCCAGAACTCCCACGGCAGCGATCGCACCCCGCCATGGATGGCCTGGGAAGCCACTCGGCGCCCCTGTGCCGCAGCGCCCCCGGACGCATCCGCACACGGCGCATCGGGGTTGAGTGCGTCGTGCAGCATCAGCAGGGTGGTGAGCACGCGGGTCTGATCGGGCTCGAAGACCTCGACCCCGAAGCGCGGTGCGCCGACAAAGCCCGCCAGGAACAGAGGGTGCTCTAGCGACTTGGTGTGGGTGATGCCCGCGACGTTCGCCGAGATGCGCACCGAGCGATCGACGGCCCAAGCCTCGGACAGCATCATCTTCGCCAAGTACTGAGCCGCCAGGTAGGTCGGACCCTGAAGAGATACGATCGACCTCGCGATCTCGGCATCTCCGTCCCGATGACTCGCCGTCTGCGGCAAGACCCGCAGGCGGGTGAGGCCTCGGTGCCACCGCTTGGCCGCGGCCGCGCGCGCGACCTGATCCCGCTTGTCGTCCTCGGACAGCTCGCCCGGCGTCGTCGGGGAGACCAGCATCGAGACCGAGCGCAGCGACTCGTCGGGCAGACGGGCTGCGATGGCGTTCATCGCCGTCGTCAGGAGGAGCTCACGCCCCTTGCCGGGTGCATAGGCGAACAGACCGAGGTGAAGCGGTCCTCGGGCGGCCTCGGCGGCCACGGCCTGGTAGATCGCGCACGGATCAGCGAGCAGGTCGTCTGCCCCCGGGTACGTGACGAGCTCGCCGGCGGGTGGCGGCCCATCGGGCGGACGCCGATCGACCCAGAGCACCCGCGCCCCCGCCTGCAGCAGGTAGGGCGTAGGCGCGAGCTCTGCGCCAGCACCCAGTATGGCGAAGGTGTGCCCCCTCAGGTCCAGCGGCTCGGTGAGCAGGTTGTCGGCGACCCAGCGAAGGGCCCGATAGGCTGGCGTCGTCAGCTGGTGGTCTTCGCGCATGCGGAGCGCGAGCCCACGGATGCCGTTGCCCCTCCAGCTCTCCCCTCGGTAATGGACCTCGGGGACCCAGCCGACCTTACCGGTGCTGGCCAGGACCTGCGGCTCGGCGGGACCCTCGACGAGAGCCTGCTCGAGCGGCGCCCCCGCCGGACCGAAGCGGGCATGGACCATGAGGGCGTCGATCAGCGTCCGCGCGATGTCGACCCGCTGCTCGGAGCCTGCTCGCCTCGCCTCGAAGCGAACGATCGCCTCGGCAAGACCCGCCTTGAAGGGCTTTCCTCGCTTGGGAATGGTCATTCCCCGGAACACGTCCGCATGTGTCTCCAGCGCCGTCGTCAGCGCCGCATGAAACAGGGACGAGCCGGACTCGCCAGGCGTGAAGTGCACGCCGGATGGGGTCTTGTGTGTCACGCGCGACAGCTAACGCCCGAGCGGCCGCTAGACACGGCCCGCCCGCGCTGCACGACGCGCGGGTCGCCTCTGGCCGCACCCCCGCCACGATTCGGATAAAGCGCACGCATGAGCCGCATCGACCTGATCTTCGTGGGGGGCTTCCTCGGCGCAGGGAAGACCACCTTGCTGCACACGGCCGCTCGCACGCTCTCCCGTCGCGGCCGAAGGGTCGGGCTCGTCACCAATGACCAGGCCCCCCAGCTCTTCGACACCGCCCTGCTCGGAGCGGCCGGACCCGTCGCCGAGGTCGCGGGACAGTGCTTCTGCTGTGGACTCGACGACCTCCTCGGGGCCCTCGACAGCCTCGCAGAGCAGGGCGTCGACTGCATCCTCGCCGAGCCCGTCGGCAGCTGCACAGACCTCTCGGCGACCCTGCTGCAGCCTCTGAAGGACCGCCATGGTGAGCGCTTTCGGCTCGCACCACTGACCGTCCTCGCGGATCCGGACCGGCTGCTCGACGCTCTCGAGGCGCGAAGCTCCGACCTGCACGAGGCCACCGCCTACATCTACGGGCTCCAGCTCGAAGAGGCCGATCGCATCCTGGTCACCAAGTCCGACAGCCTCGACGAGGGCGTTGGCGACGCCATCGTCGGGCTGACCCGACAGGCCTACTCGGTGCCCGTGGACGCCATCGCCGCTGCATCCGGAGAGGGCGTGGCCCAGTGGCTGGACACCACGCTCGCAGGCGGACCGGTCGGCGCACGCGTCCTCGACATCGACTACGACCGGTACGCACTCGGCGAGGCGGTGCTGGGCTGGCTGAACGCCACCGTGCGCGTCTCCGCCGCCCACACACGGCTGCCGGCCCTGCTGGTCGGAAGCATCCGGGATCAGGCCGCCGCCTCGGACGCTCCGATCGGCCATGTGAAGGCGCTGCTGAGCGACGACGGCCCGCTCGCGCTCGCACAGTGCACCGCAGTGGACGGTCCCGTGCACACGTCCCGCCTCGGTCAGCCGTCAGGAGCGCCGGCACAGCTGGTGCTCAATGCCCGCGTGCAGATCACACCTGAGACACTCGAGGCCTGGGTCGAGCACGCCCTCACGACCGCCCTCGAGTCGACCGGCACGACCGCCGAGGTGCTGGACAAGTCCTGCTTCTCTCCCGCATACCCACGTCCGACCGTTCGCTATGACCACGTCGTCTGACTGGGCCGTCCGGCTCCTGGACGACCCGACTCCTCCGGGAGGGTCAGCCCTCGCCTCTCGCCTGTGGCGCACGGCCGTGCTCCCCGACGGCGGCCGCTCCGCAGTGCTGGGGCCTCTGGGTGACTCTCCGCTCGAGGCCCCCCGTCACGAGCGGCTCGAATCGCTTCCTGGGGCAGGTGCATTCGACCTCGTGATCTGCGTGTCCGCTCTCGCCACGCTCGGGCAGAGCGCGCTGCCCCAGCTCGCGCAGCGCCTCGCCCCGGGAGGCTCGCTCGTCCTGGCCGAGCTGGTCGCCGAGGCTCCCCTACCCCCAGCCGTCGCCGCACTCCTGGGGCGCTTCGTGCCCTACTCCGGCCCCGTCGAGGCCCTTCAGCACGACCTGCTCGACGCGGGCCTCCGCGTCCACCGGTACGCCGACGAGGGTGAGGCGCTCGAGGACTGGCTGCTCCGCATCAAGCGTCGACTGCTGATCGCGCGACTGGGAGGTCAGGTCGACGTAGGTCAGCTGCCGACCGACCTCAGGGAGGCTAGGCGTGCGCTCTCGGCTACCCAGCGCCTCGCCAGCACAGGGCGTCTGCAGTGGGTGCGGCTCGCAGCCTCACGGGGCGTGCCTCATCCTCCGGACCCGAGCTTCACCGGTCTCGTCGGGGGCTGTGATCCCCTCACAGGCTGCTGCTGACGCGTCTTCGCCCCCTGCGGGCTATGGTCGAGGCCACTCGGAGGACCGATGGACTTCGCTCCCTCCGCGGAAGCAGCACGCCTCCGCGACCGCATCCGCTCGTTCGTGACTGAACACATCGCTCCTCACGAGGGGCGGATTCTCCGAGAGCAGCGTGCGCTCGACGACCCCTGGGTTGAGCTGCCCGAGGTCACGGCGCTGAAGGCCCGTGCCCGAGAGGAGGGGCTCTGGAATCTCTTCCTGCCCAGCGTGAGCGGACTCACGAACGTCGACTACGCGATCCTCGCAGAGGAGATGGGTCGGTCCTTCCTCGCCCCCGAGATCTTCAACTGCAACGCACCCGACACGGGCAACATGGAGGTCCTGGAGAAGTACGGGACCCCAGAGCAGCAGGAGCGCTGGCTCGAGCCACTCCTCGCGGGGGAGATCCGGAGCGCCTTCTGCATGACGGAGCCCGCCGTCGCGAGCTCCGATGCCACGAACATGCAGGCCACCGCACGGCTCGAGGGCGACGAGGTGGTGCTCGACGGCCGCAAGTGGTGGTCCACCGGCGTGGGCCACCCGCACTGTCGCGTCCTGGTGTTCATGGGCCTCACCGACCCCGAGGCCCATCGGCACGCTCGTCACAGCATGGTGCTGGTCCCTCGTGACACTCCCGGGGTTCGCGTCGAGCGGATGCTCACGGTCTTCGGCGACGCCGACCCACCGTACGGGCACGGCGAGGTCAGCTTCACCGACGTCCGCCTGCCCGCTTCCAACATCCTGCTTGGTCCCGGACGCGGCTTCGAGATCGCACAGGGTCGCCTCGGGCCAGGTCGAATCCACCACTGCATGAGGCTCATCGGTGCTGCCGAGAGAGCCTTGGAGCTTCTCTGCCGACGCTCCGTGTCCCGGGTCGCCTTTGGTCGTCCGCTGGCCAACCTGGGCGGAAACCGCGACATCATCGCGAATGCCCGCATCGACATCGAGATGGCTCGCCTGCTCACCCTGAAGACAGCCTGGCTGATCGACAGCGTCGGGGCCCTGGGCGCACTCACCGAGATCTCAGCCATCAAGGTGGTGGCTCCCACACTGGCCTGCCGGATCATCGACCAGGCCATGCAGATGCACGGCGGTGCCGGACTCTCGGAAGACCTGCCCCTCGCGGCGATGTACGCCTCAGCCCGGGTCCTGCGACTCGCCGACGGCCCGGACGAAGTCCACCGTGGTCTCGTCTCTCGCTGGGAGCTGAAGAAGTACCATCAGGGCCGGAGCACGCGATGAGCGACCTGCTCGACCGCCCGGTCGCGGTGCGGGAGGACGACCGCCTCGACCTCGCCGCCATCGTGGCCTGGCTCGCCGGTCGTGTGCCTGGAGCCAGCGGGACGCCGCGAGTGCTTCAGTACCCGGGCGGTGCGAGCAACCTGACCTATCTGCTCGAGTGGCCCGACCTTCGCCTGGTCCTGCGTCGGCCTCCCTTCGGGACCAAGGCACGATCCGCGCACGACATGGGCCGCGAGGTGAGGTTCCTGCGCGCCATGGAGGGCCGCATCCCCGTGCCGCGAGTCGTGGCCCACTGCCCCGACCCCGAGGTCGCGGCCGGCGAGTTCTACCTGATGGAGAAGCTCGACGGCATCATCCTCCGACGCGACATCCCGCGCTCCCTCGGGCTGGACGAGAGCGCCACGAGAGCGCTCTGCGAGCGCGTGCTCGATCTGCTCGCCGCGCTCCACGGGATCGACGTGGAGGCGGAGGGCCTGGACCACCTGGGACGTGGTGGTGGCTACACGCGCCGGCAGATCGACGGCTGGTCCCGCCGCTACCGCGCAGCCCTCACACCTGATGCGCAGGATGGCGAGTCCGTGATGGCCTGGCTCGATCAGCACTGCCCGGACGACGTGGCCACGACGGTGATTCACGGTGACTTTCGCTTCGACAACGTGGTGCTCGACCCAGCGAACCCACAGCGGATCATCGGGGTGCTCGACTGGGAGATGGCCACCCTCGGCGACCCGCTCATGGACCTCGGAAACTCACTCGCCTACTGGGTTCAGGCCGACGACGATGCCTTCTTGAGGGCCATGCGGCGCCAGCCCACCGATGCCCCGGGCATGCTCACCCGCGCACAGGTATGGGAGCACTACGGCCGGCAGTCGGGCCGCGACACCACACGCACCACCTTCTACGAGGTCTATGGCCTGTTCCGTCTAGCCGTGATCCTGCAGCAGATCTGGTACCGCTACCACCATGGCCAGACGACAAACCCGGCCTTCTCGACCTTCGGTCCCGCAGCGGCCTACCTGATCGGCCGCTGCTCGCTCGTGCTCGCCGAGGGCTCTAGCCGGTGAACACTCATGTCTTGGCCCCCCTGTGGCAGCTGGCGAAGTCCGACCCGGACCGCCTCCTGCTCACGTGGGTCGATCACCGGGGCCGCGACCAGATCACCTGGACCGCTGGCGAGGCCTGGGCCACCTTCTCCAGCGTCGCTCACCAGCTCCGCCAGCGAGGCCTCAGCGCCGGCGACCGTGCCCTGCTCGTCCACCCGCCCGGCCTGGAGTTCGTGGCCGCACTCGGGGGCTGCCTGCTCGCTGGCATACTTCCCGTGCCGATCTACCCGCCACAGCCCGGCTCCGAGGTCGACCAGCGCCGCCTCGAGACGCTCGCCCGGGCTGCCGGTGCACGCATTGCGCTCACCACGCGGCGGTTTCGCTGGATGCAGACAGCCAATGCTGGCTGGCTGAGGCTGCGAGGCGGACGCGGCGCTCGCGACCTGGAGTGGTGGTCTCCCGAGGGCGAAGCCGAGCGGCGCTCCGCGGACAAGCCCCAAGCCACGGCCGATGCTCCCGCCTTCCTCCAGTTCACCAGCGGCTCGACAGCCTCTCCGAAGGGTGTCGTGATCACCCACGGGAACCTCGAGCATCAGCTGGCGATGAGCCGTGACCTCCTCTTCCTCGACGCCGAGGCACGGGTGGTCGCCTGGGTTCCGCAGTACCACGACCTCGGTCTGATCAGCGGTATCCTCTCGTGCCTCTGGCGTGGCGGGCCACTCTGGCTGATGGCCCCGACCACCTTCCTCCGGGACTCGGGAGTGTGGTTCGATGTCGCCCACCGAGTCCGCGCCACCCACACGGCCGCACCGAACTTTGCCTGGGATCACCTGGTCCGTCACACGAGCCCTGAGCGCCGTGCAGGCTGGGATCTGTCCCGCATGCGGGTGCTGATGTCGGCTGCAGAGCCCGTCGCCGCCACGACCCTGCGCCGCAGCCAGGAGGCCCTGCGGCCCTGCGGCGTCGAGCCCGAGGCCTTCTGCCCTGCCTACGGACTGGCCGAGCACACGGTCGGCGTCACTCTCTGGGGCCGAGGGGTCCTCACCCTGTCTCGCGACGAGCTGGAGGCATCGGGCGTCGCCACGCCACGCCCTGACGGCGACCTCGAGCTGGTCGCCTGTGGCTCCGCTCCGCCTGACGTGGACATCCGGATCGTCAAGGGCGGCGAGACGCTCCCCGAGAGACACGTGGGAGAGGTCTGGGTCGACTCTCCCAGCCGGGCTCCTGGCTACTGGCAGAGACCGGACCTCACCATCCGGAGCTTCGGCGCCACGCTCGAGGGGCGCAGCTGGCTCCGCACCGGAGACCTGGGCTTCCTCCACGAAGGACAGCTCTTCTTGACCGGTCGACTGAAGGACATCGTCCTGGTCAGAGGCCGCAACATCGCCGCCGAGGAGCTCGAGGAGAGCCTGCGGGACGTGGACGCCCGCGTGCGTCCCAACAGCGTCGCGGCCTTCGCCCTGCCCTCGGCGGAGGGCGAGCGCATCGGGCTGGTGGTCGAGGTGACCCGCCGCGGTCTCGACCTGCAGGACCTTGCTCAGGCCATCCTCCAGCGCTGCCAGACCGTCTGGCCGGTGCCGACGACCTTGGTGCTCGCCCCGCCTCGCTCAGTCCTCAAGACGACCTCGGGCAAGATCCGGCGTCGCTCCACCCGCACCGCACTAGAGGCTGGGGAGATCGACGTCCTGCTCCGCCGCGATGTCGGCGATGCCCCCCTCCGTGCCCCGCGCCGGCGTCCCCGCGCCGTCGTGGTCGGCGCAGGGCTCTCCGGACTCGTCGTGGCCGATCGGCTCCAGGGCGAGGGCTGGGACGTGACGGTGCTCGAGGCCAGCGACCGCGTCGGTGGACAGCTCCGAAC
>PKDJ01000325.1 GCA_002862545.1 Pseudomonadota bacterium
AAATTAATTGATAAACTTAATTTATGGGGTGGATCAATTGCAATAGGGCATCCATTGACAAACAGAAGTTGGATGAGCTGGGGTTCAGTAGTAGACCTTGCACGACTGGGTCTCACCGTGGGGCATCCGTAGTAAAGGAACTCCATAGCATTACGGAGCCGGAATCAGGGGATGTGCAGTAGAGGAGTGTTCAAAGAATGACTTTAAGAGTGTTCATCCGTTGAGCAAGAGTTCGGCGGGTGTTCTGTGGTGGCTCGTGAGCGGTGAGCGTCAGCAGGTGGTCGAGGCGGGTGGCTGCGGCCTCGACAGCCCCGTCCTCGAGGTCGAGGACCGCCAGGTTGTAGGCAGGGAAGAACCAGGTCGGCCCACCGACGGCCCGCCCTGCGTCCAGGGCCTCCTCGTATGCCGACCGCGCCGCCGTGCGGTCTCCAGCAGCCCGATGGACCTCGCCCAGGGTGTTGGTGAGCGTGGCCAGCGCTGCCGTAGCACCCAGCGCCCGGTAGCCCTCGATGGCCCGCTCCAGGTGCAGCCTCGCCTCGGGCTCGCCCCGTCGTCGGGCGACCTCTCCGAGTCCCCAGTCCGCAGCCGCGCGATCTCGCGGATGGCCGACGCGGGCCTCGCGGAGGTGGGCTGAGGCCGCACGCTCGTGACCTGCACGCAGCTGCATCCAGCCGAGGTGGCGGTGAATGCTCGCGAGGAGGACCGTGTCGGTCGCACGGGCCAGAGCGGCCTGCAGGTGCCCGATGGCTTCTTCCGCATCGGCCCGCGCCGCCCAGGCCACGCGTCCGAGATCGCGGAGCGCCTGCGCCTCGGCCTGCCCCCCTGCCGACACCGCTCGGTCGAGGTGCGGGATCGCATCGGTGGGACGACGTCGCTCCAGCGCCACCTCAGCGGAGAGCAGCTCCAGGTCGACGCCGGCACGTAGGGCCTGTGCCCCGGCGACCGCGACCGCGGCCTCGTCTGGAGCACCACGCGACAAGGCCGCCCGTGCGGCGCGCACGAAGCCCGCCCTGGCGAGGCCACGCTCTCCCAGGGCCACCCGGTGTCGAGCGGCGCGGGCCCAGGCTCCCCGGGACTCCAGCTCCGCCGCGCAGGCACGGTGAACTTCCTGCCGGCGGACCTGGGGTGGGTCGGCGACGAAGGCCCAGCCCCCCAGCGGATCGCCTGCAGTGGGTGCGAGCCGCCCCTCCGCACGAGCGGCCTCCCAGCGGTCCCAGGGCACGGGGAGGTCCAGGCGAGCGCAGGCCCCGGACCACTCGTCGGGGTCGACGCGTCGGCCCAGGGCCGCCGCGACCTCGAAGGCCGGATGCTCATCCTCCCAGGCCGCCGTCGGACCCGCCTGGTCGGGCTCCGCCCCCACGTCGGGGAGCCCCAGAGAATCCGACACCACCAAGATCGGCAGTGGACCGGAGGCCTCGAGCCGCGCGACGAGCGCCTGTGCGGCATGGGCCTCCCCTCGCAGCCAGAGGAGCGCTGGCCCATCGAGCGCGCCGAGGGCGGCCCGGACGGCACCGACGCCGTCGCCCTCGGCGTCGAGGCGCCGCAGTAGCCCCGAGAGGCCGTCTCCCGCTGCGGGTGGGTCCCCCCAGACCGCGGTCAGGCCCCGCACCCCCGCCTCGGCGTAGGCCCGACGACCGACGTCGCGCACGAGCGCGTCACTGCGGCAGCGGACCGCGACGGGCCCATCGGTCAGAGCAGCCTGCAGGTGCGCCCAGAGCTGGGTGCCCGGTCCGTCCACAGGACCCGTGCCGAGGCTCGGGACCGTCCCGTCCAGGGCCGCGACTGCATGGGCAGCCGTCGGAAAGCGCTCCTCCGGCTCCTTGGCGAGCAGCCGCGCGACCCAGTCGGCGAAGGGCAGGTCGAGCCGGGGCGGCTCCTCGTAGTAGTGCCCGTCGATGCAGTCCTCGCCCCGTCCGAAGGGAGGCTCACCCGTCCACAGGGCATGCAGCGTGCACCCGACGCTGTACAGGTCGCTCTCAGCTCGACCCCGTCCCCCCTCCAGGCGCTCCGGTGCCATGTAGGCCCAGGTGCCGCCCGGCGTGCCGTCCGCTCGACGCTCCAGGGCATCCGCCACCCCGAAGTCCGCGAGCCACAGCCGACCGTCTGGTGCCACGAGGAGGTTGGAGGGCTTCACGTCCCGGTGCACGACGCCGTGGGCATGGGCCCAGGCCAGTGCACCGAGCAGCGGACGAATGATCGCCATGAGCGCAGCTGCGTCCCCCGACCACTCGGCGAGCGAGCGCGTCGCCCGCGGCATCAGCATCCACGGTGCCCCGGTCGGCAGCTCGTCCGACGGCCCCGCCGTCCCCTGCGCGATCACCGGGAGCACGTGGGGATGGCTCAGTGACCGCATCACCCGCACCTCGGCGGCGAAGGCTGCCACTGCACGGGCTCCCGCGCGCGGGTCGACCCACTTCAGGGCCCGGTCGCTCCCCACGGCGCGGACCTCGGCCATGCCCCCGCGGCCGAGCACCTCGCCGAGGGTGTGCGCCCCCACCCTCACCGGAAGGAGGCCGCGTCGAGCCCTGCACGCTTGAGCCATCGGTAGACCTGCTTGCGGTCCTTGCCGAGGGCGGACGCCACCGCCGCGACGTTCCCCCGGTGCTCCCGCAGCAGCGCCTCCAGATCCGGACGCGCCTCCTCCTGCACGGCGGGCTTGGCCGGTACGGCGTGAGCCAGGGCCGCGGCGTCCAGCACCGGTCCATCCGAGAGCAGGGCCACCCGACGCATGGCCGTGCGCAGGCCACGGACGTTGTCGGGCCAGTCGTGCCTCAGCAGTCCCTCGACGAAGTCTGCGTCGAGAGCACGCTCACAGCCGGCCTCTCGCAGCAGGTGGCGCGCGAGCAGAGGGATGTCGGCGCGGCGCTCCCGGAGCGGCGGCACCCGAACGACCACCCCCGCGAGGCGGGCCAGGAGGTCCTGGCGGAAGCCTCCATCAGCGACGGAGCGCTCCAGGTCTGCGCAGGTGGCGCCGATCACCCGAACACTCACCCGCCGCTCGCGGCCCCCACCGACGGGCCGCACCCGTCCCGTCTCCAGCACGCGGAGCAGCTTGGCCTGGACGGGCAGCGGTAGCTCGCCCAGCTCGTCGAGGAAGAGCGTGCCGCCATCAGCGCGGACGAAGTGCCCCTCTCTCGCCGTGGTCGCGCCCGTGAAGGCGCCGGCCGCGTGCCCGAAGAGCAGCGACTCGGCCAGCTCGGTGGGGATGGCCGCACAGTTGAGGGCCTCCAGGCGACCGGTCCGCCCGCTCACCGTGTGCAGCCGCGTCGCCAGCACCTCCTTGCCCGTGCCCGTCTCGCCGACGAGGAGCACGCCCAGCTCGGAGGGTGCGACCCGGTCGACCACCCGGACGCTCTCGGCCCAGGCCCGCGACCGACCGAGACCGCCGCGCGAGGGCAGCTCGGCGGGGACAGCGCCGAGCCAGAGCACGGAGCCACCGGCACGAATCACGACGTCCGGCGCCACGCCCTTCCGGGTCACGCGCTCGCCCTCGACGAAGGTGCCGTTCTTGCTGTCGAGGTCGACCACACCGACGCGCGCCGAGCCACGTCGCCGCTCGAGGCGAAGGTGCTGGCGTGAGACATCGGGGTCGGCGAGCGCCAGAGACGGCGTGTCACGAGGGTGCCGTCCCAGCGTGAGGCGACGCCCGACCTGCACGACCTGCCCGACATCGGCCGGGTCCGGAGCGTGGAGGACCGTCAGGGCCACCGCGTCGGGAGAGCTCGCCGGCGCTGCGGCTGTGGCACGGGTTCGGGTCTCGTCCATGCCCGATGGTACCCCGAGGCTCCGGCCCGTGCGCACCGACCGCTGCGCACCCTGCCCGACTCAGGGCGTCGGCGAGGCCAGCGCATCGACGGTGTCGGGCAGCCACACGTGCACCTCCGCCGCCGTCCAGGCCTCGAGGTCGACCGCTACGAGCTGGCGCTCCGGGTCGTCGGCGTCCAGGTGCGTGACATAGAGCAGGCCCCGGTGGAAGGTGCAGCCGATGCCCTGCCGACCGTAGGCCAGTCCGGGCGGGGTGCCGAGCCACTCCTCGGTGCCCGCGACCGGGTCGACCCGGTAGATCCAGCCGTTGTAGTACCGATAGACCGTGCCCTCGGCGTCGGCGGTGAGGCAGTGGCTCGCCGAGGGTGAGGCGTAGATCGGCGCCTCGACCCCCGAGTCCGGATCGACCAGGACCAGGCTGTCGAGGGCCTCCGTCCAGCGCAGCATGCGGCCCTCGGCGTCGAAGGCCAGACCGGACCAGCCGAAGAGCTCGGAGTCGAGCACCGTCGTCAGCTCACCGGTGTCGGGGTCCAGCGTCGACAGCCGCGTCCGCGGGGCGCGCGCCGACGCCTCGCCGGCCCACCACGTCCCGTCGGGGGCGACCGCGAGCGAGGTGACGGCATGGTCGAGCGCAGCGACAGCCTCGACTCCGCCCGTGTCGAGGTCGATCCGGTAGAGCTGCGGCATGCCACCGCCCCGGCCATCCGCCGCCCACAGCGTGCCCGTGGCGCCGACCCGTGCACGGGGAGAGGCCGTGCACGTGGACGTGTCGATGGCGACGAGGTGGGCCCCACAGGCGGGCTCGGAGAGCGCAGGCCGGACGCGGATCCGACCATCCCCGTCGTGATCGGTCGTCCGTGCCACACGTCGGGGCGACTCCAGGCCGGTCGCCGAGCCCTCGCAGGGTCCACGGTCGAGCCGTGCGTCGCCGGGGCCCTCGGCGGCCAGCACGTCGACCGTGGCGCCCGGAGCGCACTCCACGGTGAGCGAGACCCGACCCGGACAGCCACCAAAGACGCTCACTGTCTGCGCCGACGCTACCCATGCAGCCCACCACAGCATCATGTCACCTCACGGGCAGGGGTCGATGAGGGAGGGTCCGCTGAGTCCGGGTCGCGGCCCGTCGTCGCGGGCGCCGGCCCAGCGCACACACCCGCCTGAGCCACCACATCGGCACGCGGCAGAGCCCCAATCACCTCACCCGAGCGAGAAGACGAGCAGTACGGGTCGACCGGTGTGCATGACTAGAGCTTGTCCCGTCGACCGCCGAGGCGCCATGGAGATGGCCTCTGCGGCGCGGCCATCGCACGAGGCTCTGCCCCGTCACTTCAGCCGATAGGCGATCGTCAGCTCGAGCGCGGGCACCGGAAGGAGATGTGCAGAGTACGGGTCGCCCCCGGCAATCGAGGTGACCAACGGGCCATAGTGGTCTCCCATCTTCACACCTGCCCCCATGCCCACCACCAGATCCTCTTCGCGCCAGCGCTTCCCCACCATGACTCCCCCCGTCAGCCGCTGTCCATCGGGCATGAAGTTGGTGTAGGCCGCCCCCTCGGACGTGATGGACCAGTCGAGCCGGCCACCCACGTAGACCCCGTCGAAGCCTCTCCCGCTCGGCACGACATCGACGCTGTGCGACATGCCGAAGCCTGGCGAGAGCCACCCTCCACCGTCCGCGCTGAAGCCCGGATTCAGCGTGACGGCCGCGCTGGTGCCGAACACGAGGTAGTCGTCGGAAACCATCACCTTCGGACCGAGCGACAGTCGGCCAGCGGTCATCAACTTGGGCGCGACGGCGATCTCTGCTCCGGCAAGGGCGCTCGCGGCGATAAACATCGTGATCATTCGGACCTCCACACCCAGAGTCGGCGCGTCAGGGCGCCCCGTCGCTTACAGACGGTGACGGGCCCCCTCGAACCAGCGCGAGGCCCATCCGCACCGGGACGGCACACCTGCGTCGCGACAGGCTACTCCAGGCCGGTCCCGCAGCGCCGCGCCGCGCGGACCGGCGGGATGACGGACGCCATCAGCGCACACGACTGGCGATGGTGAACTCGAGCACCGGCATCGGGAGGAGAGCCCCCATCGAGGCGGACTCCCCGAGCGCCGAGGTCACCAGCCAGCCGTAGTGGTCTCCCAACTTGAGACCCGCTCCGACACCCAGCACAGCGTTGCCGCTCGTCCAGCGCTTGCCGGCCATGACACCCGCCGTCAGCCGCTGTCCCTCGGTCATGATCGCCGACATCCCCTAGTAGGGCGCCGTCGCGGCCCAGTCGACGCGCCCACCGACATAGGCACCGTCGAAGCCAGCACCACTGGGCACGACATCGACGGCGAGCGAGGCGCCCACGCCCCCCTTCAGCGAGCCGAAGGCCAGACCACCCGGCATCAACGTCGCACCGAGGCTGCCACCGAGCACGACGTGATCGTGGGCGACCATCACCTTCGGCGCGAGCGACAGTCGGCTGGCGGTGACCAGCTTCGGCGCGACGGCGATCTAGGGTTCGGCAAAAGCAACTGTGGCAAACAACAATGTGAGCATCTCCACATCCACTCCGAGCATTGGCTCAGCGGTGTAGGCGGTCGCTTACAGACGGTGACGGGCCCGGTCAGTCCACGCGAAGATCGAGGGTCGCGACGGGGCACCTTCCCGACACGCCAGCGGCCAGTCGCACCGTCCCGGCGGCCGTGGGTGGCACGACGACCACCAGCTCCGCGCGGCCCTCAGCGTCCGCAGCCGCCGTCGCGACGACGCGTGCGCCGCCGACCGGCGTGGTCTCCGGGCACCCGGGACGCCGCAGCTCTCCAGCGGGATCTCCAGCGGCCAAGGCAATCGGCTCCCCCGGCAGCGCGGTGACCGTGTAGACCAGGCGCTCTCCCGGGGCAGCCTCGGTGGGCCCCTCGAGGAGTGGCGCCTCGCTCGGCGCCAGCCTCACCCGAAGGAAGTGGGGCCGGTAGGCCTGGCCGCCACCGGGCCCGAAGAGCGGGTCGAGCGTGCCGAAGCCGTTGGTGACGTAGGTGAGCACGAGCTCGTCGTCCCGGGTGGCGTACTCGGGATGCAGCCGCCCCGCATAGGCGATGAGCGAGTCAATTCGACCGATCTCCGGCACCTCCCACAGGCAGCGCGGCTCGGTCCATGGGCCCGTGAGGGATGGCGCCGTGGAGAGCCGCAGCTCGCCCGTGAAGGCGTTGTAGACGACGAAGGCCCAGCGTCCGAGAGCCGGCACCCACTGCACGTGCGACTCGGTGACCCCCTCCCCGATCAGCGTTCCCGCCCGCTCGGGCTCGGCGACCCACTCCCCCGTCTCGGTCCACCAGGTCACGTCGTCCGGTGTGAGCCCGGCCACCAGCGCATCCGTCGAGGCCCGCGCAAGGACCGTCCGCCGCACTGGCCCCAGGCGGTCGTCCCAGCCGAAGAGGTAGACCCAGGGCTCCTCGACATGGACCGCCGTGATCGGCAGCCCCGCTCCGTCACCGAGGGGCACATCGGTGACGGTCCACGTCCAGTCTCGAGGATCGGCCAGAGGTTCGTCCACCCGAAGCACACTGAAGCCCTCCTGGCGCCCGATGCCGATCACGTTCATGGCGAACACGTAGAGCGCGCCGTCGTAGGCGACGCCCTGGGTGGTCCAGTAGAAGTCGCCTCCCGAGGGGGCGCGGTGCTCGAAGAAGCCCGTGGGATCGTCCCCCCGGAAGAAGACCGGACGCGAAGCAGGCGCGGTGGGGTCGTGCAGGGCGATGGAGCCATTGGTGAAGGCCCAGCCCCCCTCGCGGGTGCCGTCGACCGAGGTGCCCCAGAAGGTGTCTCCGAAGAGCCACACCGAGCGGTCTGGGGCCACTGGAATGGAGTGTGCCGCATCTCCACCAAGCCAGCCGTCCGCCTCGATGGCGAACGATGCATCCAGGGTGCGGTCGCGCTCGACCGAGACGATGGCCACCGGATCGGCCGGAGCCGAGGGACAGGCGAGCGCCGGGGTCAGCCACCACATCACAGCCCCAGCCATCGGAAGGCCCCGCGGAGGGCGTCCTTGCCGCCCGACTCGATCACCGCACCGTGGGCCAGGACCAGCCGGTCCCAGTCCTCCTCGAGCAGCGCCCGAAGCTCACGGCGACCCGCCTCCCGGCGGAACAGCGCGACCTCGAGGAGCGTCGTGCGGCAGCCCGGGTAGCCGCAGGCGCAGAACATCGCCGCCCGGGTGAGCCAGGGGGCGTCGGGCTGCACGTTGAAGACCAGATCCGAGACCACGAGTGTCCGGCTCGGGCGATGGAGCACCACCACCTCATTGGCGAGCGGGAAGCAGGTCAGCGGAAACACCTTCAGGTCAGGACCGAAGGGCTGCACGTCGCCCTGGACGACGCCGTGGGCCTGCAGGTCGGGCCGCTTCTCGGGCAGGCCAGGCGCCAGCCAGCCCTCGGCGCTCTCCAGCCATGGCCCGACGTAGAGGTGGTGCAGCTTGTTCGGTGCGAGCACCCACCGTGCGGCCTCGGGCAGCGCGACAGCTTCAGGAGCAACCACGGGAGAGTGCACCAGCAGCCCCGCGTCGGTCTCGAGGACCGTCATGCGCGCACCGACCTCAAGCCCGAAGAAGCGCTGCGGCCGCTCGAGCACGTGGACCCCGTCCGCAAGTGTTCGCATGCACTCCTCGACGCAACGGCGTGAAGTCGCCTCGACGACCATCATACCCTCGGCCGCATGGTTTTGGATGCGTGGTGAGCGCGGGCGGCGCACCCATGGCCGCGCTGGACCCCGGTACCCCGCGTGACTGGCTGCCCTACCTCCGCACGGACGACGTCGGCGCGTCCGTGGACGCGGCCATGGAGGCCGGAGGTCATGTGGTGACGCCACCGAGCGCCATCGACGCTCCGCATCGCGGAGTTCGGTGCGCCGTCACGCGCGGGGGCCTCGACAGGGCGCTCGGGGTCGTCCGGCACAGACCACCGAGCCCGGAGCCTCAGCCCCTCCAGGCGCCCGCGGCGCCGCGGACCGCCTGCCGCGCCCGCGCCATCGAGGCGAAGGCCTCGAGCTCACCGAGGCGGTCGACCAGACCGAACATCTCCTCCGCCTGGTCGGGTCCGAGGGGGTCGACGTGGACAGCCCGATTCCGCAGCTCGCGCACGGGCGCCAGAGCCTCGGCGAGCGGAGCCCAGCTCGCCGCATCCAGGTCCTCCGGGCCCAGTCCCTCGGCGATGCGCGTGGCCATCACCTGCTCCGCCTGCGCCAGCGGGAGCGGCCTCCAGCGCTCCGGATCATTGTCGCGGTCCGGGCGATTCAGATCGATGGGATCCCAGCCCGCTCGCACCGGCTGGACCCGCAGCCGCCGCCCGCGCACCCGCCAACCAAAGTGTGCAGGCATCTCCGCGCCGAGCGTCCAGCGCACCCACTCCATCCAGCCGGTGTTCATCTCCCGCTCGACGGCCTTCCCGAACGAGCCGACGACCATCGAGAAGTCCAAAAGCCCAGGCTCAAGGCGCACACTCCGCCCCAGGGCCGCGAGGCTCGAGCGCAGCGCAACGTGAGTCAGGCGCGCCGAGCGCAGGAAGGATGTCGAGATGGGGTCGAGGGTCGACTCCCACCGGGACGCGCGTGGTGCATCCCGCACCTCGTCCGGCGTCGCAGCCAGCGCCAGGAGAGCCGTGGCGTCTGTCATCACGGGCCCTCGATCCGCCCAGGGCGGGGAAGGCATGGGGTGATGCTGCCGCGCCTGCCAGCGCTTCTCGTCCCGGACCCGCGACAGGATGCTCCGGACGACGCGCTTGCTGCGGCGCTGAGCCTCCCGACGAGTGTAGTCGTCCCCATCGATGCCGTGCAGCTCGAGCATCGCCAGGACGCTCGCCAGGGCACGGGCCAGACCAGGACCCCTGCCACGCGGCACGGCCCTGCGGGCGCCGGGCACGCGGGCCCAGTGGCTGCCGGGGAGCAGCTCGTGCAGGGCCTCTAGCGAGCGCTGCGCCTGACGCGACGCCCGAGCGGCCGCATCGAGGGCGTCGACGATCTCCGACCCCTCCACAGAGAGCACGACGAACTCGGGGCGCAGCAGGTCTGTCGACAGCACGACGGCCGGAAGGGCTCGACGAGGGAGCCCCAGCGCGGCTGCGAAGGCGTCGAGCGTCGTGCCGCCCTCGTGCGCAGGGGCGCCGAGGTGAGGGGCGAGCTCACGCAGCGCATCGGGGCTCGGGTGGGCATAGCCATGCTGCCGGGTGCTGTGCGGGTGGGCAACCAGCGGCACGAAGAGCAGATCGTGCCCCGTCGACACGTGGAGGTGGTCGTAGGAGTGCGCCAGCGCCTCGGACAGCTCCCTGTGCTCGACAGGGTCGTGCAGGACGAAGGCCACCGCCCCGAAGGCCGACCAGATGCGGTCCTCCCCGCCACGCCCTGCCGTTCGAAGCAGGTAGTCGAGGGCGCCATACGCGCTCAGGGGCAGTCCCATCGCGGGGTTCTCCGGGTCGCCACGCGATCTACCACGCGGACAAGCACGGCGGCTCGGGCTAGGACCGCCTCATGCCCGACCGCTTCCGCTACCGCCTGCCCGTCCGCTACGCCGACACCGACGCGCAGGGCCACGTGTTCTTCGCCAACTACCTGGTGTACTGCGACGAGGCGCTCACGTACTTCTTCGAGCACATCGGTCACCCCTACACCCAGCTCGAGGCCGAGCACGGCGTGCAGCTGGTCTACGCCAGCTCCGGCTGCGACTACCACGAGCGCACCCTGTTCGGAGACCCTCTGCAGGTGACGGTGAAGGTCGCCCGCCTGGGTCGAACCTCACTGACCACGCGCTACCGGGTCGAGCGGCAGCCTGGGGTGCTGGCGGCCACGGGACGCCTCGTCAGCGTCTGCCTGGACAAGCAGACCCGCCTGCCCCGACCGCTGCCCGAGCCACTCCGCGCAGCCCTCGCGCCGTACGTCACGCCCGAGCCCTAGCGCCTCGGCGCTACAGCAGCTCGAGCAGCCGCTCGACGGGACGACCGACCACCGCCCGGTCGCCGAGGATGCCGATGGGGCGCTGCAAGAGCGTGGGGTGCGTGGCCATGTGGCCGATGAGCACCTCGGCCTCCTCCGTGCCGGTCAGGCCGAGCTCCTTGAAGGCCTTGTCGCGCTTGCGGAGCACCTCGACAGGCGCCACGCCGAGCTTGCCGAGCACCTCACGAAGCTCGTCAGCCGACAGCGGCTCCTTGCGGTACTCGCGGTAGGTGTGGGCGATGCCCTTGTCCTGGAGCAAGGCGACCGCCTTGCGACAGGTGCCTCAAGTGCGGGTGCAGACCAAGGTGAGCACGGGACCTCCGACGGTGGCCGCCAGGGTACCCCGTCCGTCCACCGCGAGCACCCGTAGCGCCCGGCGATGGCTGGGTTACCCGCTGCGCCAACAGCCCTGGAGGCCCGATGTCCATCCCCGCACCCAGTGACGTGTCCGCGGCGCCCGCCGACGCCATCCACACCGACTCTGGCCTGGCCTACAAGGTCCTGCAGGCCGGCGACGGCGGTGACCACCCCTCCGCGACCGCCAAGGTCACGGTCCACTACACGGGCTGGATGACCAACGGGCAGATGTTCGACTCGTCGGTCCTGCGCGGTCGGCCGTCGTCCTTCCCCCTCAACGGCGTGATCCGCGGCTGGACCGAGGGGCTGCAGCTGATGACCGTCGGCGAGAAGGCCCGCTTCTGGATCCCCGGAGAGCTCGCCTACGGCAACACGCCCAACGGCGGTCGTCCCCACGGCACCCTCGTCTTCGACGTGGAGCTGCTCTCGTTCGAGAATCCGCCGCCGCCTCCCGCCACGCCCGACGACCTCGACAGCCCTCCGGAAGACGCGATCCGCACGGCCTCCGGCCTGGTCAAGAAGACCCTCAGAGAGGGCACGTCGGACCGCTCGCCTAGCGCCACCTCCACCGTCCGCGTCCACTACTCGGGCTGGATGGTGCTCAACGGCAAGCTCTTCGACTCGTCCGTCGTCCGCGGCGAGCCCATCTCCTTCGGCCTGAACCAGGTGATCCCCGGCTGGACCGAGGGCCTGCAGCTGATGCGGGAGGGGGAGAAGGCCCGGCTGTGGATTCCCGGCAACCTCGCCTATGGCGAGCGTCCGCCGCAGCCCGGCTACCCGTACGGCACGCTCGTCTTCGACGTCGAGCTGCTGTCCTTCTCGTAGCGGAGCGCTGGGAGCCCCCTGGGCGGGGCTCTCCGCCCCCCTCCAGAGCCACCTCGGGCCGTCAGCGCGCCTCGATGAAGCGCTGGAAGAAGCGACACTCTTCTTCCGCGTGGTAGCCATTGAAGCGGTGAGTGGCCCAGATGATTCGCAGCTGCCCTCCCGCCTCGTCCGCGAGTCGGGAATCGACGTTGGCGGTGAAGTAGCGGAAGAGCGAGTCCATGTTCTCCGGGTCGGAGAGGTCGTCGTCCACGATGCGGGCCCCCTCGCCGTCGATCAGCTCGAGGCGCACCAGCTCGTCGAAGAGTCCCGAGGCCAGTCCAGCGGTCTCGCTGATCTCGGGGACGCGGTTGAAGCGCTCCCGGTCGAGCGCGAGCTCGGGCGCCTCGAGGTAGCGGCTTGGCCAGCCGAGGTCCTTCTCCTGGATGTCTGCGAGACGCTTCGCCCCATCGCGGACGGTGGACTTGTCGTTCTCGCTGACGGCCCAGAAGGTCGGGGCCTCGATCTCGCCCGGGTAGTCACTCGCAGGGCTGTTGTGGACCGACACCACGCGCACGTCCCAGCCCAGCTCGACGAAGACCGCGGACAGCCAGGTGGCCATGCTGCCCCCGTCGGAGAAGCCGGTGAGCACGATCGGCGTCTCCTCGGTGACGGCGGTCGTCGCGATCAGGTGGTCCCGGATCGCGATCAGCCGCGCCAGCTCGGCGTTCTCGCTCGGGTCGGTGGACGACTTGTCCCACTCCGACTCGTCCCGCGTGTTGTTCGTCGCGACGGCCGCGTAGCCCTGTGGCGTCAGCATGTTCAGCAGGTAGGCGACCTCGAGGCCGTAGATCTGGTCGTAGGTTCCGTTGGACCCATGGAAGAACCAGTAGAGGGCGGCCGGCTCGTCATCGGGGACATGCTGCCAGATCGGGTAGCCGTCGACCTCCTCGCGGACTCCCTCGACAGCCAGCACGACTGGCGCCTCGAGTGGCGGCGCGGCGCAGGGGTCCGACGGTACCTGCGCACCCGACGTCTCGGTGGGCAGCTCTGAGCCGGTCCCGTCGTCTCCCGAGCCGGCGCAGCCTCCTGCCAGCAGCAGCATCACGATCACCCGCACGCTCTCCTCCCGTCGAATGAGCCTAGCGCCTCCTTCGTCCACCGTGCGACCTCGTGGCGTTACTCCGAGCTTCACCAGCCCGCTGAGGTGCATTCGACCTCGTAGAGCGACGCGCAGGCTCTGGTCAGCTCCGGCTGGGCGTCGCGCGGCTGGCAGTTGGGCAGCGCCAGTCTTCCGACTGAGTCCTCACCCGGATCAGCAGGCTTGCTCCGCCCCCTGCTCAAGCGTCATGACGTGTGGCACGTCGACGCCCGCGACCTCAGCCCCCGTGCTTGCGCATCTGACTGACGACGACCGCCGCGCAGCCCGCCGCAGTCTCGTAGAACGCCTCTCGGATGGCGCGCCGAGACATGTCGTCCACGGCCTTGGCATTGTCGACGATACCCAGCACTTGACTGAACGCGTCGGGGTCGCCCACGGGGATCGCACAGGCCTCCCGGTTCGTGTACACCCTCTTGCCGTCGGGCATGTAGATGCGCACGACCAGGCTGTAGCTGAAGGTGCCCTGGAGGCCAATCTCCGGCACTCCCATGCCCCAGCTGACCACCTCGACCGACACCAACGAACCCTTGCCCTTGAGCGACGCGGCGAAGGGAGGTCCATCACCGAGCGCCTCGACGAAGGCCTCGCTGAAGCGCGCGTCCATCTCCTCGGTGTCGACCGCCCTCGCGATCTTCTTCGCGAGCTCACCACCGCGGATGGCCTGCATGGCATTGACAGCGAGGCTGCCAATCCCGTCGCCATCCGCCTGTCCGAGCACGACCTGCGGCGGCCCGAGCGTGGTGACCTCGACATGAGCACGCTGAATGATCGGCGCGTGCTTCTTGAACTTGGCGTGACATGCTCCCAGGAGCAACGCAATCAGGGCAACGCGCATCGGGTCTCCGCAATAGACGGCGGAGACCTTAGCACAGCCGCGAGCCGAAGTGCACGGCCTCAGACGCGCCTGATCTGCGCCCACAGTCCTGCATGATCGGAGGGCCAGAGGCCCGTTCCCGGGACGACGGTCTGCCCAAGCATGCCGAGGCCATCGACGGCCCAGCTGCCCGCCAGCCAGAGGCGATCGAAGCGGGCGCGAGGTCCGCGGCCAGGCACGTTCGGACAGCGTCGGGTGTCCCACGTGAAGCGCGCCGACGAGGGCCGGCCTGCGGCCTCGAAGGCGTCGACGAGCTCGCCGAGCGCGGGGACCGCCGCAGCCTCGGCCTTGCGCAGGTTGGTGTCTCCACCGAAGACCGCCGGCGGACCTCCCAGCAGCAGCTCCGCCACCTGCGATGCCTGGGCCTGACGCACCTCCGCCGCTGCCGAGCCGCTCTCGAGGTGTGCCGAGGCCAGTCGAATGGGCTCTCCCTGCCAGACCGCCTCCACCAGCATCAGGTGCCGGCTCTGGCCTGACTCCACGAGCGGGTGGCGCTCGGCACCGGTCAGGGGCAGCCGAGAGAGGACGGCCTCGACATAGCCCTCGTCGTCGTCCGGCGGGACGATGGCCGCTGCATAGCCGGCATGGGAGAGGTGCGGACGCAGGTGGGCATGCCAGGTGCGGCGGGTCACCTCCTGCAGCAGGATCACGTCGGGCGGCTCGACCAGGAGGGCCGCGATGGCCGCCTCGGTGCGCACGTCCAGGTGGCGAGGATCGAGCCCGTCCAGGTTCCACGTGACGACGCGCACTACGGGCCCCAGATCACCGACACGTCGCTGAACTCCCGAGGATGGCGGCGCCTCAGCTCCGCCACGTGGTGCCCGCGCTCGGTGGCCTCCAGGTAGCGCACGTAGGCAGCCAGCTCTCCTCGGGCGTGCTCGGGCCCTCCCTCCCGGAGAGTCCGCCAGAGGGGGTCCTCGGCCCAAGAGGAGCGGTGCATCGCGGCGTCGGTCCAGGCCAGCAGTCGCCGCGCGGCGTCGGCACAGACCTCGGGATGCTCACTCGCCAGGTCGTGCTGCTCATGCGGGTCGTTGGCCAGATCGAACAGCATCTCCTGTGGGAAGAGGTGGTAGCCGTCGTGCCAGGTCCGCAGGTAGAGCCAGTCGCCGAAGCGCACGCCACGCTGGCAGACGTGGGCGCACTGGGAGAGCACGAGCTCCGAGCGTCCCGGATCGCCGTCACCGCTGACGGCCCCCGCCACGCTGCGACCGTCCCAGGACGCCCGCGGCGCACAGCCGAGCAGCTCGGCCAGCGTCGGGACCAGGTCCAGAGCGTAGGTGAGGCCCTCGGCGACGGCACCGCGCCGTCCACCGGGCCACTTGATCACCATGGGCACGTGGCAGGTGGCGTCGTCGGCGGTGCCGTGCTCGGCGTAGATGCCCAGCTCTCCCATGTTCTCGCCGTGATCGGCGCTGACGATGATCGCCGTGTCGTCCCACAGGCCGGCTGCGTCGAGCCACGCGAAGATGCGACCGATGTGGGTGTCCATCCAGCGGATGCCCGTGTCGTAGCCGTTGAACAGCGTTCGCACGTCCGCCAGGTCGTGCAGCTCGCCCGGGTGCCTGGGCCAGCGCGGGTCGGTGGCGTTGTCCCACATGTTCAGCTCGCGGGGCTTGTGTGGGCCCGGGAGCGTGCGGTGGTGGGCGAGGACCTCGGCCGTGAGCCAGGCGGGCAGCGGCGCGTCGGCGAAGGGGTCTCCCGCTGCGGGTGGCGCCCGGTAGGGTGTGTGGGCATCCCAGAAGTTCACGTGGAGGAACCAGTCGTCCTCTCGCCCACGCCGCTCGAGCCAGTCGAGCACGCCCGGGGCCACGTCCTCACCGGACTCCATGCCCCGCCCACCGGTGTCGACGACCTCGTGGAAGCCCGCCAAGAAGTGCCACGCCGAGTGGCGCCAGGCGAAGGGACTGAAGAGCGCGCAGTGCAGCCCCGCCTCTCGACGGAGGAAGCTCGCGAGGTTGTCGCGCACCGTGATGTCGGCGAACCGGCGACCGCGACCCTCGGGACGACGATCGGCCGTCGTGCCCCCGTGGCCGACTGCGCCGGTGCGGATGCCGAACTGCCCCGACGACAGGGCCGTGCGGGACGGAAGACAGGGTGCATCGCTGGCGTAGACCCTCGAGAAGCGCACGCCCTCAGCCGCGACCCGGTCGATGTTCGGCGAGGTGTCGCGCCCGTAGCCGTAGCAGCCGAGGTGATCCGGCCGGGTCGTGTCGCAGTCGAGGTAGAGGATGCGCATGCTGCCCTCCGGGCTCCGGGGCTAGCCGCCCACCCAGCAGTGGTTCGTCGAGCCGTCGCCGCAGTTGTCCATGATGTAGGCCGACTGGCAGCCCGCTGTGTCGTAGTTGACGCAGCTCTTGGCGTCGTCGGGGAGCGGGCCGCCGCCCCCGCTCATGCAGTTGTCGGCCGCGCCGTACTCCGAGAGCCAGGCCGAGTCGGTGATGGTCTCGGGATCCTCGGTGTCGTCGTCGACGGAGCAGCGGTAGCTCGCCTCGTCACCACCGAAGATCTCGGCACAGGCCTCGCGGCAGGTGTAGGTCGGTGGGTAGGTCATCCAGCCAGGACCATCGTGGACCAGGTAGCTGCCCGCGTAGGTGATGCAGACCGCATCGACGCCATCGCAGTCCTGATCGACGCCGTCCTCGCAGATCTCCTCGGCGCCCGGGTAGGTCGCCGGGGCCGCATCGTCGCAGTCGAAGCCACGCCAGTCTGGGCCGTAGCCCGGCCCCGGCGGCTCACAGGTCGGATCGGGGCCGAAGGGGACGCCGACGCCATGTCCGTCACGGTCGAGGTCGGGGTACCACAGGCTCGGCGGACCGACGGTCGGGTCGCTGTCGTCGCAGTCGTCGTTGGTGAGTGCGGAGGCCTCGGGACGGCTGCAGGCCCGCACGATGTCCTCACCCGAGCCAAAGCCGTCACCATCGGCGTCCGCGAACCAGTCGAGGTAGTCCTCCTCGGTGATGTCGGGGTCGGCGTCGTCGATCAGGTCGTCGCAGTCCTCGTCGACCGGCTCGTTCCAGCTGCAGATCTCGTCGCGGCCGGGATTGATCGTGTCGTCGGCGTCGTTGCAGTCGTCGTTGGTCGCCGAGGAGTTGGGGGGCTGGGCGCAGGCCCGGCGGGCCTCCTCGTCGCGGTTGCCGTAGCCGTCGCCGTCGAGGTCCGGGTACCAGCTGGACTGCTCGGCGGGCGGAAGATCCGGGTCGGCATCGTCGATCAGGAGATCGCAGTCGTTGTCGACCCCGTCGCACAGCTCGAGCGCGTCGGGGTTGACGTCCGGGTTGGTGTCGTCGCAGTCGTCGCCGCCCATGGCGATGTTGTCCTCGCCATCCCCGTCGGCGTCACAGATCGGCTCGCACTCGGTGTCGAAGCAGTCCGGGCGGCCATCGCCGTCGTCGTCGATGCCGTTGAAGCAGTCCTCGGCGACCGGGGTCGTGGTCGTCGGGAGGGAGTCGGTCGTCCCGGGCACGGTGCCCGTCGAGGTCAGCGGCGGCGCCGCCGTGTCCTCGAACGACTTCAGGTGTTCGGCACTCTCCTCGCAGCCGAGGAGCGCCAGCAGCAACACACCCACCATGACCACTCCCATCTCGTGCTCGGCGCCATCATAGCCGGCGTGCAGCCCCGCGCCGCATCACAGACAGGTGGGCCCCTTCTCCGCCAGCTTCGCCATGCTCTCGATGGTCTCGCTGATGCCGCCGGCCGCGAAGCTGCTCGCCAGCCGCGCCGGCACGTTTCCACCCGGATCGGTGAGTGCGTGGTACTCGACGAGGGTGCGCCCGTCACCGAGGTCGACGAGGAACCACGCGCCCTGCGTGAAGCCGATGGGAATGCCCTGCTCGGCGAGCGAGACGGCCTCCGGGTGACCGACGACGGCCGCCGCCATGTCGTCGACCGAGCGCCACATCACCTCGCGCACCGCGCCGCCGCTCTGGGTGGCGACAGCGGTGTTCTGGTGCTGGTCGACCACCCACCACCGATCGGAGAGGAGCGACACCCCGAGGTACTGAAACACCCGTCGGTCGTCACCACACAGCTCTCCACCCAGGAGCACGACGTGCTCGAGGGCGGTGTAGTCGGGCTTCGAGGCGTCGTCGTTCACCGCTGCCCACATGCGCGCGATCGGCACGTCGACCACACCGACTCCCCAGGCCACACGCGCCTTGAAGCCAGGCTTGTCGACCAGACCCGTCTCGACCTTTCCCGCGAAGGCCTTGTCGTAGGCCTCCTCGGGAATCGCCGGAGCATCGTCGACCAGCCGGGCACCGCGCACCCCGGCCGCCACCTCGAGACGGGCAGACAGCTCCGCGGGCAGGGCCCAGGCGCTCGAGGCGAGCAGCAGCACAGTCAGCATCCACGTTCCTCCGACCGAGTGGACAGTTGCCCGGATGACGGTCTCCGTCAAGATCGACGGGGTGTCGCACTCCTGACGACTCGGTCGGTGAGCCCCGAGCCGCTGCATCCACTGCTCCTCGACACCCGATCCAGCCGAAGCATCCCTCGCCTGCGGAGCCGCGAGCCACGACAGCCGTGTCACGATCTAGCGCCGCCCGGCGTCACGACTCTTGGAAAAGATACTTCGTACCGTCCTGTGTCCGCTGGCACGGCCCCTGCACTCCTCTAGAGCGTCCACTTCCTCGGAGTTCTGTCCGTGCCCCGACCGGGGGAGTGGATGCCACCGGGGGGCGCGCAGGGGAGTTGGCCTCTGCGCGTTCTCCGAGGGCAACCTCCCGCTCCGGCTCGGCAGACGACGAGGTCTCCCGCAGCGACCGCACCACCGGCATGAATACTGCTCGGTGCACGCCGCACGCCCCGACCCCGGCCACACACGAGCCGGCCACAAGGCCCATGAACACCCCGCCACCGTGTAGACCCGCGCAGGGTGCTGCAACTCCAGGTAAGCTCTGACCTGGTGTTGACATCATGTGCGAGGATTCGATGCGCTGGTGGATGATTGCGGCCCTGCTCGGAGTCGGCTGTGGCTCGAGCGAAGGAGGCGGGTCCGAGAAGACCCCCGACGAGATCTGCGACAACCTCGAGGACGACGACCTCGACGAGCTCGCGGACTGCGCAGACCCTGACTGCGCCGAGGTCTGCGGCGAGGTCTGCACCAACGGGACCGACGACGACCTCGACGGGCTCGTCGACTGCCTCGACGACGACTGCGATGGCCTGTGCCCCGAGGACTGCGCGGACGGGCGCGACAACGACGGCGACGGTGCCATCGACTGCGACGACCGCGACTGCTTCGGCTCCTGCCCCGAGGTCTGCGGCGACGGCTTCGACAACGACGGCGACGGCAAGGTCGACTGCCTCGACGAAGAGTGCGTCGATCCGTCCTGCGCCGAGATCTGCATCGACGACCGCGACAACGACGGTGACGGCCTCGTCGACTGCGAGGACGACGACTGCAATGACCCGTCCTGCGATGAGAACTGCGCTGACGGCCGCGACAACGACGCCGATGGCCGGGTCGACTGCGACGACACAGACTGCGACGGCGCCTGCCCCGAGGTCTGTGACGACGGCCGCGACAACGACGCCGACGGCCAGGTCGACTGCGACGACCCCGAGTGCGCGGAGCTCTGCGACGCCGACGGTGACGGCTTTTTCAACGCCGACTTCGGTGGCGACGACTGCGACGACACCAACTTCGAGATCAACCCGAGCCGTCCCGAGATCTGCGACGGCGACGAGTCGTTCGACAACGACTGCGATGGCCTGTTCGACGAGGACGACCCCGACATCGACCCGCTGACGCTCATCGCCTGGGGCCGCGACGACGACGGCGACGGCTACGGCACGGCGCGCGACGTCTTCCTCGCCTGCCAGCAGACCCCCGGCTTCGGCTTCGCCGGCACCGACTGCGACGACACGCGCGATGACGTGAACCCCGAGATGCCGGAGATCTGCAACCCGGACGAGCCCCTCGACGACGACTGCGACGGACTCACCGACGACGCGGATCCCGACGTCAGCGAAGACAGCTACCTCGAGTGGTACAGCGACAGCGACGGCGACGGCTTCGGCGCCGAAGACGACTTCATCTACGCCTGCAGCCGCCCCGAGGCGTCTGCCGCGACCAACGACGACTGCGACGACAGCGACCCGACCGTCGGTCCACCGAGTCTCTGGTACGAGGACACCGACGGCGACGGCTTCGCCCCCGAGGGCATCGACCCGGCCGACCCCGTCCCGTCCTGTGATCCTCCCTCGCCGGGCCTGCGCCCACTGTGGGTAGGGATCGACTGCCTCCCCGACGACCCGATGTCCTACCCGGACGCCGAGGAGATCTGCGAGGACGGCATCGACCAGGACTGCGACGGGCGTGACCGATCCTGCAGCCGCATGTTCGCCATGAATGGGAGCAGCGGCGCGAGCGGTCTGTGGGAGATCGACCTCGACGCAGGCACGGCTGTCGCCATCTGTGACCCGGGCGTCCCGGTGACCGGCATGGCCTTCGACGACGCTGATCAGGCCTACATCATCCATGGCGGCGGGCTGGGCGTCGGCCTGGCGAGCGCGGGGCGGGTCGAGCTGATCGACCTCGAGACCTGCGCCCTCACCCCCATCGCCAATACCTCTCAGATCGAGTCGTCCCTCGCCTTCAAGGACGGCCTGTTCTACGCAGCTGACGAGAACACGCAGTACGCCGAGATCGACCCGGCCGCAGGCACATCGCGTGCCCTCGGAGGGATCCCGGACGGCGGCGGGTATGGCTTCGCGATGGCCTGGGACGGCACCACCATGTGGCGCATGAACGACACCGAGCTGAGGCGCGTCGATCCTGCGACCGGCAGCGACTTCTTGGTCACCGCCGTGAGCGGCGTGACCGGTGGAAACGGCGGCGGCCTCACCGTGATCGACGGCGTACTCTACTTCGCCGGCGACGGCCCTGGTGGAACGGCGATCTACGAGATCGACACCGTCACCGGCCGCGCGACGCCGACCGGCGTCGTCGTGCCGAGCAGCAACATCGACGCCCTGGGCGGCTTCCCGTTCTGACCGGTGCGTCGAGGCGCCGCGTCACACCCCTCGGGTGACCGCGGCCAGCGCAGCGAGGGCAGCCTCGTCGCGCTCGCTCCTGCCCGATGCCCCGTGGGTCGCGACGGCCTCCCGCACCGCGGCCGCGGACCACTCGAGCTCCTCGGCGCTCCGAAAATGGGTCGCCAGCCGGAGCGTGCGCTCCCGGGTGGTGATCGCCAGCCCTGACGGCTCCGCCCGACAGCCCGTCACCTCGCGCAGCGGCACGACCTCCTCGTGGAGCACCTGCCGGCGAAAGGTCCGGGTGAGTCGCAGGTGGTCGCGCTCCAGCGACAGCCGGAGCGGTGCCTCGTGCCGCTTCCAGCGCCGCAGGCGGTACACGAGCGCTGCCAGCTGTGATGCCCCACCGATCACCATCGCCGCCGGCAGGCTGTCCAGCCACATCGCCCCGCACGCCCCCACGAGGCCTAGGGCCAGGAAGACCGATACTCCGGGCCGAAGCAGGGGGTGGCGCGCCGGGCCCAGGCTGATCCGGACCGCATCGAGGTCGTCGTGGACGTTCAGCGTGGGAGGCGGCTCGCGCATGCAGGAGGTCTAGCCCACTCCCTCCCACGTCGGAGCCACATCCAGATAGGATGGCGGCCCACTCCGGAGCCCGCGTGCAAACGCTCCTCATCGCCAACCGTGGCGAGATCGCCTGTCGAATCGCCCGCACCGCCCAGTCGCTCGGTCTCGACGTAGTCGCCGTCTACTCGGATGCCGATCGCGACCTGCCCCACGTCCGCGCCGCTGACCGCGCCGTTCGGATCGGTCCTGCGGCGGTCCACGCCTCGTACCTGAGCGCCGACGCGCTGATCGAGGCCGCGCGCCGCTCCGGCGCGGATGCGGTCCACCCGGGCTACGGTTTTCTGTCCGAGAACGCCGCCTTCGCGCAGGCGGTGGTCGACGCCGGTCTCACCTGGGTCGGTCCCTCACCCGGCGCCATCGCCGCGATGGGCGACAAGGCTGCAGCACGCCAGCTGGCCGCAGAGCACGGTGTGCCGACCGTGACCGGCTTCGACGCCAGTGACGACGACGACGCGCTCCGCGCCGCGGCTCGGGAGTTGGGGGTCCCACTGCTGGTCAAGGCCGCCTCAGGCGGCGGCGGACGAGGCATGCGCCGGGTCGACGACCTCGCTGACTTCGACGCCGCCCTTGCCTCGGCACGCCGGGAGGCCATCGCCGCCTTCGGCGACGGCCGCGTGCTGCTGGAGCGGTACGTGAAGCGGCCCCGGCACGTCGAGGTCCAGGTCTTCGGAGACACCCACGGACGGGTGGTCCACCTCGGCGAGCGTGAGTGCTCGATCCAGCGACGACACCAGAAGGTCGTCGAGGAGGCCCCGTCGCCGGCCGTCGACGCCGCGCTGCGCGAGCGCATGGGCGAGGCCGCGTGCCGGGTTGCTGCGGCTGTCGACTACGTCGGAGCCGGAACCGTCGAGTTCCTCCTCGCACCCGACGGCAGCTTCACCTTCCTCGAGATGAACACCCGCCTGCAGGTCGAGCACCCCGTGACCGAGTGTGTCACGGGCGTCGACCTCGTGGAGTGGCAGCTCCGCGTCGCCATGGGCGAGCCCGTGCCCGAGCCTCCTCCGCTCTGCGGCAGCGCGATCGAGGTCCGGGTCTACGCCGAAGACCCCCTGCGCGACCACCTTCCAGCCACGGGCACTCTCCACCGTGCCGACTTTCCCGCAGGCCCAGGCGTCCGCATCGACACCGGCTACGCCACCGGCGACGCCGTCACACCTCACTATGATCCGATGATCGCCAAGGTGATCGCCGCCGGTCCCGACCGCATGACCGCCTGCCGCCGCCTGGCCAGAGCCCTCGACCAGGCCTGGCTGCCGGGCGTGATCACCAACCTGCCCCTGCTTCGTCAGATCGCCCGCCATCCCACCTGGCTGGCCGGCGACCTGCACACCGGCTTCCTCACCGAGACCGGCCTGCCCACCCCACCCCCGCTGAACCTGGCGGACGGGGTCACCGCGGCCGTCGCGCTCGGTGCCTGGCAGCGCCGCGGCTCCCTCCCTCCCGCCTGGCGCATGGGGGGCCCAGCAGCACAGTCCGACACCTTCCGCTGCGGAGCCGAGGTCGTCGAGGCCACGTGGACTCCGAGCCACAAGGGGCTCACGCTGCAGATCGGCGAGGAGACCCGGGAGGTCGAGGTCCTGGGCCTCGACGGCGATCACCTGCGACTCGTCGTCGACGGGGTCCACGCCACCTGGCGCCTCGCCTGGCTGCCCTCCGACAGCCGACACACCACCCTCGACGACGGCGACACTCTCTACGTGCACACCGGTCGGGGTGAGGCCTTCGTCCGCCTCGAGCCGCGCTTCCCGGCACCCGGTGGCGTCGAAGACGAGCCCGGGACCTGTGTCGCGCCCACTCCAGGCACGGTCACCGCAGTGCACGTCGCCGCGGGTGATGTGGTCGAGGCCGGCGCACCCCTCGTCACCCTCGAGGCCATGAAGATGGAGCACACGCTCACGGCACCCGAGGCCGGCACCGTGGCCTCGGTGCGCGTCGATGTCGGTGAGGCCGTCGACGGCGGGACGCTGCTCGTGCGCCTGGAGGTCGAGTGATCGTCCTGCTCACGACCGCCGCGCTCGCCTGGGGACCCACCGGCCACCGCGCCGTCGGCCTGATCGCCGAGCGCCACCTCGACAGGAAGACGGCGAAGGCCCTCGAGCAGCTGATGCCCACCGAGTCGCTCGCCCGCGCCTCCACCTGGCCCGATCACATCCGCTCCGACCACGACTTCGCCTGGGTCTCAGCCCTGCCTCCCGCCCTGCAGGAGCTGGCCCGAGCTCACCACAAGACGTGGCACTACCTCAACGCGGAGGCGGATCAGTCCCTCGCCGAGGCACGCGAGGTGCAGCCCGAGAACCTCCTGACCGCCCTCGAGCGCTTCCGGGCGCTAGCCGCCGACGAGAGCGCCGATCCCGAGGCCCGCCGGGTCGCCGTCCGGTGGATCGTCCACCTCGTCGGCGATGCCCATCAGCCGCTGCACGTCGGCTCTGCGAAGGACTGGGGCGGCAACAAGATCGTGGTGTACTGGTTCGAGGAGCAGTCCAACCTGCACCGCGTCTGGGACGAGCACCTGATCGACCACACCCAGCTGTCCTACACCGAGCTCGTCGACTTCGTGGATCACGTCAGCGCCAGCGACGCGGCGACGTGGAGCCAGGCCACACCGACCCAGTGGCTGGAGGAGTCCAAGGCCCTCGTGCCGAGCGTCCTTCCCGACGATCACCTGCTTTCTTGGGACTACGCCTACACCCACACCGCCACGGTCGAGCGTCGCCTGGTCCAGGCTGGGGTGCGGCTGGCCGCGGTCCTCGACGAGGTCTTCGCCCCCTGAGCGACGCATGGTGGCGCGCACCCGTCAGCCGGTTAAGCGCGCCAGGTTTCCCGGTGCCTGCCACCGGACCCCGAATCTGGAGACCACCATGCACATCTCCCGGCGCAACAAGTCCAGCCGGTACAAGGCCAAGCTCAAGGCCAAGAAGCGTAAGGAGCGCGCGCGCAAGCACGGTCTCCTCGTGAAGCGCAAGGCTGGGGGTCGCCTGAACAAGCGCCTCAAGCGCGAGCCGCACGCCTGGTAGTGCACGAGCGGCGATCGCCTCGAGCCTGATCGCCCCGTGAGTCCAGACCCCGGCCTCTCGAATCCTCTGGCGTGCGTGGATCCTCCACGGACGCCTTCCTGGCTTTTAGCTGCTGCGAGCAGCCCTGCCCGAGCGGGCCTACGACCTGCCCTCGAACGTGTGGACGAGGTTGGACAGGTAGGTCTCGATCTGCGCGCTGAAGGTCGACTGCACGAAGGAGACGCCCATCGCGCGGAGCAGCCTGGGGATCGGCATCGCCAGGGTGCCGGTGTTCTCGAAGTCCACCCAGGTGCCCGTGGCGTCAGCCGACAGGCGCCAGCGCCCGGTGATGCGACCGTTGCCTACGCCCTCGACCGGGGTCCACGAGATCTCACCTGACGCGCGATCGCTCACGTAGTGGCAGGCGTAGCTGACCTGGTGTCGGACGCCCGCAGCGCCGCCCTCCCGCATCGTCCAGCGGTAGGCCCCCCCGCCGAGATCATCCAGGCTCTCCACGTCCGGGTAGTGCGAGACCGAGCGCGGCACGTCGGACAGGACCTCGAAGACCGTAGCCAGCGGCGCGGTGGTGTGAAGCCGCTTGCGGGACTCGATCGGCACGTCCATGTGGCTCCAGGGGTCAGGGGGCGCCGTGAGCATAGCCGACGCGCCCTGGTCACTTCGCCGCTGCGTCTACCCGCGCGTAGGTCATTCCCTCCATCACCAGGGTCGCCCCGCAGTCCGAGAGCGTGACCCAGAGGGTCTGATCCTCGGCCGGCTGGCCGTCGAACACCGTGTCGGTGAAGGCGACCTCGAGGCGCTGTTCCTGCGCCTGGAGCACCGCGTAGCGACCGGTGACGGTGAGGGGTGGGTACCCCTCCATCCGGTAGGTGGCCTCGGTGAAGGTGTACTCCTTGGAGATCGGCATCGCAGGTGCCCCGTCCGGATCCACGGCTCCCTTGCCCGGGTAGTCCGTGAGCGAGAACTGCCCCACGAGTGTGGGCGCGCAGGCATCCGCTGACGCGGACGGGTCGGCGGCATCCGCGAGCTGCGCCGAGCAGGCAAGAAGGAGGGCGAAGACGAGCATCCCCAACCATACAGGCTCGCGACGGAGCATGCGCAACGTTCCAGCCGAGCGAGAGACCCCACTCGCAGCATACGCCCTCGCTACCTCCGGGAGAGACATGTGGCTCAAGCCCCTCCTGCTGCTCGCTCTGACCGCCTCCGCCTGCAGCGAGTCCCCCGACGTGACCCTCCTGCAAGGCGGCACCCTGGTCGGAGGGGAGACCGTCGACGTGTTGCTCATCGGCGATCGCATCGCAGTAGTCGGCGAGGTCGAGCCGCCGCCCACTGCCAAGGTCATCGTCGTCGCGGATCGGTGGATCGGACCCGCGGGAATCCACAGCCACGTCCACCTCACGCTCGTGCCGGAGGTCGAGGCGATGGCCTACGGCGGGATCGCAGCCGCGGTGGAACTGGCGGCGACCGAGGACAGCCTCGCGTCCCCTCCGACCTCACTGAGGCTGCTCTCGGCGGGCCCGATGGTCACCTCCGTCGCCGGCTACCCGGTGACCTCCTGGGGGGCCGGCGGCTACGGGCTCGAGTGTGCCGACGTGCCGGCAGCCACCGCCGCGGTCGACCGGCTCCTCGACGCGGGCGCCAAGCTGATCAAGGTACCCGTGATGTCCTCCGGCAGCGGACTCGACGATGCCCAGCTGGCCGCCGTCGTCGAGCGCGCCCACGGCGCCGGCGTGAAGGTGGTCGCCCACGCACTCGACGACGCTGCAGCGCTTCGCGCGGCCGAGGCCGGTGTGGATGCGCTCGCCCACACCCCCACCGCTCCGATGTCTCCCGAGACCCTGGAGGCCTGGTCTAGCCGAGCCGTGATCAGCACCCTCGACGCCTTCGGGGCCGGTCTCTCGGCAGGCACCAACCTCGCCACGCTGCGAGACATGGGCGCGACGATTCTCTATGGCACGGACTTTGGGAACACGATGACCACCGGCATCGATCCCGAGGAGCTCGCAGCGCTGCGTGATGCAGGCTTCACCCCCGAGCAGATCCGAGACAGCCTGACGACGGCACCCGCCGCCTTCTGGGGACTGGATGACCTCGGGTCGCTCGCTGAGGGACAGGAGGCAAGCCTCGTAGTTCTCGGTGCGGACCCCCTGGTCGACCCCACGGCATGGGGACGCGCCGAGATGGTCTGGATCGCCGGTGAGCGCCGCCGCTGACCCGCTGACGGCGAGAGCGAGGAGGTTCACAGGCTGCTAAGGTGCACCCTCACGAGGCGAGCGATGTCCGCGGCCCCCCGGAAGTACACGGTCACGGCCGTCCTCGGCGAGGGCGGATTCGGCAAGGTGTACCGTGCCAAGCTCGTGACTCCCGGGGGCTTCTCCAAGGACGTCGCCCTCAAGCTCGCGCGCGGAGACATCCCCGAGGAGGCTCTGCGCCGCATCCGCGACGAGGCACGCATCCTCGGACTGGTGCGCGACCGGGCCATCGTCTCGGTCGACCCTCCCACGCAGCTCGACGGCGCCTGGGCGGTCGTCATGGAGTACGTCGAGGGCTCGACCTGCCGAAACCTGCTCCACAGCGGTACTCTGCCTCCTCGTGTAGCGATGGAGATTGTGGCCGAGGTCGCACGCGCCCTCGACAAGACCTACCGCCAGCCCGGGCCGGACGGCGCGCCGCTCCAGCTGCTGCACCGAGACCTCAAGCCCGGGAACATCCAGGTCACGCCCGCCGGCGAGGTGAAGATCCTGGACTTCGGCATCGCGCGCGCACAGTTCGCCGAGCGTGAGTCCCAGACCACGCGCCACATCGGCGGGACGATCGGCTTCATCGCCCCCGAGCGAATGGAGGGCGTCGAGGGTCCCGAGGGTGACGTGTTCTCGCTCGGCGTGACCCTGCACAAGCTGGTCACCGGGCGGATGCCGCTGCGCCGCGAGCGCCTGAATCCCTCGCAGGTGAGCTCCGAGACCGCCTCGGCCGAGAGTGCTGCCCTCGGCCTCTCCGCACGCATGCGCGACCCCAAGCCCAGCCTCCGACCGACCGCGCGCGAGGTCGAGGACACCTGCCGCATGGCCTGGGCGCAGATGACGGGGCCGACGCTCCGCACCTGGGCCGAGGCGAACGTCCCCCGAGCCGATCCGCTGCCCGACGACGGACGGGTCGGGCAGGTGCTGGTCGATCACGATCCACAGGCCTCGTTCGTGGGGTCATGGACCACCGAGCTGCCGCCCTACATCCGGGAGACGGCCAGCCGAAGCTCCAGGAGCCCCTTCGCACGAGCGCTGCTCGCCGCGGCGCTCTCGTTCGTGCTGGTGCTCGCCACCAGTCTCGCCACGCTCGGCGCTCTCGGAGCGGTCGGTGGCGTCGCATGGTGGGCCCTCCTGCCCCAGCCCCAGCGCGAGAGCCCGCCGCCGAAGCCCGAGGCACCCGAGGCCGTCGACACGGGTGAGCCCGACCCCGCGTCGACCGCTCGGCCCCCACCCCCTCCATCCGTCACAGCCACCGCGTCTGTGGCCAGCACACCGCCACCTGCAGCGGTCCGTCCGGCTGTAGCGCCCTCACCGAGCACCCCTCCAGCACCGCCACCAGCAGCGGTGACGTGGCCCCTCACCGTCAGCAGCGCGCCCCTCGGCGCACAGGTGTTCATCGACGACGAGCCCATTGGCGCCACACCCGTCCTGAATCATCCCGTCCCCGAGGGCGCACACACGCTGCTGATCCGGCTCGGCGAGACGGTCGGCGAGAGGCAGATCCGCGTAGGTTCACGCCTCCCGAGCCGCTACGTGTGGCGAGGGGCTGACGACTGGCAGGTCTACTTCTGAGCCACCGAGCCGGGAGCGACACGGTACGCTCCGCCCGGGAGGCCACCTGGGACCGGCACTGCTGCTGATCACTGCTGCAGCCCACGCGGCGTGCCCGGATCGCGACGTCCTGCTGGACGAAGCCACGACCGCGGTGATCTCGGCCGACCTCTTCGCAGCGCGCAGCCGGCTCTCCGAGGTCGAGGAGTCCCTCTCCTGCGGTGGGCTCGCCCGACCCGACGAGCTGGCACGCCTGTGGCTGCTCGAGGGCGCCCTGGCCACGTTCTCGGGCGACACACAGAGCGCCGCCGACGCCTTTCGAGCCGCCGCCGAGGTAGAGCCCGGGCGCTTCATCGAAGACCTCGGACCCCAGATTCGGGCGGCCTACGAGGCAGCGCTCGCCGAGCGGAGCACAAGCCTCGGCACTCTGTTCGTGGAGCCAGCACTGGCCGGCTGGACCCTGGCCATCGACGGCACACCCACGACCTCACCGATCGCCACCCCAGAGGGTCTTCACGTCGTTCAGGTCGGGCCCACGCCGGACGAGGTGATCTTCGCCCGAGTGGTCCATGCCATCGCCGACCTGACCATCGTCATCGAGACGGGACTCGAGCCGGTGCTGCTCCGTGATCCACCACAGACCAATCCTCGCACCACTCCAGACGCCGTGATCGTCCCGAAGCCGCGACCCGAGCCTCCGCTGACTGTGGCCTGGCTCGCGAGTGCCGGACTGGGGCTAGGCGTCGGCAAGCGCCTCGACCACCCGCTGGGCACAGAGCCCGCACTCAAGCCGGTAGTGCCGCTGGAGACCGGCATCCGCCTCGGCTTCCGGGACGGCTGGGTGCGGGCCGCCTGCGGCGCTGGTCCACTCCTCACCGGGCGCTACCTCTACACGAGCGAGGACCAGCCCCGGACCTCTCCGGTCTGGCTCGGCGGTCACCTGGGAGGCGGCTGGGCTTCCGAGGAGCTCTCTGCCGGCGCGCTCGTCAGCCTGCAGTGGCCCGGACGCATCGGGCTGCGGGGCCTGGCCGCTCTGCCGCTCGGTGACCTCCCGCTGGAGCTCGAGGGCCGAGCCGGCCTGAACGTCACGACAGCGCGCGCACCCGAGGGAGCACTCGAGCTCCTCGTCACGTTCGCGACGGACCGCCTGTGAGCCTCGCCAGCACCGCCTCCGCCTCACCACGCTGCGCGCGCACGCTGGCCGCCAGGGCCGCCTGACCGCGCGCCCGCAGGAGGTTGTGCTCGCCGCGTCCACCGAAGGCCGGATCGAAGCCGAAGTAGCTCTCCTCGAGCGCATCGCGGGCGAAGCGGGCCGCGAGCTCCCAGCAGATTCGCTCACAGCCCGGGACGATGGCCGCCCACTCCGTCGGCGTGCATCGCGCTGCGCTCGCGTAGCCCTCCATCGCGGCGACGAAGACATCGAGATCCCAGGAGGGAGAGGCCATGTCCTCACTGCCGCGGTTGCACCAAGAGCGGAGCGCGTCGCCGAGCTCCACGTCCAGCGTGCCCCAGGCGCAGGTGTCGAGATCGATCAACGCCGTGGCATCTGGCCCCGAGAAGCGAACATTGCTGATCTTGAGGTCTCCATGGATCACACGCGTCGGCAGCTCCGTCGGACCCGTCCAGCTCCGCCAGCCCGCCGAGATGGTGCGCGCCAGCTCCTCCACCTCGGCGTGGAGACGATGCCCCACATGGGTCGCTACCGCGTCCCGTAGACCCGCCATGTGCTTGGGCGTGTCGTGCGCCCCGGCACGGACACTCCGAAAGCTCCAGGCGAAGTCAGACAGTGCCGAGTGCCACCGCGCAACCAGGGCACCGGCCGCGCGAGCATCAGACAGCTCGGTGACCCGGTGCACGGTGCGGTCGCCGACCGGCGTGAGCAGTCGCCACACGCCCCCGTCATCCGCCGTGTGCCACAGGCGCCCCTCGGCGGTGGGCGCAAGCCTCGGCGTGTGGAGTCCGCGGGCTGCGACGTGCTCCGTGATCGCAGCGATGTCTTCGTGCACCTCCGGCACGAAGATGCGCGTGTTCAGCCGCTGCAGGAAGCCGACGACCTCCCCAGCTCGCGTCACGCGGAACGTCTCGTTGATCAGGCCGCCGTCCGGCAGAGACTCGGCCACAGCATCCGACAGGGACCACAGAGCAAGAGAGGGGGTCATGGGGACTCGCTTCAGGAGGGACGCAGCGCGCGGAGCGCGGGGGACGCTCAGTCCAGGATGGACGCGTGAAGACCCTCGATACGCTGAGCCCGGTAGACCCGCCAGCCCAGAGGCACGACCTCGGCTCGCGACGACAGGCGAATGTCGAGCACCGCCTCCCCGGTCTCGGGGTCGACCTCCAGCAGCCGAGCATGGGTGTCGCCCCGTCCTGTGGCCGCGTTGGGAACGCCAGCCTCACCCGCGAGGTGACCGTAGACGGCCAGGACGTTGCCATTCGGCAGGCTGTCGGCATCCCCCATCGCGAAGGAGAACAGACGCCCTGTGGTCGGCGTCACGTCGAGCGTCCAGCGGGTGGCCACCGTGCGAGCCTCGGCGTCCACGTCGAACACGACGAGCCGGGAGTACTGCGGCTCGAGACTCAGAGGTCCGTACGGTGTCGACCGGTAGTTGCCGTTGTCGAACACCAACAGACCGCCATCCTCCAGGCGCTCCGGTGCGTGCTGGTGGAAGGGCCACACCAGCTCTGGGTCAGTGGGAGCGAGGCGCTTGTCGGCCAGCGCCTCGGGCCAGCCATCCGGGTTGGCGAGAATCCAGTCGACGGTGCCGTCCCGAGCCAGCCGCACGAGGGCGTCCTGGTGCCGCAGCGACACGATCCAGTGCTCGGGTCCGTCGGGGATCACGGCGTTGCCATGCCCCCAGTCGAGCCCCATCGGACTCGGCGTGTCGCTGTCGTAGGCGACGCGCCGGACGTCCAAGACCTCGTCGAGTCGAACCCGCTCGGTCACCGTCCCGTCGAGCGCGACCTCCACGATCTCGGGCACCATGAGGGTCGCTGGGTTCCCGGGACCGAGGGGATCGCTCACCGAGGGGTAGTCGTCGACCTCCACCGAGCGACGCGTGAGCGTGAGGAAGCCCTCGTCGCCAGGGATGACCTCATGGTGGAAGTCCCCCTCGACGTCGACCCCGGTCGCATCGCCCTCCGGCGCACTCTGCCAGCGACCGAGCACCTCCCCGAGCAGGTCTCGTCGCTCGACCGCCGAGCCGGCTATCAACCAGAGGTCATCACCCTCGAGCCGAACGTCGTTCACCTTGTCCTCGGTCCGCAGGACGAAGCGCCACCGCAGTTGCTCGTCGAGCGCACCGACGAACTGCTCCTGCTCGCCAGCCTGCAGAGGCATCAGCGTGAGCCCGGGATCCATGCGATCGGGAGCATGGGCGAGGACCTCGAGCGTCGGCCAGGGGAAGGGCAGTCCCTCGGTCGTCAGCGAGGTCTCAGCGCTCGTCTCCCCGTGCTCGTCCTGGACCCGAACCGTGAGCTCGAAGCGCGTCTCGGGCAGGAGACCGACGAGCGGCAGCACGTGGTCGGTGGCAGGCTCATCCCAGCGTCGATGAAGCGTCTCCCCATCGGCCACGAGCTCGGCCGACACGGTGGTCGGACGATCCGTGGAGAGCTCGAGCCGCCAAGACAAGGGCGCATGAGGCCCTACAGGCAGCGCACGCGGGCCGTCGACGATCTGCGGAGCCCACGACGACGTGCTCTCTGCACTGTCAGACGCGCCAGCGCCCTCGTTCCCAGTCGCCGCGTGACGCGATTCACTCCCGCCACACCCCTGGAGTACCCCCAAGGCGACGAGTCCGAGTCTCCACACGCGATGCAGACGCGGACTTACAGCCGACAAGCTCCAACCTTCGGGCACGGACGTCAGCGGCAAAGACGGCCTCGACTCGGGCTCGCCGAGCCGAGCGCGAGCCCCTTGACTGGACCAGACCGTTTGTAGACGCGACAGTCGCACCCGACACAGGTAACCTCGGTGCCTCTCGGGAGTCGTCGAATGAGAGCAGAACTGAGGACCCTCATGCTCGCGGCTGCATGCGCCGTGGGCACCGCCTGTGACGCCGGCAACTCGCTCAAGCTGGTCGACACGGGGCAAGCCTTCGTGACCGAGGGAGACTCGGACCTCGATGTCGACACCGACGCCGACGCCGACGCCGACGCCGACGCCGATGCCGACGCGGATGCCGACACCGACACCGACACCGACGCGGACACCGACACCGAAACCACCTACGCCCCAGGTGACTCCGGCTACTCGGGTGGCGACAGCGGCGGAACCACAGGTGACAGCGGTGGCACCGCCGACAGCGGCGGCACCGGCGACAGCGGCGGCACCGGCGACAGCGGTGGCACCACCGGTGACAGCGGCGGCACCGGCGACAGTGGCGGAACCGGCGACAGCGGCGGAACCGGTGACAGCGGAACAGGCGACAGCGGTGATTCGGGGGGCTGATGCCCCGCGCCTGCACCAGTCTCGTCGCTACGTGAGCGCGTGTCGCGCGGACCAGCGCCACGCCCACGCAGTCGGTCGTTCCTGGCATCGACACCCGATGCAAGAGAGCCGACCTTTCCATGCGGCCAGCAACCAGGCATCCTGAGGAACCCCCCAGGAGCCCCAGACATGTCAGCCAGACCCGATGCCGCGAGGGATGTCCTCAGCGAGGCCTCCTCTCGTGCACTCTCGGCACACGCCGACCTTGCGCAGAGCCTCAGTCAGCTCTCCGCTCGCTCCCTCGATCAAGGCAGCGAGCTGCAGCGCAGGATCGAGGCCCGCGAAGATGCCATAGTCGAGCTCGGAAGAGCAGCATTGTGTGTTTTGCTTGCCGGTGGAGAGCTCCACACCCACCTCGGATCGCCCGGCGCGGAGCGACGACGACCGCCCGCGCGTGCGGTCACCCCACAGCCCGCCTCGCAGCCCGTCGTGGTGCGCAAGCGGGCCTCGCCACCGAGCGCGCGTCGGCGCGTCGTCGCCGACAGCTCGACCACGATGGGCGCCGCCACGGTCCATCACCTCGCCGGCCACAGCCAACACACCGCCTGGGCTCCTCGGGCCGTGGAGAGCACGCCCGAGGCCTGGAGTGCTGCGACCGAGGTCTTCGGAGCGCCTCCAGAGGTGCCTGACATCGTCGCCTACGACCAGGCACTTCGGAGGCTGGTCAAGGGCGTGCAGGTCGATCAGTGGCGAGCCTATCCGCGTGAGCTCCAGAAGTGCCTGATCGGCTATGCCAGCTCGCTCGCACGCTTTCTTCAGGACGAGGCGGGGCCCCGGATCGGACTGCCCGAGCCCCCCCATGAGCTCGCGACGATGTTCTCGGTGATGACCCGGTACTCCGACATGGAGAGACCCGGCTTCGTCTCCGGACTGTCGCGTCGAAATCCTCCGGACCACGGGTCATGGGCCAACGACACAGCTTGGTGGTGGGGCCGGATCGAGCAGTACCTCGCAGCGAGCGCCCCCAGCGGAGGCCCGAGTCGTGACGAGGCCTGGGCGAGCCTGATGCGCCTGCTCATGGAGGGTGCCGACGAAGAGGGTCTGGTCGCGGCCGTGAAAGACCTCCAGGCGGCCGGCGTGTCCAGCGACGACAAGCGCCTGCTCGACACGCTCCTACCTCACGCCCACCTCCTCGCGGAGGTCGGTGAGCTCAAGACCCTCCGCAAGAAGCTCAGCCGGATGGCCGACGACGAAGATGAGGTCGTCGAGGAGGAGGACCGCTCCTCTCCGATCCCCGAGGACTGGCCTCTCCGACACCGCACGAGCGGCAAGGTCGGCGTCCTGCTCGGAGGCGAGCCTCGCCCGAGGGCCCTGTCTCGCCTCAAGGAGGCCTTCGACTTCGAAGAGCTGACCTGGGAGGTCGCTGACGGTCGCCGAGCCCAGGCCCTCGCCGACCGGGTACGTCGCAGCGGCGTCGACATCGTCATCGTGCTGCGTCGCTTCGTCAGCCACAAGCTCACCGACGTGGTCCTGCCCGCCTGCCGCGCGGCCGAGGTTCCCTTCGTCATGGTCGACACGGGCTACGGCGTCGCACAGACCCGACTCGCCCTCGAGCGCTACCTGTCCTGACGGGTCACACTCGGAGCTGCGACGCAGCCTTGTCGGCCGCAGTCCGAGTGCAGCATCCCATCGACGAGCCGCGCGGCCGAGGCCTGTACGCGTTACGCGCCGGCTCTCGTCGAGGCAGGGGAAGGAATGGACGCCGAGCGCCGCGCCATGGTCGTGGTCTTCCTGGTGGGTGTGGTCAGCCTCGCCTACGAGCTCACGCAAGTCCGCATGCTGGCCTTCTTCCTCGGCAACAGCATGGACTTCCTGGCGATACCCATCGCCCTGCTCGGGCTGGCGATCGGGTCGATGTACCGCCACTTCGTCTACAAGGGCAGCTCTGACGACCTCGTTCGGGTGCTCTCCGCGGCGCTGCTGCCGACGATGGCCGTGGTCCTCGTCCTGTTCTTCACGGTGTCGAATACCTTCTTCGACCAGATCCACGTGAGCTTGGCCAACCCGGCAACCGACGCCGTGCGCCTCGTCGTCTACGCCACCATCTTCCTGCCGCCCTACGCCATCTTCGGCGCCCTCTTCGCGACGCTCTTCAGTGAGTGGTCGCACCGCATCGGCCGCCTGTACTTCTTCGATCTGGCAGGCGCGGCACTGGGATGCGTGCTCGCTCCCCTCCTGCTGACGTTCGCCGACCTGTGGTCCACCCTGGTCATGGTCCTCGTCGGTGCCCTGGCTCTGCTCTGGGTCGGCGGGCCCCGGACCACGCCTGTGCGAGCGAGCGCGGTGATCGGCACCCTGATGGTCGGTGGACTGGCGGCCGGCGGGCTGGTGTTCAGCGAGAAGCCCAATCCGATGGCCCTCGCACGCACGGTCGCTCGAGGCGCCAAGAAGGTCGATGTCGTCGATGTCGAGTGGAACGAGATCGCCCGAACGGCGCTGCTACGGGCCCGCTTCGGCAAGGGCAACAACGGCATGTCGATCGTCCAGGACAACGGACTGTCCAACGTCACGGTGCTGCCCTACCGTCCCGACCGGCCCCGGCAGGCCGTCTACGACGCCGAGTGGCAGCGCCGCTTCGCCTGGGCTCTGGGGATGGAGCCGAAGTCCGTGCTCGTGATCTTCGCCGGCGCGGGCCGCGACATGATCGCCTTCGACAAGCTCTCTGATGGCCAGGCCGACGTGGTGGGCGTCGAGCTGAACCCCACCGTCGTCGACTGGGCCCACCACCCGAAGCTGGCCTACCTGCGCCTCGGCGAGTTCGTCGACAAGCCCAACATCCACCTCGTCAACGCCGAGGGGCGGGACTTCCTCAACCGCGACGACCGGCAGTACGACCTGATCTACGTCGCGAACAATGGCGCCGTACACACCAGCCGCACCGGGCACACGCGCAAGTTCCTCGACACCTACGAGGCGATGGGGGCCTACCTCGACCACCTCGCCGACGACGGCCTGATCATCTTCATGAATCAGCCCGTGACCGAGAAGCTCGCCGCCTTCCGCAAGCTGTTCGCCGAGCGCGACCTCGGCGACCCGATGCAGTCGATGTACGGTTTCGGCTGGCGCGACGTCCCGGAGATGCTCGACACCCTGGTCGTGAAGCGCGGCGGCTTCAGCGACGCCGACCTCGACGTGCTCGATGCCGAGGTGAAGCGCCACGAGCAAGAAGTCATCTCGCTGTACTCGCCACGCGGCACCGTGCACCCGCGCTGGTCGCCTGGCATGGACGGCGATCTGGCCACCATCCGGCAGGTCACCGACGACCAGCCCTTCACCCACTCCCTCGAGCTCGGCTCGCTGCAGCTGGTCCCTCGCGAAGACCAGCTCAAGGACCGTCGCTACGTGTCGAGCTGGGTGAAGGCCTTCACCGTGGGGTTCTTCTTCTTCGCCTCCCTCGTAGTCGGTGGCGCGGCGATGTTCGCCGGAGGCAAGGCCGCACGAATCCCGCCCCTGTGGTTCGCCTACCTCCTGACCTCGGGCGTCGGGTACATGTGTGTCGAGATCGGACTGATCGCCAAGACGGAGCTGTTCGTCGGCAACCCGCTCTACGCCGTGGCGCTGAACCTCGCGGTGTTCCTGGTGGCGAACGCAGTCGGGGCACTGCTGCAGGACAACAGGGGCCTGATGCGCAACGGCGCGTGGCTGATCGGGGCCACGCTGCTCTCGGTCGCCTGGGGCGTGGGGGCCGTCGAGCTGCTCAACGCCACCCTGCTCTCGGTCGCTCTGCCCCTGAAGGCCATCGGCGTGCTCGTCGCTGTGTTCCCAGCCGGACTCGTCCTCGGCACCTTCTACCCGTACTGCGTCAGCCAGCTCGTGGCGGCCGACAAGGGCGGCACGGTGCCGATGACCTACGGGCTGACGACGCTGGCCTCGGTGCTGGGCTCAAGCTTCGCCGTGACGGCCATGATCGACCTCGGCTTCAGCCGCGTGATCGCGATCGGGGCCGTCTGCTACGTCGCGGCCGGCCTGCTCGCGCTCGCCGCCCGCCGCTGAGCACAGCCCCGCTCTAGAGCGAGGTGTAGAAGCCCCGTCCGCGCACGTTCTCGTCGAGCTGCAGCGGGGTGTTCAGGCTCGGGAAGGCTCGCTGGTCGCAGTCCTGGCGCTCGCAGAGCCGGCAGGTGATCCCGATGGGGACGACCCGCTCCTGAAGGCTGGAGAGGTCGATCCCGTCGGCGTAGACCAGCTGCGGGGCATGCGCGATGTCACAGCCGAGCCCGACCGCATGGACCGTCTCCGGTGAGCCCCAGCCGCCGAGAGAGCGCACCACCGTGCGAGCCATGCAGAAGTAGGTCTTGCCGCTGGGCATCTGGCTGATCTGCGTTCGGATTCCGCCGTGCCCGAAGCCCCGCGTGACGTTCCACCGGGGGCAGAGCCCACCAAACCGCGCGAAGCGAATGCCCGACCCGCCGTAGCGCTTGGAGATGTTCCCGGCGGCATCGATCTTCACGAAGTGGAAGGGGATGCCGGCCGCGCCCGGGCGCTGGAGCGTGGTCAGGCGATGGGCCACCTGCTCGAAGCTGGTGTGGAACCGATGCCCGAGGCGGTCGATGTCGTACCGGAGGTCAGTCGCGGCCGCGAGGAAGGGCTCGTAGGGCATGAGCAAGGCACCGCCGAAGTAGCTGGCGAGCACCATCCGCATCAGCTTCCGTGAATCCTCGGTGGTCAGGCCGGGCGCTGCCAACCACTCCCCGAAGTCCTGCGTGAGCAGACCGATCTGGTGCGCCAGCTGGAAGACGCGGCTGCGGATCGGAAGCAGCTCGGAGAGCAGCAGCTCCCGACGCCCGGCATCGTAGCGACGCAGAGACCGACCGAGATCGGAGACGATGCGCACACGCACGTCGAGCTTCCGCTCGAGGACGCGGACCAGCCCGCTCCAGAGGTCGGTGGGCTCCAGCCGGGCCTCGAGCCAGAGGGCCTCCGCAGCAGCCTCGAGCTCTGGAAAGTAGTTTCCGAAGGCAGAGATCTGCTCGGTGACCTCCTCCGTCGGCAGGCGCGTCTCACGGTCGGGTACGTCATCGCCGACCACCCGCTCGGCCAGCGTGCGGGCTCGCCCCCGGACCTCGGTGAAGCGCCCATACAGGTGCACCACGGCCTGTGCGATGGCGGGCTGATCCCGGGCGAGCGCCTTGACCTCGGTGTTGGTCAGGCCTTCGCCGTCGAACATGGGGTCGCCGAAGATCTCCATCAGGTCTGACGTGAGACGGCTGTCGTCGTCGCTCGCGAACGTCGCGAGATCCAGATCGAACTCCTGCGCGAGCTTCAGCAGCAGCGCAGCAGTGAGCGGGCGCTTCCCGTGCTCGATCAGGTTCAGGTAGCTGGCGCTGATGCCCAGGCGCTCCGCGAGCCTCACCTG
>PKDJ01000172.1 GCA_002862545.1 Pseudomonadota bacterium
GACGACGCTGGCGGTGCGAACCGTGCCCGCCGCCGGCGGACCACTCTCCTCGGCGGAGGAGAGCTGCCCGAGGCGCTCGGCCACTCGCGTGCCGATCCGGTCCAGCTCGGCCGGAATGAAGCGCGCGAAGGCCCGTCGTAGATCCGGGAGGAGGAGCTTGAACGTCTCCCAGTCGAGGCGCGCCAGGCACTGCTCGACGGTGCCGAGCAGGGTCGGGTCGTCGAGGAAGACGGCACGGCTGATCGCGAACAACCCGTCGAGGAAGGTGCCTGCGGCCTGCACGGACTCCGCGCTGCCGCCGAGCATGGCCTGAAGCTCGCCAGCGATCTCTCTCGCAGGGGCATCTCCGAGGGCATGGAGCACCCCGAAGCCTGCGCCCCGCACGGCGGCACGCCCGTCGCGCGGGCGAACGAGCTCGCGCGTCTGGCGTACCAGCAGTCCGGTGTCGAGCGGCACCGCGTCGAAGGTGGTCGCCACGCGGGCGAGTGTCTGGAGGTGATCCACGACCTCGAGGACCTTGTCGTCGGCCGTCAGGCGGAGCTGGGGCAAGACGAGGGCGGCACGGGTGTAGAGACGCTCGATGCTACGCGCGAGGCGCGCATCACTGGCCGCCACCCCGGCTCGGTAGTCGTGCAGGAGCACGAAGTCCGACAGCGCGGTGATCAGTCGTGCTGGAGAGCCGTCTGCCTGAATCGCGTCGTCCGCGGTCGCGAGGGCCTCGTCGAACAGATCACTCAGCCGCATGCGCGCGCAGCCGAGCAGTGCACGAACCGCGCGTGCGGCGTCGTCGGTAGCGAGGACGAGCTCCTCGCGCAGGAGGCTCCCTGCGACCTCTGCGACCGTAGCGCCTCGGTCGGAGAGCTCGAGGAGGCGGTCGTCCACCGGCTCGGTCCAGCGAACTCCCCAGGTCTCGCCGAGAAGATGGAGGTTCGAGCGACTCACGGGATCGGGACCCATGAAGTGGCTGGCGTCGCGCGAGCGGCCTCGGCTCTGAAGCGGCTCGAACATGGGAAGATCGAGGGCTTCGCACTGGTGCAGAAAGGCGCTCCGGAGGCGGTGAGCGGGTCGACGGCCGATGTCGCAGCGGAGCGTCTTGCCGAGGCCCGAGGTGTCGATGCGGTGCGTGCGGGTCTGACCGTAGAAGTCCTCGCGGAGTGGGAGCACGCCCGCTCCCTCCGCGACGCGTCCGACCGCGTGGCCCACGAGGACCTCCCGGGCGACCGCGTGCACGGGAGGGCCCGCGATGCTGGCCTCGCCCTTGATGAAGGTGGCCTGCACGGCGTCGAGCACGTCGACGAGGGTGCACTGCGCGGCGCCACGCAGCTCGGCGAGGCGCTGTGCGGCTGCCCAGGCTGCTTGGGCCTCGGCGGGACTCACGGGTACGCCTGCGGCGTGTGCTGCACGGCGGATCGCCACCAGCGTGCCCAGTGCGGCCGTGTCGAAGGGGCGGGGCTCGCCGGACTCCAGCGCCTCCCAGACCGCGCGGGGCCACCCGGGCAGGCGATTCTGGTCGTACAGGTTCGCCAGCGCCCGGTAGGAGTGAGCTGTGAGGAGCGTCACCCGGCCCTTGTCACGGGGGGCCTTGGCCTTCTTTCGCTTCGTCCATGGCAGTGCGACCGTGTGGAAGGCTCCGGTCACGACCACGATGGGCTGATCTGGATGGGCCTTGAGCGCCGCGTCCACGTGCCAGCGCATGTGCGCCTCCCGCATCAGCGTGCCGTCGGCCTCGAGTGCAGACGCGTCGGGCCCGCCGATGGCGCGTGCGAGAGCCGAGAACAGGAGCACGGCGCGCTGGAAGGCCTCGGTCGTCGAGCCGAGGCCCGCCGTCTCGATGCGTGCCTCCCACCAGGCATCCCAGCTCGAGTGTCCTTGCCGGCGTGCGACGGCGTCGAACCACTTGGCCTCGGCGCGACGGCGGTCGCCCAAGGCACGAGAGGTGCGCCCCTGTGGGATGTGGGCGAAGGGAATCTGGGCGATCAGAGGCGCGTCGATCAGCCGCAGATCGGCTCCGACCTCTCCGCCAGCGTGGAGCGCCGCGTACTCCGGGCTGTACCGGTACAGCGGCCACCAGCCCCGAAAGCGGGCGGGCACGGTCGGACTGGGCGACAGGACACCGTTGGCGCCGAAGCGGTCGCGCTTGTCTACGTAGGAGGAGAGGAGGGTGACGGGAGGCTCGGTCTCGGGATGCACCACCCACGGCACGAGCGACTGCGCATCGTCCGGAGCCTCCACGAGCACCGCTGCGGGGCGGACCTCACGAATCAACCGACGCACATGCATCGCGCAGGCCACGGAGTAGTGGCGCACGCCGAACCAGTGCACCCGAGGGTCCGCGAGGATGGCCTCCACGCGCTCCTCGGGAGTTTCGGGTCTCCGGCTCCGTCTGCCCATCAGACTTCTCCTAATCCGCGCAGCGACCGTCGCCTCGCTGCTGGCTGCGGACCTCCGATGTGGTCTGCGGACATGCATTGGCCTTGCGATTGGGCTGTCTGGGTGTTGGGATGGGGAGGAGAGGCCTCATGAAGCTGGACCCCCAACCTGCGCCACGTCGGGCAGGACTCCGCGTGGCTGGACTGTCCGATGTCGGCCGTCGCCGGAGCGCCAACGAAGATTCGTGGACCTACGCCGCGACGGCTGACGGCGGACAGCTGCTCGTGGTCGCGGACGGCATGGGCGGCATGGGGCGCGGTGACGAGGCCAGCCGTCGCGCGGTCGCGTCGCTCAAGCGCAGCCTCGTCTTGGCGGATGGGGATGCTCACGAGGAGCTGTCGAGCGCTCTGAAGAAGTCGGATCGGGATGTCCGCGAGGCGCTGTGCACACCGTCACAGCAGCCGGGCTGCACGGCGGCCGTCGTGCTGATCGACCGCGGACGGGCGCATGCAGCGTGGGTCGGAGACAGTCCCATCTGGTTCGTGCGCGCAGGGCAGATCATCGCGCGGAGCCATCCGCATCGGCTGATCGACGAGCTCGCTGCTGCGGGTCTGCTCCGGCCTCGACCCGAGCACCGGATGATGCTCGGTGCGGTGCTGTCCCGCTGCATCGGGGGGCACCTGCCCGACGAGAAGCCGATTCGACCCAGCTTCATCGAGACACCCGAGCTCCAGCCCGGCGACCGGATCCTGCTGGCGAGTGATGGTCTCACCGACATGGTGGACGAGCGCGACGTGCTCGATCTGCTCGACGGCGACCCGGCGTCGGCGTGTCAGGCACTGGTCGATGCGGCCAATGAGCGCGGCGGCGAAGACAACATCACCGTGATCGTGGCGGTCGTCGAGGAGGCCGGTGCCGAGCAGCTGGGCGACACGTGGGTCCTCGGCAGCGAGCCGTCGAGGCCGACGCTCGAGCCCGATCCCCCCGAGCTGCCCGATGAGGTCCGCTCGGTCCTGGCGCTGCTCAACGGGCGCCGCTGAGCGGCACCGCTCAGAGCGTCAGCTCCACGAGGATGGCGAAGTGGTCTGAGGCGAGAGAGCTGGCATCTCGGTCGGGCAGGGGAGAGCCCTGCGCGATGCCGGAGCCGTCGTCGTCTCGGCTGTCGTACACCTCACCACGGACGGCCACGCCGGTGGTGACGAGGGCGTAGTCGATTCGCCGGTCAGAGCTGTCGCGAGTTGCCGTGCGCCCGTCGAGCTGGGTCGCATCGACGACGGTGAGGCCCGCGGCCTGCAGGGGCGCGAAGGGTGTGTTGCGGAGCTCACCGGCTGCCAGGGCCTCGGCGAGGTCGTTGCCGAGGTCGTAGCTGCTCGGGAGACCCGCGGGCAGGCGCGTCCACGGATCGGGGCTCTCCGGACCATCCTCGAGCTCCGCGTTGAGGTCTCCGACCACCACCACCGGAGCGCTGGCTCCGGCCTGACTGGCCTGAGCGACCCGAGCGGCGTCAACGGCACGTCGGAACAGGTCGGCGTCGTCGAAGCCCGACTTGAGGTGCGTTCCGATCACGCGCAGCTGTCGTCCACCCGCCTCGACCCGGACCTCGAGAGGAAGCCGTGTGAGGTCGTTGGCTCGGCCGTCACCTGACAGGTCGGCGCTGGTCCACTTGGTCGACTCGACCACCCCACGCTTCGCCAGCAGGCCGAGACGAAGAGGCCCAAAGGGATTGTCGGCAGGGTAGAGCCGCCAGCCGTAGCCGAGCTCCGAGGCGAGCTGCTCGAGGGTGCCGCCCTCACCCTCGTCGAGCTCCGACAGGGCGACGACGTCAGCGTCCAGCCGCGCGAGGATGTCTCTCGTCGCCTCGTACTCGGTCGAGTCGGGGCGTCCCAAGCCCTCGACGTTCCAGCCGGCGACCTTGAGCACCACCGGTCCCGTGGACGGGCTCGCGCCCGGGGTCCACGTCGTCGTGCCAGAGCCCGAATCACCGTCTGCAGCCGTCCCGCAGCCGGCCAGGGTCCCCAGCAGAAATGGCGCCCACATGCGCATCGCCCCTCCGTCGGCACGAGATAGCCTGCTGCACGGAAGGAGCCGACCGTGACGTCCGAGGGCGACGATCCCCGCATCGATCTGGCCATGCGCTGGCGCCTGGTCCTCGGTCGCCACTCCGAGGCGCCGCTGCCGCTCGAGGGAGAGGACGGCGACAGGGCCGAGGACAGCGGCACCGATCCGGTGGCGGCTGTGATGGGGGAGGCTCGCGCTCTGGATGCGTCGCTGGACTACATCTACGACCGGGAGTTCACCGAGCGGTCCCATCAGCAGCAGGCGGGCAGCGGCGGTGCCGGCTTGTCGATTCCAGCCTGGCTCTCTGGGGTCCGCCGGCTGTTTCCGCGAGAGGCTGTCGAGGTGCTCGAGCGCGATGCGCTGCACCGCTATGGGCTCACCGAGCTGGTCACGGATCCCGAGATCCTCGGGCGAGCGACGCCCTCCCAGGAGCTGGTGAAGGCGATTCTTCAGTTCAAGCACAAGATGCGCCCGGACGTGCTCGAGGTGGCTCGGGGCGTGGTCAGGGAGGTCGTCGAGGGGCTGTCGGAGGCGCTCTCGAGGGAGGCCGAGGCCGCACTCCACGGCCGCACCGATGCACGTGAGCGCCCGCCTCCTCGCACCTGGCGAAACCTCGACCATCGCCGCACCATCCGTCGAAACCTGCGACACTGGGACACCGACAACGAGCGCCTCGTCCTGCACGACGTGCACTTTCACCATCGCTCCCGACAGCGCGGTCGCTGGCGGGTGATCGTGGCTGTCGACCAGTCCGGCTCGATGCTCGACAGCTTGATCCATGCGGCTGTCACGGCGGCGGTGTTCACGGGGCTCCCCGCGCTCGACGTGAAGCTCCTGCTGTGGGACCACCGCCTCGTCGATCTGTCTGCGCATGCTGCGGATCCGCTGGAGGTCCTCATGGGAGCACAGCTCGGTGGGGGAACCGAGCTGCTGCCCGCGCTTCGCTGGTGTGCGGAGCAGGTTGTCGAGCCGGAGCGAACCCTGCTCATCGTGATCAGCGACTGGTTCGTCTGGTCCCACAAGTCGGAGTGCCTCGCGCTGGCCAAGGAGCTGCACGACGCGGGAGTTCGCTGCCTGGGACTCTGTGCTCTCGATACCTCGGTCAGGCCGGTCTACGACGAGGCCTTCGCTCGCAGACTGGCTGATGCGGGCTGGTTCGTCGCGGCGCTCACGCCGCGGAAGCTGGTCGAGCGGGTGGGAAAAATCCTGCGGTAGGGTGCCCACTCACTCCCGCAGGAAGAGCTGCCAGGAGGTGGCTGGGCCGCTCCAGTAGCGGATCTCCAGACGATAGGGGCCGCCGGCCGGCAGATCGACGACGAGCGTCTCGGGTGCCGGGTTGTCGCCACGGCTCTGGGCGAGCTCGACGGCGCCGTCAAACACGTAGAGGTCGAGATCGGTCGAGGGATCAGTCCAGTGGAGGTCGGCGGTGAGCTGCGTCGGAGCGTCGAGCGTGAAGAACAGTCGGTCCTCTTGCTGGGGCTTCAGCTGCTCGATGACGCCACAGGCCGTGTAGGGCGGGGTGAGTCGGCCAATGTCGGTGTCACCAGCCGGGACGGTACCTCCGCTGCGGACCGCGGCAGCCACCGCAACGGGCGGTGACTCGTGACCCGCGGCGTCGGTGATCGAGATGTCCCACGCATCAGCGTAGCCGTCACACGGCGTCGGGCGAGGCACCGTCAGGATCGACTCTCCGAACTGGGACCAGAGGTCGAGATCGGCCGGCACGACGTACTGAAGCACGGCATCGCCTTGGTCGACCTGAAGCGTCGCCCCGCTCAGATCCCCGTTGGGATCGTCGACGCGGAAGATGAGCTGGACCGAATCGTAGCGCGGTGAGGCCCGTACCTCGGTGAGCGTGGGGGCGTCTGGACTGGAGCCGCTGGGCGGCGAGCTGCTGGTGGTCGGGTCGTCGGTCGGGATGGGGGTCACGAGCCCAGAGTCCACCGCGCTGTCGGTGCCTCGACGTGACAGCTCCGGGGGACTGAAGATGTAGGGGCAGCCCGCGAGCGCCAGCAAGCCGGGGATGAACGGTCTCACAGCGTGCCTGCCAGGATGAGCGTGAGGGAGACCGTGGCGCCCGAGACCGCACCCACGGTCAGACCATTCGTCAGGCCGTGGAGGCTCTTGATGCGTGGGTTGTCACCCTCGTAGACGGCTCCCTCGTATTGATTGCGGGCGGCGAAGGCGGCTCCATAGGCTGTCAGGCTCGCTACGCCGAGTCCGATCCCAGAGGCTCGGAGGCCTTTCTGGACTGGTGTGGCTCGTGGGCGGGCTGCCGCGGGCTGGATCGAGGGGGTGACGGGGGAGGGCGGGGCGACGGGGGCTGGGACGGGTGCGGTCGCGACCGGGGCGATGACCGGGCCGGCGTACTCCGGCCAGCGGCCGCCGGTGGGCACCCAGGCCGAGGATTCGACGAGACCCGCTGCGTCGAACTTCTGGAACATCCAGGGGCGGCCGGCGGGGGCTGTGCTGATGCGGCGTCCGTCGACGTGCACCCAGCCCTCGCCGGGTGTGGGCAGCTGAAAGGAGCCACCATCGGCGAGCTGCTGTGCGGCCTCGAAGGCGACACGCAGGGGGTGACCCGACGGAGCGAGCGCCTCGGGCAGGAGGTAGCCAGGCTGTGTGGCGAGCACGGCCGAGAAGGCGAGCGTGCTGTCGGCGGGGCGGCCGTCGAGGAAGGCCTTCAGTGCCTTGAGCCTGTGGTAGCTCGCAGCGTCGAGCGGCGTGATGCCCTGCTCCATGCACGACGCGGCGAAGCTCGCCTCGGTGGCCGCGGCGGTGAAGGTGTCGGTCTCGAGCTCGGCAAAGGCGTCCTCCGCCTCCGTCATCGCCGCACGCAGGCTGGCGAGATCGCAGCCTGCGAGGGCGGCTCCGACGAGCCACAGCCACACCATCCAGCAGCCTCCCGACGCCAGCATAACCGTCGGGAGCGCCCGCCTCGGTGTGGACGTGTCGGCATCGGTCCTGCAGCCGCCGAACGGCAGGGTTAGGCGCTGCTCACGCACGGAGAATCGGATGCGGTACGTCGTCCTCGCGCTGCTCATCGGAGGCTGCGACAGCTGGTGGCCCGGCGACGAGGCCAACAAGGGCAGGGGGCCGAAGGAGAAGTTCGACGGTCAGGTGTTCTTCGCGGATCGAGCGAAGTTCGAGGCTGGAGAGGCCTCGCCGCTCACGGCCGTCGAGCGAGTGCTGGGGCAGAAGGCGAAGTACCGCAACACGCTGCGGGCGATGTTCAAGGGCCCACGTGGGCTGGAGCGTGAGGCGGGCCTCGAGCTGCTCGCCTCTGGCGCTGACGGCTTCAATGAGTTCGCCTTGGACGACGGCGTCGCGACTCTCCAGCTTCGGGGAGGGTGTGAGGGCGGAGACAGCGAGATCACGGTCTTCGACCTGGTCGTGGCCAACCTCAAGCAGTACCCCGAGGTCAAGGTCGTCAAGCTCCTCGATCCGGAGGGCGCCACCCAAGATCCTGACGGACCGGAGGACAGCAAGCCCGCCTGCTTGCTGACGGAGTCCGAGCGACAGGCGCTCACCGAGGCGTCACCTGCGTCTGGCGGTGGCACCGAGGGCGAGCCGTCGAGCGACGAGGCCCCGACCGTAGAGCTTGAGCAGGCGTCCGATGCGGCTGCACCGACCCCATCCGACGAGCCATCTGACGAGCCGTCCGATGCCGACGCGACGCCGGTCGCGACGGAGTGAGCTGTCGCGCCGATGGGGGCGCTCAGCGGACCTGACAGCGCTGGAAGCCGCCGACGCAGCGCAGGGTGACGGTCTGATCCGGCAGGATGGTCACGGTGCCGGCGGGAACCTCGGATGAGCTGAAGGTCGCCAGGATCTCGTAGCGGCCGGGCGGGACCGTGCCGGCGGGAAAGGTGCCCGCCGGGCCGACCAGGCGGACGGAGGCGGCATCTCCCGTCACCACCACGACGCCACTCGGCGGGGCAGCGGCGGGTCGAGGTGCTGGACGGGGCTCGGGCTCGGGCTCGGGCTCGGGCTCGGGCTCCGGCTCTGGCTCCGGCTCCGGCTCTGGCTCCGACTCCGGCTCGGGCTCTGCGGATGTCTCCGGCGTCGCAGGGCTCGTCGGGACAGGCGCGGGGATGACCTCGAGAGTCGGCTCTGGTGCTTCGATGCCCTCGGGCTCGGTGAGGAGCAACCAGCCTGCGCCGGCACCTGCGACCACGGTGCCGACGAGGAGGACGAGCAGCACGACGATCACGGTCAGGAGCAGGGGTACGAGCGGCGAGCGACCCCGCTGCGGGGCCTCTGGCAGCGTCGAGGGCATCAGAGGGATGCCGGACAGGGTCTCGGTGAGCAGCATGCCGACCCGCTCATCGGGCTCGTGAGGTGTCGAGGACGGCACGACCGAGCGCGCCCACTCTCGGAGGACGGGGCCGCCGTAGCGGGGCCTCAGTCCTCGGCAGCGTTGCTCGACCTGACGGGCAGTCGGACGGTCCTCGTGCTCTGTGGCCCGCATCTCGAGGGCGAGCTGAAGGACGGGCTCGAGAGCCGGGTCGAGTCCCGACGGCCGATCCTTGTCGCGGATGCGTCCTGGCTTGGACGCGCGTCGCCTCGTGACGAGCTCGTGGAGGACGACACCCAGGCTGTAGACATCCCCCTCTGGCCCCTCGATGCCCTCGAGTCGCTCGGGTGCGATGTAGCCGAGCGTGCCGCCGATGTGGGCCGTGGTGTGGGCCTCTCGGGTGGCGAACGTGGCCCGGGCGATGCCGAAGTCGAGGAGCTTGACCTGACCATTCGGTGTGATCTGGATGTTGCCGGGCTTGAGGTCTCGGTGGAGGAGGCTCATCTGCTCCCCGTCCGGCCCCTCCTGGTGGAAGAGGTTGTCGAGGGTGCCGGCGATCTCCTCGATGATCTGCAGGGCAACGGTCGGGGGGAGGGGGCCCTGCTTGAGCAGCGTCTGGCAGGACACCCCGTCTACGAACTCCATGACGACGGCCCACCGACCGCCGAGCTTGGTCGGAGGGTCGACGGCGACGATGTTGCGGTCTCGGATCAAGCCGAGGATCCGGGCCTCGTCCCTGAACCGCGTGAGCACGTCATCCGGGGGATCCTCGTCCGAGAGGAGCTTCACGGCGACGTCTTTTCGGAAGCCCTCCGCACCCTCCAGTCGGGCGCGGTACACGGTTCCGAAGCCCCCTTGTCCGAGAAGGCTGATGATTCGGTACTGCCGTGTCTCGACACCGCTCACGCCGGCCACGACGGCTCCTTGCGACGGCGCACATTAGCATGCCCAGCGCCGCGGACCGCCGTCGGGAGGAGCAACTCGCGCTCATGGACGCGAGTGTCGAGGCCGTGGAGCGACTGCTGCTGTCGCTCGCCCGACAGGGGCTGCAGCGCCTGACAGAGGCGTCGGAAGCGGAGATCCGCGCGACAGCGCAGCGCGCTCGCTTCGGGGGCTTGATCCGCGTCGAGCGCCAGCTGGAGGCGCTGGCAACGGTTGCGGCTCGGTACCGTGTCCGAGACCCGCTCTTTCGCACCAGTCAGCTGGCAAGCACGCTCAATCGAGCCTGGCTGCTCACGCGCGCGGTCCGCCGACTGCGCGACGCGGGCGTCACGCCAGGAGTGGAGATTCTGGGGGAGCTGCGACGCACGTACGTCGAGGTGGAGCAGCCACTCGAGGTGAGGGCCCTGTCAGCCGCGGGCTGGGTGACGGACAGCGACTTTGTCGGGATCACGGTCACGGTGCGAGCCGGGGAGGAGCTCCTGCAGATCGTGAACGCCAAGCCCACGATGTACTTTGGCGAGCAGCCGGAGCGACTCCTCTGGCAGCCGCTGACCGCGCAGGTGCCGCACGCTATCGGCGAGCTCGCGCACGGTGCATGGACCCTCACGGGGGCTCGGCGGTCTGCAGACGGCCGCTTGAGCCTGCACCAGGGGCTGCGTGTCGAGCCGGCACCGGACCAGGGGCGCGCGGCCTACGCGGGCATCGAGGCGGCCACGTGGGCGAGCATCGTCGATCGCCTCCGGGAGTCCACCGTCGACCCGGTCGGCGCTGGGGCGAGTGCGCTGGTCTACGTGGAGCCGCGTCGCTGGGGTCCGGTGACGGTCGACGACACCGCCGCGCAGCTGCGGCAGCCGCTCTGGGATCCGACGGGAGCGCGGCTGTGGCTGCAGCTGCCACTGGCATCGCACACCCGCCTCTGGGTCGAGAACCTCCAGGCGCTCGCGCGCGGTGACGCCCCGCGGCCCAATGCGATCGTCGGTGAGGCACGCATCGCAGGCGGTGAGCTGCAGCTCGCTCCACAGACGGCGGTCTACTTCGACGCCGTGGAGCTTCGCGGGCGTCCTCCGCGGCGCGTCCACGAGGTCCACCTCGGCCTCGAGTCGCTCGAGCGGGTGCGGCGATGAGCGAGGCCGATCGCGTCGCCTTCGCCGGGGACTCGGTGCTCGTGAAGGCACGGCTAGAGCGGGCCGCCCGGGCGGTCGAGCGCCTGATCGCGTCGGGCGTGGCCTGGCCTGACGCCGGGGCCGCCGCTGCTCTGGACGCCTCCGCCGACGGGCTGCTGACCCTCGGACTGGCCGGAGGAGCTCAGCGTCTGGCCGACCTGGCGGGTGCCGTGGAGGCCGTCGCGGGAGCGGACGACCGGTCCTCCCGTGATGCGGCCTCGCGGGTGGCGGCGGACGCCCTGCATGCAGCGCTGGTCTGGCTGCGGGTGGCGCGGTCCGAGCTGGATCTCGAGGCCGTGCGGGCGGCGCTGCGGGATGAGGTGACCACCGACACGTCCGCGCTGCAGCGCCCCGCCGTGACCACGCGCGTGGCGCCCGTCGGGCTCGAGCGGGTGGGGCGCCGGGTCGTCGTGCACGGACTCGATGATCATGGACCGATCCTCCTCTCCGATCAGTGGCTGGACATCGATCCGGTCACGCCCCTCGATCGACCGGTGATCAGCCGGCTGTTCGGCGACCGGATCGTGCCGCGAGCGATGCTGGCCGGACGCGTGGTCGCCCAGGATCATCCTGTCTCCAGAGAGGGCGTGCACCGTGTGCTTCGCCCCTCCTTCGTCTCCCGGCTGCGCCTCGATTCGACACCGGCCAGCCCGAAGCCGGTCCCCACGGCGGTCGGCTCGGAGGATCGACGCAGCTTCCCGCCAGCGACGTCCCTGGAGGTCTCTCTCGAGAGCAGGCCTGGCGAGGGTGCAGCTCTGGTGACGGCTGCGGGGCCCATTCCTCTGGAGTCCTCCGCGCTGCGTGAGCTTGCCCTGGCGTGCCTGGAGGTGAGGGGTGACATCGAGGGTCTGCGCGCCGTGATTCGCCGGCGGGCGTCTACGTCTTCACTGCTCGCTCTCGACCACCCCTCGGTCGGTCGCACCTTCCCCGATCTCGATCCGGGTGCCTTCGCCCTCTCGGCGACCACGCTCTTCGCACGCGTCCCGCTCGACAGCATCGCTGGGCTCTGGCTTGGGGCTGCACTGGTCGGGCACGGGGCGGATGGGTGGGAGGCCCTCGCCCTGGCGAGCGAGTCACTCCAGCCACGCACACCCCTCGAGCACTGGTGGCTGGCCCGCGCCCGCGCCGAGCTGGACCTTCCAGGGCGTGCCGACGGTGACGCAATCCGCGCCGCGCTCGACGACGTCGATGCGGAGGGGCAGTGGCCGCTGCTCGATGTCGCTCGCCAGGCCGATCTAGACGCCGCGGTCATGCCGGAGCGCCGGGCGGCCTGGCGGACTCACGGCGCCTCTGATCTGCAGGCGCCCTCGGTCGGTCGGGTGTGTGCTCGTGCGATGCAGCTGTCCGACCTCGGTGAGGAGGCTCATGGGGCGACGCCGAGAGAGCGGGCGGCAGCCTTCCTCGAGGCGCACGTCGAGCGCAGGCGTGGCAGTGAGGTTGACCCCGAGCTGTGGCCGACCCCGCGAGAGTGGCTCTGGCTGTCGCGGGCGCATGGCGCTGTCGGGGGTGTGGCCAGGGTGTCCGCGCTGCGCCCCGATCGGCTGCGGCTGCTTCGCACCATTGCCGCTCCGGTCCTGCGCTGGGCTCGTCACGGCGACGTCCGCGACCTCGGGCTCGCCGGTGATGCACTGTGGTGTGCTCTGAGCGCCGACCTGGACCGACTGGTGGTTCGGTGAGGTGAACCGGCGCGCTGGAGCAGCGACTGCCGGGCGGTCGCGCTGGCTCGAGCAGGGGGTGTAGAGCGCTGATCACGTCGGGCCGAGAGGACGGGCTTGTCGACAGAAGCCGGCTCGAAGGCTAGCCGCCGCACATGCCCACCGCTCTGGCGATGATTACGCCGAGCATGCGGGCAGGCCTGACGCGCGACTGCGCCGTCGAGCGGATGCCGCTCGGTACGTGCCGCTGGTCAGCGCGCCCACCCCCCTCCCGGAGGAGCCATGGCGAAGACCCGCCCCAGTGTCCAGAAGCGGAAGAAAGAAGCTGCTGCCCTGGAGAAGCGTCAGGCGAAGGCTGCTCGGAAGGCGCGTCGCGACGCCGAGAAGGCGAACCGCACGGACGTCGATGACGGCGTCGATCCGGATCTCGTCGGCATCGTCCCGGGGCCCCAGCCACCCATCGAGTGGTGAGCGAGCGGGTCCAGCCACCGTCAGTCGCGGCTGTCGATCACCCGCAGTCTGACCGCTAGGCTGCTCTCTTCTGGAACGGGTGCGGCGTCGACCTCCTGCTCGATGCAGCGGGTGAAGCCGCTGGGCCTCCGCCACGTCCAGCTCCACGTGCCGTCCCATCTGGCGTCGCCCTCGACTCGACGGGAGGCGGGCACGTGCGTGTCCGAGCACATGAAGGCGGCGAGCTCCAGGCCCTCCTGCCACGTGCGGGCGTCTGCTGGGTCGCGCAGGCGCAGCATGCCGAGGGCCTCTGTCAGGCTGTCACGATGCGTGATGCACTCGATGTCGTGGCGTCCAGGTGTGCAGTGACGCGCGAGGATGTCCTCGAGGTAGGCGGTCCAGTCCTGTGCGCGCTTCTCGTCACCTCGCCTCAGCGCCTGATCGAGGGCGAAGGCAGCGACGTTGCTGCTCGGAATGGACTCGGGAAAAGAGGCGGTGAGGGCCTCGAGCGCGTCCAGATCTGCGAGCGGCATGAGATGGTCGGTGGAGGCCTTGGCCAGCAGGGCGACGGCCTGACCGGCGACGAGTGCGTCGTCGGTGTGACGCAGCATGTCGAGAGCGAGCTCGCGGGCCTCGCCGGCTGCGCCTGCCGACTGGAGTGCATCGAGCAGGTACAGGCGGCCGTACTCCGCCGCGGCGCTGTCGGGGACGGCGTCGATCAGTTCGTCCGCAAGCTCTACGACCGCCGCGACGTCGGGTCGTCCCACGAGAGCACGCTGCGAGAGCATGCGCCCCGGCTCCAGGTCGCGCAGTGCATCGGCGTACCGATCGTCCCACGCCTGGCGGGCAAGACGTCGCTCTACCTCGAGAGCCAGGACGCCCGCCCAGGGATCTTCGGCCGGGTCGACCTCGAGCAGTCCCGATGCCACCGCATCGTCGAGCCAGTCTCGCTCGGACAGTGACGACTCATCGGACAGGAGCTCCTGGAGGCCGTCGCCGATGGGGCCGTCGGGCAGGGGGGCCTCTCCGGGGAGGGGCCAGTACGTCTCGGGCTGGAGCTGGGCGGTCTTGAACAGGATGGGCACGCCGGTCTCGCTTGCTCGCAGGGAGACGACCACGAGCGTCGACGGCACGTGCTCGACCAGCTCCTCTTCGTCGTCCAGTGCGTCGAGAGGGGTGCCCGAGACGGGTCGACTCGCTGCTTGAGCCCGAGCGCTCGACCCCGGTGTCGGACCGGCGCCGAGCGCTGGTGCCGCCGTGGCCTCGGTGTCCATGGTGAAGAGCCACGACAGGCCCAGCGTGACGGCAAGAACTCCGGCACTGATGGCGAGCAGCTCACGACGCATTCGACCTCCCACATGTCCAACAGACAGCGGCCGCGCCTCGGGGTTGTCCGGAGAGTGTCAGGCCTCCGCGACGCGACGGCAGTTGACCATTTGCGGTACAAGTGTGGCAGGGAGCTTCCATGTCACAGCTGCTGTTCTTTCTCGCCATCGTACCGGGCAGCGCCCTGGCTCTCTCGACGCGGCACGACGTTCCCGACGAGTCCTACGTGGTCCCGGACGAGGACTACCCCGCGGTGGTGGATCTCTGGCCCGGAGACTGCACGGCGACGCTGATCCGGGACGACGCCCTGCTGACGGTCGCGCACTGCGCCGAGGATCTCCGCATGGGCTGGATCCTCGACATCGCCGGGGAGGACAGAGCGGTCTCGCGCGTGGTGCTCCACCCGGACTACCGCGGCTGGGCGTCGGACATCGCCGTTGTCTTCGTCGATTCGCCCGTCGACCACGTCGTCCCTCACGCGCTCTACGAGGGTGTCGACGAGCTGGGGGCCACCCTCACGCTGGTCGGACGTGGTCTGCACGCCACGGGCCTCGACGGCGAGCGGGGCGGCCGCATGGACTTCCAGCTGCGGCGGGCACAGAACGTGGTCTCGAGGGTCTCCGAGCACTGGCTCGAGGTGGTCTTCGAATCGCCCACGGACCCGACGGTCTTGCCGCTGGAGGGTGTCGGGATCGCCGGGGACAGCGGCGGCCCCGCCTTCGTCGAGACGCCGGACGGTCTGGCGATCGCAGGCCTCAACTCGTGGGGTGATGCACCTCGCCCCTGGGACATCGGCAAGTACGACGGCTGGGACTACTCCAGCCGCGTCTCGACGTACATCGACTGGGTGAGGGGGGTCCTGGCGGTCGCTCCATTGGTGGAGATCTCGGGGGGCTGCGGAGACCGAGCGACGCTGACCCTCTCTGGATTCTCGCCCGAAGGGGATGTGGCGATTCTCTCCGCCTCCGACGTGGGCAGCACCCTCGCACCCCTCGGACCCTGCCGTGGAGAGCGTGTCGACCTCGCTACGCCGCTGACTCGCCGGGTCGTGCTGTCCGCGGACGCAGGCGGGGCCGCGGTCCTTGAGCTCGACCTGCCGGCCGAGTCGTGCGGGACAGCCCTCCAGGCCATGGATCTCGCGACGTGCCTCGTGTCGCCGGTCCGCGCGCTCTGAGCAGCATGCCCGCTAGGATGTTGTGACGCCGCCCGCCGCGGCGGGCGCCGTCTGACCTGTGATGGGGTAGTCTCGAACCATGACGGACCGGCGCATCACAGTCACAGAGGCAGTGTTTCTCGCAGCGGAGACGCTCGAGTCCATGATGCACGTCGGCGGCCTGATGCCCTTCACGCCGCCGCCCGATGCACCGCCGGACTTTCTCCGGCAGCTCATGCTCGAGCTTCGAGATTCGCCGCCGGTTCAGCCGCTGTGGACGCGGCGGCTCAAGAACCCGGTCCACCCGGGGAGCCCGCGGCAGCGCTGGGTGACGGACCGCAAGTTCGACCTCGACTACCACGTGCGACGGTCAGCGCTGCCCGTGCCGGGGGGCGAGCGTGAGCTCGGCATCCTCGTCTCCCGGCTGCACAGCGTATCGATGGACTTTCATCGTCCACTCTGGGAAGTTCATCTCATCGAGGGTCTCGAGGGGGGCCGCTTCGCGATGTACACGAAGGTCCATCACGCGATGGTCGATGGCTACACCGCGATGCAGATCCTCTCCAAGAGCCTCTCGACCGACCCCGATGAGCGCGACACCCCGCTGTTCTTCACGCGCCCGCGTGAGCGCAGGGCCTCGGTGGGCGACCCCACCGCGAGCCTCGCAGGCTTGCTCGACCTTGCCCGCGAGCAGGTGGACGGCACGAAGAGCTTCGTGAAGGCCGTGGCGCGCCTGGCGCGCTCGCTTCGAGGCTCCGATTCGACGCTCGCGGCACCGATGCAGGCGCCGCGGACGGCGTTCAACCGGCGGATCAGCCGGAACCGACGGTTCGCGACGCAGAGCTACCCCATGGAGCGCCTCAAGGGGCTGGCAACCCGGTCGGGAGCCACGCTCAACGACGTGGCGCTCGCCATCTGCTCCGGGGCGCTTCGTCGCTACCTCGACGGGCAGGGTGCGCTGCCCTCGAAGCCGCTGATTGCGCTGCTGCCGGTGAACATCCGTCCGGCGGACGACCCGGGCGGCGGCAACGCGCTGGGCGCCATCCTGGCTTCGCTGGCGACGAACATCGCGGATCCAGCAGAGCGGCTGCGAGTGATCGTGGCCTCGACGCGGCGGGCAAAGCAGCAGCTCGAGAAGATGCCGCGCAGCACCATCGTGCAGTACACGGCGCTGCTCCTGACGCCGCTGACGATCCAGCTCGCCACCGACACAGCGGGTCGTCTCCCCCCGGCCTTCAACCTGATCATCTCGAACGTTCCGGGCCCGCCGGAGCCGCTCTACTTCCGCGGAGCGCGGCTCGAGGCAAGCTACCCGCTGTCCATCCCGTTCCATGGCTACGGGCTCAACATCACGCTCAACAGCTACGCGGGGACGATGAACTTCGGCTTCATCGGCTGCCGAGAGGCCCTGCCGTCACTGCAGCGGCTCGCCGTGTTCGCGGGTGAGGCGCTCGACGAGCTGGAGGCCGCCGTCGGCTGAGCGCAACTAGCCGAGGCCCGTGAGGGTCACGGCGGCGTCGAGGAGTCGGTCAGCGGCTGCGGCGGCCCGCGCCTCGGCCGCCAGCGTTCCGTCATCTCCGACGATCTCGCGAGCCTCCGCATAGAACTTCAGCTTGGGCTCGGTGCCGCTCGGTCGGACCAGCAGGCTCCGGCCATCGGCGAGCTCGTAGCCGAGGACGTTCGACTGCGGAAGGTCGATGCGCTCCGTGACGTCCATGACGTGGTCGACGCTCTCACCCGTGAGCAGGTCGCGATGGCGCACGACCTCCACGCCGTCGAGCATGCGCAGTGGGGTCTCGCGCAGGGCGGCCATCGCGGCGGCAATCCGGGCGGCGCCGTCAGAGCCCGGCAGGCGAAGGCTCCGCTGGCGAGTGGCGTAGGCTCCGAAGCGATCGGCGAGCGCATCGAGCGCATCCCACAGTGTCTGGCCGCGGCTAGCCAGGTCGGCGGCGAGGTCGACGAGCAGCAGTGCCGCGGTCACGCCGTCCTTGTCTCTCACGAGAGAGCCGGCGCTGTAGCCGATGGCCTCCTCGAAGCCGAGCACGAACTGGCCGCCCTCTGCCTCGAAGCGGAGGGCCGCCCGTCCGATCCACTTGAAGCCGGTCAGGGTCTCGGCGTAGTGCGCGCCATACACCGCAGCGATCCGTGCCAGGAGGCTGGTGGACACGATCGTCGTCGCGACCATCCGTGGCACGTCGCTCGTCCCGTGGGCGAGCAGGTCGTCGGCGAGCAGCACCCCGACCTGGTTGCCCGTGAGGCGCACCCAGGCTCCGTCGCGTGGCAGCGCCACCGCCAGCCGGTCGGCGTCGGGGTCGTTCGCCACGATCAGGGATGCTCCCGTGGCCTCGGCGTGGGCGATCGCGAGATCCAGAGCCCCGGGCTCCTCCGGATTGGGGAAGGACACGGTCGGAAAGCTGCCGTCGGGCTCGCCCTGCTGGGGCACGACGTGCACGTCGGTGTGACCGGCTGCTGCCAAGAGCTCGACCACCCGGTCGCGTCCGACCCCGTGCATCGGGGTGTAGACGAGGGGCAGGCTGCTACCGGTGTGGACGCGGAGCGCCAGGGCGCCCTCGAGCCAGGCGCGACCGGCGGCGGGGTCGGGGGAGTGGACCCGTCGGTCCGAACGCAGCTCCTCGAGTCCGGGCACGGCGACGTGGGCGAGTGCTGAGGGGATGGCGCCTGCGATGGCTACGTCGGTGGGTGGCACGATCTGGGCTCCCTCGGGCCCGTACACCTTGTAGCCGTTGTCCTGCGGGGGATTGTGGGAGGCGGTGACCATCACGCCTGCTGCGGCCTCGTGCCACGGCACGGCGTGCGCAAGCTCGGGGGTCGGACAGGTGCCGTCGTAGAGGATCACCTCGAGGCCGGCGCCGGCGAGCACCCGCGCGGTGTCCTCCGCGAACTCCCGGCTCATCCTCCGTGCGTCGAAGCCGACGACGACGCGCTCGCCCCCCGCCGAGCGGACATGAGCAGCCAGGCCGGCCGACACACGGCGTACCCACGCGCGGTTCATCCGGTTGGGGCCCGGACCGAGAGCGCCGCGCAGGCCGGCGGTGCCGAAGGCGAGCTGGCTGCCGAAGTGCTCCTGCAGCGCAGCGGGGTCGTCGAGTAGCGCACGAGCGCTGGCGCGGGTCTCGGGATCCGGATCGTCGGCGATCCAGGCGAGGGCGGTCTGTCGAAGGTCGCTCACTCCGTCTCTCCAGCACTCGGGGTGTCTTCGCCCGCGGTCGCCTCGGGCGGGTGCGCGTGGTCTCTGCGACCCAAGCTGCTGCCTTCGACCAGCTGGCCGCCCACCCAGGACCCCGCTGCTCGCAGCACGTCAGGTGTCGAACGAGCAGGGGCGTCACAGACGGGTGGTCCGTCGTTGCCTTGCAGCAAGCTCAGAGGCAGATGGGGCATTCCAAGAGTCTCGTCCAGGTTGACCAGCGTGGCGTGCACGACGTCCCAGGTCACTCGAGCCTCGGGGACGAGCTGCACGTCGTGCTCCTTGGCGCCGACGCCTGTGAGCGCCTCGCCGATCGTCCAGGCTGCTGGGCGCGTGCCCTTCCACAGCGGTGCCAGGCAGCCGCTGCTCCCTCCAACGGCGACGCGAGCGCGACCTGGCTCGGAGCCCGAGGTGGCCGCATCGCAGGCGTCGCGAGCCCCGGGGCCCTCGAGCAGAGCGTCGCACGAGGCTGCCTGCCAGCATGCGGGCTCGAGGCCCTCGAAGGGTGTTGGCTCCCCATCGTCCACGACCGGGCGGAAGGTGACGGAGGCGCGTGCCCAGGAGACCTCGGCGTTGGCCTCGAGGTTGACGGTGTAGCGCCGGTCCACTCCGATCACGGGGAGGCGCTCGCCACGACAGGCACCGGCGAGTCGACCCGAGGAGCGCTCCTCGGGCACGGTCGGGCCGACGGTGAGCTGTCCGAGGCGCCAGTAGAGGGAGGTTGCTCCGCCCTCGCGCGCAGAGATCGCGACCTGCCGGACGTGGAGCCAGCGGGCCTCTGCGGGTGCATCGATGATCACGGCCTCGGCCGCTGAGGCGCGCACCAGGCTCGCCAGGGCCTCGACGACGCCTGCGGGATCTGGACCGGGCAGACCCTCGACGACCTGGGAACCGATCTGCACCTCTTCGCCCCGCAGTCGCAGCACCAGCGGCCCGGTGGCCTCACTCTCGGGGGCCGCGGGAGCGACTGTGTCGGGGGCCGCGGGAGCGACTGTGGGGTCCGCCTCGACATCGGGTGGCGTTGGGCTGGAGCAGGCGAGCATGAGCAGACAGACGTTCACAGGCGAGTCTCCATCCAGCTGCGCCAGAGCGTGCGCACGTCTGGAGCTTGGTGCTCCAGGTACACCTCGTGACGGAGACCGGCGAACAGGTGAGCGGTGCGGTCTGACGAGCGTACACCGTCGTGGACGCGCTGGACGACGCTCGGGGGCACCGTCTGGTCGCTGGCCCCCGCGGTGACGAGCAGCGGGGTGCTGACCCGGTGGAGGTCCGAGCGCGTCTGTCGGATGGTGCGGTAGAGGGTGGCACCCGTCCCTGCGCGGATGCGACCCCTGTAGATCAAGGGATCGTCCGCATCAACTACGTGCTGCGCGGCGTTCGCATGCCCTCGCTTGGGGTCGTGGAAGGACTGCACAGGCAGTCGGGGAGCCAGCCGTCCCACCACGCGGGCTAGCGCGACCATGGTCCGTGGAATGCTCTCGGGAACCTCAATCGCCGGCCCATTGACGACCAGTCCTGCCAGGCACTCGCCGTGAAGCTGGGCGTAGCGAAGAGCGAGCAGGCCGCCCATGGAGTGGCCCAGCACGAACACCGGCGCCCCCGGACAGCGCTCCAGTGCGCGACGGTGCAGGATACCGATGTCCGCGAGCACGTCGTTCACATTGCGGATCAAGCCCGGAACCTGGGCCGTCCGCCCATGGCCCCGATGGTCGGGCGCGAACACAGCGAAGCCGTGCTCGGCGAGGTCGCGGAGGGTCGCCAGGTGACGGCCGGAGTGCTCGCTGTAGCCATGCAGGAGCAACACCGCTGCACGCGGGGCATCCGGCATGGCGAAGCGGTGAAACACGGGCGCTCCACCATGACCGACGAGCCAGCCCTCACTCACCATCAGCGGATCCAGATGACCTGCGCGGCGCCCGCGTCGGGTGTGGCTACGACCGCGGAGGCGAAGTCGCCCATCATGTAGGCCCCGTGGGCACCGTCGGCGATGGTCAGGCCGGCGTCGGGAAGGAGCGAGCGCGAGAAGTCCCAACCGCCCCCTGCGTCTTCGTGCCCCTTGCAGTCGTCCGGTGCCCCGACCGGCTGGTTGAACTGACCGACGCCGTCGTCCATGAAGGAAGCATCCCCCGCACACCAGGTGTAGGTCTGCCCATCGGCACGAGGTGGGTCGGCGGGTGCGTCGTAGAAGTAGTAGCCGGACTGCCCGAAGCGGACGTTCAGGTCGTCCCTTCGGATGGCATCGCTGACGTAGCTCAGCCGGCCCTCTGCGTACGCGGTGAGTCGGATGTGGTCGTAGGACAGCGCGTTGATCTCCATCCACGCGATGGCCGGTGCTCCGTAGTCTGGCCCGGAGAGGTCTGCGGGGTCGCCCGCGAACAAGTGGGTGAAGCTCCACTCCACGCCGAAGGCGTAGAGCCCGTCAACGAAGAGCGGATCCTGATGGATGGAGTTCTTCAGGAACACCGGGGTCCAGCCGCCATCGTCGAGGTCGCACCAGACGTCGAACTGGCGGCGACCGTCACCGAGGAGATCGAGGACGTAGGGGCCGCTGTCGCGAAAACCAGCCTCGAAGACCTCTCTGCAGGAGCGTGGGAAGCAGGTGCGGTCGACGCCGTCGCAGTCCTGGTCGATGCCGTCCTCGCAGAGGTCGGGAGCGCCAGGGTAGGTGTCGGGGTCGGTGTCGTCGCAGTCGCCCCCACCATGCTCCGGGTTGCGGCTCCCGTCTCGGTCGAAGTCGCAGGCGTCGATGCAGTCGGGGTCGTCGCAGTCCTGTAGGCCGTCGTCGTCGTCATCGCGCCCGTTCGTGCACTGCTCGGGACAGGTGCGCAGGAGGCAGTCGGTGTCGTCACAGTCCACGAAGCCATCGAGGTCGTTGTCGCGGCCGTCGTAGCAGTCCTCGGGGCACTGGCCATCGCAGTCGGGATCGGCGCAGTCGAACTGACCGTCGGCATCGTCGTCGAGGCGGTTGTCGCACACCTCGGGGCAGCCGGACTCGGCGGTGTGGCAGTCGGGATCCACACAGTCGGTGAGGCGGTCGCCGTCGTCGTCCTCGCCGTTGGCGCAGTCCTCCGGACACAGTCCGAGGCAGTCGTCGTCGTCACAGTCCGTCCAGCCATCGGCGTCGTTGTCGCGACCGTCTGTGCAGTCTTCGGGGCAGCGACCGTCGCAGTCGTCGTCCTCACAGTCACGAAGGCCATCGAGATCGTTGTCGAGACCATCGGCACAGTCTTCGACGCAGGTCTCGGCACAGTCGGGATCGTCGCAGTCGAGCAGGCCGTCGCCGTCTTCGTCGACACCGGTGCCGCACGACTCGCGCGGCGGGGCGGGTTCCTCGGGCTCCGCGCAGGACATGAGCAGCGCGAGCACCGCTCCGACCCCGATCCTCGTCGCACGCATCGACCCCCCACGTCGGCCCGCTACAGGTAACGCCCCCCGAGGCCCCGGTAGGTCGGGGTCTCGTCGATGACGCGGTTGCCGCGCACCCAGAGCACACGCTCGAAGCGCTCCATCAGCTCGCCGGCCTTGGCGGGTCGGCAGATGATGGGGGCGCCGAGGGGCGGCGCGGCGCCTCGGCCCGACCAGCGGAGGGGCGTCTGGAGCTCGCCGAAGCCGTCGGCGGAGAGCGGCGCGAGGTCGCCGGGTGCGTGGACGGTCGGCAGGCGGTCGGGGCCGCAGGGCCCAGAGGCCACGTAGCCACCACCCGCGCAGGTGATGATGTGCGGGGCGGGCTGTCGGGTCACCTGAACAGCGAAGAAGGCTGCGGGCTGGAGCGGGAGGTCGTCGTCGCCGTCGACGAGATGGGGTGCGTAGAGCCCAGGGCCTGCTGCGACCTCTGTGACAGCGTGGGCTTGCATCGCCTGGAGAGAGCCCCCACCCCCGGCGCTCACGAGCGTGACCGGGTGTCCGGCCGCACGCAGGGCCTGCACGATGTCGTGTCGCCGCTGGGCAGCGAGCCGCACCGAGCGCTGCTCGAGCCACTTCGCGGCCCTCGCCTCGATCCGACGGGACCGGCGCTTCGAGCGGCCGGCGACCTGGGCTTCGCAGGCCATGAGCCCGACCAGCGACAGGTGAGGGGCTCCCTCCAAGGCGCGCACGAGGCGCAGGACATCGTCGACGGAGCAGATGGACGATCGGCGCGCGTCGGGGCGTGCGATGCTCAGGGGCCGATGCGACACGTCTGCGTCGACACAGACCCGCAGCTGGACCCCAGCAGCACCTGCGGCGGCCTCGAGCAGACGCACGTGTGCTGGACAGTCGACCGTCGGCATGATGTCGCGACCTGCAGCGACCAGGCTCACGACGGTGTCGACCTCAGCTCGGGAGGTGAGGGGGGAGGCCAAGATGATGCCGTCGAGGCCGTGCTCGACCAGCATGCGAGCCTCCTCGGCGTGGAAGGCCCTCCAGCCGGCGAGGCGATCACCGGCCAGAGCCGCCACGTGGCGGAGCAGCGCCGGGACTCGAATCGACTGGGTGGCGATGCGCAGACGCAGAGGCGCTGGGGCGCGGGCGAGCAGCAGCGACAGGTTCGCCTCGAGGGCGTCCATGTCGATGAAGGCGCAGGGGAGGGGGCGACCGCGCAGGATCTCGCGCAGACGCATCCACTCGAGCCAGCGGTCGTCGGGTGTCATGCGTCGACACCTCGGACGGGACGAGGGGCTCCGAGCTCTGCCCGGCGCCCCCGTGCCGCTGGCGCGACCTCGCTCAGAAGAGCTCGGTGGCGCGGAAGAAGTAGGCGACCTCGATGGCCGCGTTCTCGGGGCTGTCGGAGCCGTGCACGGCGTTCTCGCCGATGGAGTCCGCGTAGAGCTTGCGGAGGGTGCCCTCGGCTGCCTCGGCGGGGTTGGTGGCGCCCATGATCTCGCGGTTGCGGAGGATCGCGTTTTCACCCTCGAGGACCATGACGACGCAGGGGCCGCTCGTCATGAACTCGACGAGCTCGCCGAAGAAGGGGCGCTCGCTGTGCACGGCGTAGAAGCCCTCGGCCTCCTGCTGGGAGAGGTGGACCTTCCGGACACCGGCGATCTTGAGGCCCTCCTGCTCGAAGCGGGCGATGATCTTGCCGATCAGGTTCTTGCCCGTGGCGTCGGGCTTGATGATGGAGAGGGTGCGCTCGATGGCCATGAGGGCCTCCATGGTGGATTGGCGCGGCGCCTAATCTGACACGGCGTGCGGATCCACCGCTCTCACCGAGTCGCTGCTTGAGAGCTCCCCCATCAGGTCCATCCACTCGCCCGTGAGCGAGCGCCCCACGATTCCACGCGTGGGGTTCGCGCGCTTCGCGGACTCCTCCTCGATCGCCTGTGCGATCTCGCGAAGAGCACGCTTCTCGGCGCCCGAGATGGTCCAGAAGACACCGAACAGGCCCCCGGCCGCCTCTGCGACGTGGGCGCAGAACTCGAGCACGGTCTGGAGTGCCTCGGGAGGCATGTCGGAGCCGACCTGGCCCTCGTGGTGCGCCAGGGCGACCAGCAGCTTGCGCCCGCGCGCGAAGGTCTCCGGCGAGGGCCGGTCAGTCAGCCAGTCCTTCAGTACCTCGGCACCGCTTCGGGTCAGCAGCTTGTGGCCGCGAGCGATCTGAATGATCTTGTCCTTCTCCTCGGACTGAATCTGATGATCGGCCCACGCGACCTCCACGAGCGGCAGCAGTGCAAGCGCACGGAAGCTGCGCTCGTTTAGCCCAAGCTGTCCGAGCTCTTCGCGGAGTTGATCGTCAGTCGGCATGTGCACCTCGTGAGAAATGGCCGCGCGGCACCGCCCCGAGCGGTGGCGTCGCAGGGTTTGGAGCGCACAATATTAGCTTGGCGGCCCTAGGGTCGACAGTAGACGCGCTGCGGTCAGGGGGTGTCTTCGGCCGCCTGATCCGTGAGCTGTGCGCGCGTGAACCCGAAGCGCACCTTGAGCGTGAGGTCGTCGGCTGTGATCTCGAGGTCGAGGTCCTCGACGCCCATCTGCATCTTCAGCGCCCCGCCCATGGGGCCCACCATCTCGTCGACTTGGTCCCGCTTGAGGATCGGCACGGGATTGACGCGAGGAAGCTGCTGCTCGAGACCGTACTCTGCGAGGCGCGAGAGGAGCTGCAGGACGGCGTTGTCGCCGATGTAGATGCCGAGGTCCTGCAGCGAGCCGATCACGGCTCGGTGACCGGGGTCGTAGTGGATGTCGCCGAGCGAGACGCTCGCGCCGAGGCGGCGCTCGATGCGGAAGGGGATCTCGACGTTCGCCTTGAGGAGCAGGATCTCTCCCTCCGCGACACCCTTGACGAAGGCATCGGCATGGACCTGCTGCTTGGCGTAGGTGAGCTGAGTGCCCATACCGTCGAGCTCGACCGTCCAGGTACCCCGAACGGAGACGAGCTCGTTGATCCGCCGGTAGACGGACGGGCGAGCCTCCTGCCAGCCCTGACGGGCACGGTCGCGCACGCGTGCCAGCATCTGTGGGGGCTCCCGATCCTCGAGGAGACCGGCAACAGCCTCCCGCACCCCGAGCTGCTTGAGGCCGCTCTTGAGATCGCGAGCGAGGTGGAAGTTCGCACCCGCGAGACGGACGGGGAGGGCTGCTCGGAGGAGCTCCTCCCACATCTCGCGCGAGAGGCTGAGCTGCAGGTGATACGACATGGCTGCATCATACGCCGCCGCAACCTTCTGCGGCGTCTCGGCGTGTCAGCAGCCGGTCAGCGGAACTCGTGCGCCACGTCCTCGTCGAGCAGTGTGAGCAGGCTCGCGGCTCCCAGGAGGGTGCCGAAGGGCATCGAGCCGATCGACATGCCGCTGAGCAGCAGCGCGGCGACGCGGGACCAGGGTGCACGTGCGCCCAGGCCCACGCCCGTCGCGACGTACAGACCGCCGAACACTACTCCGAGCATGGCGCTGAAGCCTGCGATCAGCACGAAGGGCAGCAGCGGCTCTGCGGGCGCCAGCCAAGGGATGCAGAGCTGCAGCAGGGCGACGACGAAGAGGGAGGCAGCCGACAGCGCGCCCATGCACAAGTGTCCGAGGCCGAGCCAGTCAATCCGCGACATGCGATGTCCTCCATGGTGTACCTGTCTCTACGGGTGACCCTGGCTCCCATTCCCTAGGAGGGGTCGAAAAATCGCGCGACGGGCTAACGGGGGCGTGGAGGCACGATGACGGGCGCTGAGGTGATCGTCGTGGGGGGAGGGCTGGCGGGGATGGCCGTCGCGGCCTTCCTCGCCCCCGAGCACGACGTCCTGGTGGTCGAGCGGGCTCCGGGCCTCGGCACCGAGGCCTCCTCTCAGAACGCGGGCATGATCCGTCGACTCGGAGAGGATCCGCAGGAGCGAGCGCTCGCGCTGCGCTCTGCAGCCTGGCTGTCCGATCCTCCCCCCGAGTTCGCCGAGGCCTCGCGTGTGACGGGGGCGCTGGTCGGCCTTGCTCACGACCCCACGCACCTCAACGACGCCGTCGCTCATCTCCGTGCGGCGGGTGTTCGCGTCGAGGCCGTCGACCGGCCGGAGGAGGTCGCACCGGCAGCGGCGGGGACGCACCTGACGCGGGCTTGGTGGCTGCCCGACGAGCGGGTCGCCGATCCTCGGGCGCTCATCGAGGGCTTCACGACTGTGCTGCAGCGTCATGGTGGGAGGGTCCGGACGGGCACGGCTGTGCGAGCCCTCACCCTTCGCTCGGGCCGCGTGACAGGGGTGGAGACCGACGAGGACGTCCTCGGCGCCGAGTGCGTCGTCCTGGCAACGGGGGCCTGGAGCGCTGTGCTCGCCGCGCGTGCGGGCCTCCAGAGACCCTTGATCCCGGTGCGGAGAACCATGCTGCAGACCAGTCGGGGTGCGGCGTGGCGGTCGGAGCATCCGTGGACATGGATCGACGATGTCGGGGTCTATGCGCGCCCCGACTCCAGTGGATGGCTGGTCTCTGGCTGTGACGAGACGATCGCCTTCCCGCGAGAAGCAGCAGGGTCTACCGGTCCGCTCGACCCCGTCCAGGCCGCGCACGCCCTCGCCAAGCTTCGTAGGTACCTGCCCCGGCTGGCCGATGTGGAGATCCGCGGAGGATGGACCGGCCTCCGGACCTTTGCTCCCGACCGTCGCCCGGTGCTGGGGCGGGATCCGGAGTGTGTGGGGCTGGTCTGGGCGGCCGGCCTCGGCGGCTACGGCGTCACCTGCTGCGTTGGGGTGGGTGAGGCGATCGCGTCGCTGCTGCGCGATGAGCGCGTCGGATGGCTGCGGGCGGCTGCGCTCGACCCCGGACGGCCCTACCCCAGACGCTGGCCGGTGAGGGGAGATGGCACGCTGCATCGAGCGCGTCTGCGTGCTGTGCGGCTTCCTGATCCGGCTTAAGTGACCGTGCACGTACGAGAGGCTCGGATGATCGTCGGTGTTCCCAAAGAGAGTGGCTCTGGTGAGCGTCGCGTGGCAGCCACGCCCGACACTGTCCGACGGCTCAAGGCACTGGGCTTCGAGGTCCTGGTGCAGGAGGGAGCTGGGGAGGGCGCGCGACTCTCGGACTCTGGCTACGCCGACGCGGGAGCCGAGCTCGTCGCGAGCCACTCGGAGGTCTACGAGCGTGCAGCGCTGCTGCTGAAGATCGAGCCACCCACCGCAGACGAGATCGCCTGTCTGCAGGAAGGCACGACGCTGGTCTCTCTGCTCTACCCCGACCAAGACATGGAGCGACTCGAGGCGCTCGCCGCCCGCGGTGTGTCGGCGCTCGCGCTCGATAAGATTCCTCGGATCACGAGAGCGCAGGCCTACGATGTCCTCTCGTCCATGGCGAACATCGCGGGCTACCGGGCGGTCGTCGAGGCCACCCACCGCTACGGGCGCTTCATGGGCGGGCAGATCACCGCCGCTGGCAAGTCGCCGCCGGCAAAGGTGCTGGTGATCGGGGCAGGGGTCGCTGGCCTGGCGGCAATCGGCGCCGCCCGTGCATCGGGCGCCATCGTTCGAGCCTTCGACGTTCGCCCGGCCGTGAAGGAGCAGGTCGAGAGCCTCGGAGGGGAGTTCCTGATGCTCGACTTCGAAGAGTCGGGTGATGGCGGTGGTGGGTACGCCAAGGTGATGAGCGACGAGTTCATCGCGGCCGAGATGGCGCTCTTCCGGGAGCAGGCCAAGGAGGTCGACATCGTGATCACGACGGCCCTCATCCCGGGTCGGCGCGCCCCCATCCTGTGGACGCAGGACATGGTCGAGGCGCAGCGCGAGGGCTCTGTCGTGGTCGACCTCGCGGCGCGTCAGGGGGGCAACTGCGAGGCGACGGTTCCAGGCGAGGTCGTGACGGTCGACGGCGTGATCGTGGTGGGACTCACGGATCTCACGAGTCACCTGCCCACGCACGCCAGCCAGTTCTTCGGCCAGAACCTCGTCAACCTGCTCAAGGACCTCGGTGGTGGTGAGGACTTCCGCCTCGACGAGAGCGACGAGGTGGTCCGCAAGTCGGTCTGCGTTCGCGAGGGACAGGTCACCTGGCCACCGCCTCCGGATCCCGAGCCCGCGGCGGCGCCGCCCAAGCCCGCTGCCGCGGCGGCAGTCCCCGCCCCTGCGCCCCCTCCGCCGCCTGCCCCGAAGCCCTCGGGCGGCCACGGTCACGACGCGGGTGGTCTGTCCATCGGGCCGATGACGGGTCTGGTGGGCGCGCTGGTGCTCGGCCTCGTCGGAGCCTTTGCGCCCGGTGACTTCATCCAGCACTTCACCGTCTTCGTCCTCGCGTGCTTCGTGGGCTGGCAGGTCGTGTGGAGCGTCACGCCGGCTCTGCACACACCGCTGATGAGTGTGACGAACGCCATCAGCGGCATCATCGTCGTCGGTGGCCTCATCCAGGCCGGCACCGGCGCCCTCGATGCAGCCGCCGTGCTGGGGCTGGTCGCCATCTTCGTGGCGAGCATCAACATCGTCGGTGGCTTCATGGTCACCCAGCGCATGCTCGGCATGTTCAGGAGGGAGGGCTGATGTCGGCGAACCTCCTCACCGTCGCGTACCTCGCGGCTGCGGTGCTCTTCATCCTGTCCCTGGGCGGTCTGTCTCGGCAGGAGACCGCACGCGCCGGCAACATGTACGGCGTGATCGGCATGGCGATCGCGATGATCGCGACCTTCTTCCACCCCGCCGTCGACGCATGGACGTTCGCGGTCGCGGGCATCATCGCGGGCGGAGCGATCGGCGCCGTGCTGGCGCGGCGGGTCGCGATGACGGCGATGCCCGAGCTGGTGGCTGTGCTGCACTCCTTCGTGGGGCTGGCGGCGGTCCTCGTGGGCATCTCTTCCTACCTGGCTCTGCACGACCTCCATGGCGCTGAGCTGGTGGTCCACCTCGTCGAGGTGTGGGTGGGCATCGCCATCGGTGCGATCACCTTCACCGGGTCGGTGATCGCCTGGGCCAAGCTCAGGGGCTCGATCGGCGGCAAGCCGATGCTCCTGCCTGGCCGGCACGTGCTGAACGCCGTCGTGACGCTCGCTGTGCTCGGCGGCATGGTGCCGTTCCTGCTCGATGCGGTCGCTGCGGGCGGGGTCACCGACCTGGGGCTCGGCTTGGTGCTCGGCATGACGGTGCTGGCATGCGGGCTCGGTGTCCACCTCGTGATGGCCATCGGTGGGGCCGACATGCCCGTCGTCGTGTCGCTGCTGAACAGCTACTCCGGCTGGGCGGCTGCAGCGGCGGGCTTCATGCTCGGCAATGACCTGCTCATCGTCACGGGAGCCCTCGTCGGCTCCAGCGGTGCCATCCTGTCCTACATCATGTGCAAGGCCATGAACCGGAGCATCTGGAGTGTGGTCTTCGGCGGCTTCGGGACGGGCGACAGCAAGCCCAAGGCGAGCGTCGCTGCTCCGCAGGGCGAGGCCACGGTCACCGACATCGCGGGGGTAGGACAGCTCGCACGCGACGCCAAGTCGGTGCTGATCGTTCCGGGCTACGGGATGGCGGTCGCGCGGGCGCAGCATCTCGTCCAGGAGTTCACGAAGCTCCTCCGCAGTCGCGGGGTGAACGTCCGCTTCGTGATCCACCCGGTCGCGGGGCGTCTGCCGGGTCACATGAACGTGCTGCTCGCCGAGGCGGGTGTGCCCTACGACATCGTCTTCGAGATGGACGAGGTCAATCACGAGTGCGGTCAGACCGACCTCGTCCTCGTGATTGGCGCCAACGACGTGGTCAATCCCTCCGCCGAGACCGACGAGAGCAGCCCGATCTACGGGATGCCCGTCATTCAGGTCTGGGAGGCCGGCACCGTCGTGGTCCTGAAGCGCAGCCTGGGCTCGGGGTACGCGGGCGTGCAGAACCCACTGTTCTTCAACGACAACACGCAGATGCTGCTGGGCGATGCGCGGGCCAGCATGCAGGGCTTGGTGGCGGAGCTCACCTAGGCACGGCCTCGTCGCGACGCGTGGCCTCTCTCACTCGGGCTCGGCATCCGGGTGGGGTGTCAGCTGCCGCAGGTACGCGGCCATGGCCTCGCGATCCTCGGTGGTGAGGAGCGAGGTGCCCTCGTTGACCACGCGCGCCATGCCACGTCCGGTGAAGTCGCCGTCGGGCAGCATGCCCATGTCGAGGAAGGACGACCAGTCGTCGTCGGTCCAGGTCGCGAGACCGTCGGCGTGCGGAGTGAGGTTCGGGGCGCGGTAGGGGGGCGTGTCGCCGCCTGCCAGCCGGCGTGTGGCATCCTCACGCCCGAGCCGGGTGCGAGGGCTGTGACAGCCGCCGCAGTGCCCGAGGGTGTTCACCAAGTAGGCCCCGCGACGCACCTCCTCCGACCAGCTCTCGTCGTCGGGCAGGACCTCTCGCTGTCGATGCACGAAGGTACGCCACAGGCCAGCCTTGAGGCGGCCCCGATACCCGCGCTCCAGCTCGTGTGGCTCGTCGGGCCTCGCAGAGGGCTCGAGGGACTGGACCCAGGCCCAGAGGTCATCGACATCCTCGTCGGTCAGCTCGCTGAACGAGGGCCACGGGAAGGCGGGCCAGTAGGCGCGACCGGCGGGAGACTTCCCCTTGCGCATCGCGCGGTCGAAGTCGGCCCGAGACCAGGTCCCGAGACCGTGCAGGGGGTCCGGGGTGATGTTGCTCCCCACGAAGGTGCCGTAGGGCGTCTCGATGCGGTGTCCACCCGCCCCCGGCTGCCCAGAGTCTGCCGTGTGGCAGGCAAGGCAGCCGCCCAGTCCGGCCAGTACGGCTCCGCGCTCCGCATCGGCTGCGGCGAGGGCCAAGCTGGCGACGAGGAGAATCAGTGGTCGTCGTCCTTCTTGAAGGTGTCGTGGCAGCCACCACAGCTGCGGCCCACCTGGCCGACCTGAGCCTTCACGGCCGTCAGGTCGATGGGCTCCTGCTTGGAGAGCTCGATCAGCTTCGCCGAGGCGTCCTCGAGGGCCTTCGCGGCCTTCTCCAAGCCCTCACGGTCGGACCAGGCAGCAGGGAGGGCTGCGGTCTTCTCGCTTGCCTCGGGTCCCGTGCCCTCGGGGAACCACCCTGGAAGCTGCTTGGCGAGCATATTGAGCGCCACGGCGTGCGTCTCGAGGTCGCCCGTGTGGGGCACCTGACCCTTGGCGATCATGCCGGTGGTCTTCATGTGCTTAGCGAGAGCACCGAACGACGCCTGGCGGTACGCCACCGCAGTCTCCGGATCGATGTCCCCTGCCTGGGCAGGGACTGCGAGCAGGGGAAGAAGGACGACGAGTGCGCGCATGGGGCCTCCAGTTCATCGGGCAGGTAGCCAATGCGCGCCTGGCGTCAATCGTCCGTGACGAGCACAGACGACCGCAGCGCGCCGGATGGACATCAAGAACGAGCAAGGCCCCCGTCGAGGTTCGACGGAGGCCTATGAGGAGTGGGCGATACTGGATTTGAACCAGTGACTTCTGCCGTGTGAAGGCAGCACTCTCCCACTGAGTTAATCGCCCAGCGCGCGTGAGTTAACCGGACCGGGGTGGGTGTCAAGCACCCAAGGAGGCGGTCGCGTGCACAGTGCGGAGGGCTTCGGTCGTCCCTGGTTCGTGCGCATCTGTGCGCTCGGCTTCATGGGTCTGTGCCTGGGGCTCGGAGCCTGGGGCAACGCGACCGGACGGGTCGGCATCGCCGGGCCCTTGCTCGATCCGCAGGCCTGGGACGGGCGTGAGCTCACGCTGTCGCTGGTCGAGGTGAGGGCGATCGAAGCAGACAGCTTCGAGGTGCGAAAGGGTGCTGTGACGCTCCGCGTCATGGGGCCGACGACGGGTCTCGAGGTCGGACGCGAGGTGGACCTCGGCGGAACGTGGCGCGCGGACACCCTGTCCCTTCAGCAGGAGTGGCGGACGGTGGCCGAGGGGCGCGCCACCAAGCGCCGGCTTGGAGGGTTCGGCCTCGTCCTCCTGCTTGTCGTGCTGCCACTGGGGCTCCGCTGGACCGAGCGGGGTTGGGTGATCCGTGGCTGATCTGGTCACTCACCTGTGCGTGGTTCTCCTGCCTGGTGCGCTCGTCCGGGCCCGAGGTCTCGTCCTGGTCGCGCTCGGGGCGACGCTGCCCGATCTCACGGCCCGCGTGCCGCCCATCGTCTTGGAATCCGTGGGGCAGCTCGTCGAGCTACCGGAGCTGCAGGGCTGGAGCATGCTGCACGAGCCCCTGCCGCAGGTTGCGCTGTGCGTGGCACTGGCGAGCACCTTCGCGCCCGAGGACCGGCGCCGTGCACTGGTGTGCCTCCTGCTCGGTGTCGCCACGCACATCGGACTCGACGTGCTCCAGGATCACCATGGCTGGGGCTATGCACTGGCCTTCCCTCTTCACTGGGGCGTCTACGAGCTGGGGTGGATCGGCTCACAGGCGACCGTCGACTGGGCTCCCTGGCTTGCGGCGGCGACGGGGCTGGCGTGGTTGGTCCGCCTTCGGAGCAGCCTCCAGGGGCGAGCACCGGCGGCGTCGGAGCCATCGAGAGACTGACGGACGTCCGTCGGCGACGCTCGTCGGGAAACGGACAAAGGCTGCCTTTAGGCCGGAACGTGGCTTGCTTGGACGGTGAGCGACACCTGCAAGGAGGGAGTCATGCGTGGAGTAAATCGTCTGATCATCGTCGGTCGTGTGGGTCGAGACCCCGAGCTTAGGCACGGGCGCACGGGCACAGCGTGGTGCAGTCTGTCGGTCGCGACGGACCGCTCCGTGCGCCAGGAACACGGCTGGTCGACCCTGACCGACTGGCATCGTGTGAAGGCCTTCGGCCGAACGGCCGAGCTCTGTCACGAGCGCCTGTCCCGAGGCAGCCTCGTCGCGGTCGAGGGGCCCCTGACCTACGAGACGTGGCGCGACGACTCGGGCAACAGCCGCACCGCGGCAGTCGTTCTCGCGGATCGCGTCGAGTTCATTTCGTCTCCTGCTGCGCGCCCCGAGGCGGCACCTGCAGTGCCGGGAGCGAGCGACGCGGCGGCCCCGAGCGCCGGGTGAGCAGCCTCGTCGTTTGACAGGCCCCCGCTCAACCGGTTGGATCCCTGCCCAGTCACCCTGCCGGGTGGTCGGGGGGAGGGGACACCGTGCGGCACTTCATTGTCATCGAAGGCCTGATCGGCGTCGGGAAGACCACCCTCGCTCGCCTCCTGGAGCGCGAGTGGGGGGCGCAGCTGGTGCTCGAGCCAGCATCGACGAACCCCTTCCTGGAGCCCTTCTACAGAGATCCGCACCGCTATGCGCTGCCTGTGCAGGTGTACTACTTGCTCACGCGCTGGCAGCAGCAGGCGGACATCGCGCAGGGTGACCTGTTCAGCGAGGTGGTGGTCAGCGACTACCTCTTCGAGAAGGATCGCCTGTTCGCCGAGAAGACGCTCCCCGGAGAGGAGCTGTCGATCTACTCGCGTCTCGCCGACGCCTTGGGTGTGCATGCGCCCACGCCCGACTTGGTCGTGTTCCTCGACGCGCCGACCGAGGTCATTCTGAAGCGCATCGAGAAGCGCTCGGCGCCGGGAGAGGACGTGATCGAGGCGGCCTACCTCGATGATCTCCGGCAGCGGTACTGGCGGCTCCTCGATGACTGGACCGACTGTCCCGTCCTGCGGCTCGACAACCGAGATATGGACTACGCGGGCGACCCTGCTGGTCAGCAGGCCGTCTTGGACACCATTCGCTCGGCGCTGATGTCGGGCAGCCCCGTCGTTTCCCCTGGATCGGCTTCCGACCGGGAGGACTCGCCGACACTGTTCGGCGGCGTCGGGTAGACAACCTGGAGAACTCCGTGAACCGACGCAAGACCGTGTTGGACCTTCGGAAGATGAAGGCCGACAACGAGCGCATTGTGATGGTCACCGCATACGACTGGACCATGGCCCGCCTCGTCGATCAGGCGGGCGTAGACATGGTGCTCGTGGGTGATTCCCTTGGCATGGTGGTGCAGGGGCACGACGACACGCTCCCCGTCACTCTCGACCACATGGTGTACCACACCCGGTGCGTCAGTCGTGGCCTCGAGAATGCCCATCTCGTCGGCGATATGCCCTTCATGAGCTGGCAGCGGTCGACGGATCAGGCCATGCACGCCGCGGGTCGCCTGCTCCAAGAGGGCCGCGCCCAGTCCGTGAAGCTGGAGGGCGGCGAGGCGGCAGCGCCGACCATTCGCGCGCTGGTGAGTGCAGGCATCCCGGTGGTCGGCCACGTGGGTCTGACGCCACAGTCCGTGCACGCGATGGGTGGATTTCGGGTGCAGGGGCGGACCGAGGCCCAGGCCGAGCAGGTGGTCCGCGATGCGGTCGCCGTGGAGGAGGCTGGTGCCTTCTGCCTGGTCCTCGAGGGCCTTCCCACCGACGTTGCGGCGGAGATCACCCACCGCGTGAGCATTCCGACGGTCGGCATCGGTGCGGGACCACACTGCGACGGACAGGTGCTGGTGAGCACGGATCTTTTGGGCATGAACCTCTCGTTCAAGCCGAAGTTCGTCAAGCGCTACGAGACGCTCGAGGACACGATCCTCCAGGCGGTCCAGCGGTACTCTACGGAGGTACGTGAGGGCGTGTTTCCCGGCAAGGAGCACAGCTTCAACCGCCGCCCGCGCAAGGTGGCCAAGCTCTACTGATGCAGACCTTCCTGACGAGCGCTGCGATCACGCAGTGGGCCGAGGCCCATCGGGCTGCGGGCCGCACCGTTGGCCTCGTCCCGACGATGGGCTTCCTTCATGCCGGGCACGTCTCGCTCATGACGCGCCTGCGTGCGGAGGTCGACGCCCTCGCGGTGTCGATCTTCGTGAATCCTCTTCAGTTTGCGCCCGGCGAGGATCTCGCCGTCTACCCGCGTGACCCCGAGGGAGACGCTGCGAAGTGTGCTGCCGCTGGAGTGGATGCGCTGTTCGTGCCCGAGGACTTCTACCCGGAGGACTTCAGCACGTCGGTGGGCGTCAGCGGCCTCACCGCAGGGCTCTGTGGTGCGAGCCGCCCGACTCACTTCGGCGGTGTCACCACCGTGGTCGCCCGCCTGTTCGGGGTCACGCGCTGTGATGTGGCCTGCTTCGGGGAGAAGGACTTCCAGCAGCTGATGGTGATTCGCCGCATGGTGCGCGACCTGGCCCTCCCGGTGCGCATCGTGCCTGGCCCGCTGGTTCGGGACGCGGACGGCGTCGCGCTGTCGTCTCGCAACAAGTACCTGTCTGCGGCGGAGCGCGAGCGCGCTCGCTCCCTGCACCAGGCGCTGTTCGCCATCCGGGACGCCGTGTCCTCGGGGGAGAGGTCCGTCGCGAGGCTCCTCGAGCTCGGCCGTGGCCACATCGACTGCGACCGGCTCGACTACCTGGAGCTCGTCGACTCGGAGACGCTGCGGCCAGCCGAGCGAGTGGACAGGCCTGCACGCGCCCTCGGAGCCGCCTTCTACGGCAAGACACGCCTCATCGACAACGTCGGTGTCGGACCGGAGCTGTCATGGACGTGAGTACCTCCGTCCTCCTCGGTGTGGTCGGCGTGATTGCCGCCAACCAGGTGGTCGCGCGCCTGCCGTGGGCTGCTCGCACACCGTGGGTGTTCTGGCCGGTGGCCTTCATCGATCTCGGGGTCGCCGTGGCGGTTCTTGTGCTCGGGCTGCCTGGCTTCGAGCATGTGCCGGCGGTGTCGCTCGTGGTCGGACTGATGCTCCTGATGCACCTCGCGCATGGGCTGCAGAGGCGCTCGGCCCTCCTGCGTGACGACGCGCAGTCCGCTGCACGTGAGGCGAGCCGCGAGCGCTCCCGCGCACTGCAGCAAGCGCTGGAGGCTGCTGAGGGGCCGTCAGACGACGCCTGACCGCTGCCGGTGCTCAGGCGGCGTGGCCCTCGATGATCTGGCGGATCTCGTCGTCGTCGAGGAGGCGGTTCATCTTCTTGGCGTGCTCGAAGATGGCGTGGACGAGGTCCTCGTGGGCCTCGATGCCGGCCTCCTGTAGCCAGAAGCGCACGTTGGAGAGCCCAGACTGATGGCCGATCTCGACGCGCTGCTTCAGGCCGAACCAGCCGGCCGGGACGCCGCTGTAGATGCGATCGGCGAGCCAGTCGTCGCCCTTCTGCTTGGCCTTGATCACCGCTGCAGCGTGCACGCCGGTTCCCGTTCGGAACGCGTCGAGCCCGAACACCGGGTAGTTGACCGGAATCGGCACGCGACAGGCCTCGCTGACGAGCGTGACGAGCTCTCCGAGGACCGAGAGGTCTCCGCGAAGGGGCGTGCCCGCCAGCTTTAGGTTGACCAGGGTCTGGTCGAGGCTGGTGTTGCCGACACGCTCTCCGATCCCGAGGATCGTGCCGTGGACGCGGTCACAGCCGGCATCAATGGCCGCGAGGGTGTTGATCACGGACAGGCCGCGGTCGTTGTGACCGTGCCAGTCGAGGCTCACCTTGTCGCGCACCCCGTGGGCCCGGAGCAGTCCGTCCGTCCACTTGACCAGCTCCCGGGTGCCCCGGGGCGTGGCATGGCCGACGGTGTCGCAGAGGATGAGGCAGGATGCGCCCTCCTCGATGGCGGCTTCGAACAGGCGTCGCAGGGTGGTCGGGTGGGAGCGGACGGTGTCTTCGGTCACGAAGGAGAAGGGGAGTCCGGCCTCCACCGTCATGCGGGCAGCCTGGCGGGTCAGGCGCTCCAGCTTGTCCTCTTCCCACTTCTCGGCGTACATCCTGATGGGCGACGAACCCAGGAAGGCCATCACCTCGATGGGCACGCCGGTGCGCTCGCTGATGCCGATGATCGGAGCGATGTCGTTCGGATGGGTGCGAGCGGCGCAGGTGGGACGGATCGTCAGGCCCTCGTCGCGCATCAGGCGAACGAT
>PKDJ01000170.1 GCA_002862545.1 Pseudomonadota bacterium
GCGAGGAACCCAAGGCCGAGCATGAGTGAGCCGGTCGCGGTGTGGTCGTCCATCGTGCCTCCCTGTGAAGGGTATCGGTCGATCAGCGTGTCCGCAGTGCGCGGTCGCGACAGCCCCATGGGCGACGGGAAAGCTTGGCTTTCAGTTGATTTGCGCATCAAGGGTGCTTCACGGGGTGTCCGGTCACCAACGCACAAGAACAGGCCAGCCTCTCTCCATGGCGACGTCACCGGATCGTGGGGTGTGGGTAGGTATTGAAAGCGACAGATCCGGACGTTGCGCAAGGTAGACGAAAGGCGACAACTCATCTTTCCAGGAATAAATCCGCACTCAATGGTCACTGAGCGACGTGCATGGAGCCGCCACCGGCATACCCATTCTCTGTTCGGCTCAGGAGCGACTGACGCGTTCTGCCTACTGGATAGGAACTGAATACGGCTGGATAGGAATTGCTCACACCAAAGGAGCGTTCCAATGCATGTCCTCCCAGAGCTGGGGTTTGCCCAGTTCAGCCTCGTGTACAACACGCTGTCTCTCGCCATCGCGGCGATGTTTGCCAGCTTCGCCTTCTTCGTCATGGCTCGAAGCCAGGTCACGGCCAAGTACCGGCCGGCGCTGGTGATGAGCGCGCTGGTCGTTGGGATCGCGGGCTACCACTACTTCCGAATCTTCGAGAGCTGGTCGGATGCCTACGTCCTCGCCGAGTCGGGCATGTACGTGGCCACGGGCGAGCCCTTCAACGACGCCTACCGCTACGTCGACTGGCTGCTCACCGTCCCTCTGCTCGTCGCCGAGCTGGTCGCAGTGCTCGCGCTGCCTAAGTCGACGCGCGGCTCCATCATGACGCGCCTGATCATCGCCACCGTGCTCATGATCGGCACCGGCTACCCCGGTGAGATCGCGACGGACATCACCACGCGCGCCATCTGGGGTGCCGTGTCGACCGTGCCGTTCGTGTACATCCTGTACGTGCTCTTCGTCGAGCTCTCCCGCGCCGCCGCCAACGAGTCTGGCGAGGTGAAGACCCTGCTCAACAACACACGTCTGCTGCTGTTCGCGACCTGGGGCTTCTACCCAATCGCGTACCTCTTCCCGCAGCTGGGCATCGATGGCGCCTGGGCCACGGTCGGTCTGCAGGTCGGCTACAGCATCGCTGACATCGCAGCCAAGTGCGGCTACGGCGTGATGATCTACGCCATCGCCCGCGCGAAGATGGAAGCGGCTGGCGAGTCCGTTGATGCCGCACCCGCCATGCGGCACGCCTGATGGAGTCCGCGCACGGACAGCGGCAGGTCGTTGGCGGCATCCTCGTCGGCTACGGCATCTTCTGCCTCGCAGCAGCGGCAGCTGCGGTCTGGGTCTTCGAGCTGGACCTCGGCTTCATCCGTCCTCTCGACATGGCGGTGATCGCGATGTCGATGGTCGGAGTCGGCTGGGCCATGCGCCAGGTTGCTGCTGACGACTGACCGCCTGACGGCGCGACACTCTCGAGCCCGCGGGTCGCTCTCATGAAGGGCAGCCCGCGGGTTCGGACGTCGAGGCTCGCCGGGGGTGGTTAGAGTGCCGACTCTTGATGTCGATGTCCAAAGGAGCGCGGATGAGATTGGCCAGCGCACTTGGCCTTAGTGTCGTCCTCACCGGGTGTGTTGCGGTGCATCACGTACAGGTGGGAGAGATCGATGCCCAACAGCTCGACGCCACGCCCTTCGTGATCGAGCTCGACTCGGCAGGGGTCGATGTGGTTGACGCGGTCGGCGCCGCCAACATTCCGGTGGTGAGTGACGCGATGGCCTACGTCAATATGGGCCCGCGCACTGGCCGTCCCCTGGCCAGCACCGCCTTCGTGAACGGAGTCCAAGAGGCTCTGGAGAAGAAGTGTCCAGGGGGTTGGGTCACGGGCCTGCAGGTACGTCGCTCATCTCGCCAAGTGAAGTTCGTGAGCTCCGAGGTGGTGCGGCTCACGGGATGGTGTGTGCTCGAGAGCACGGAGGAAGGCTGATGCGTTGGTTGCCCCTGCTGGCACTTGTCGGCTGTGTTCACCTGAAGAGCGTCTCTGTGACGCCCGTGCCGGCCGAGCGCGGAACCCCCGTGAGTGCCTCGGCCGAGACGCCGCTGCTGTTCCTGGGCATTGGCTTCAAGGACACGTTTGCCGACGACCTCGCTGACGATCTCCGCAAGCAGTGTGAGGGGGGCACGGTCACCGGCATCCTGACCAAGTACGAGCAGCTGAGCTATCCGCTGCTCGTGCGGTACAACGTCGTCGCGAAGGGCTGGTGCGTCCGATGAGGGCCGCCTTGCTGGTGCTGCTCTCGTCGGGGTGTGCAACCGCGGTCCATCAGGTGGCTGCCTCCGGCGGAATGGCTGGGCTCCAGGTTGACGAGAGCTCCCGCTTCTTGGTGGCCTCGGCCGAGCAGCCGACCATCCTCGGTGTAGTCAACGACACCGACTACGTCGATCAGGCCTGGGACTCCTTGGTGTCGCGCTGTCCCAACGGGGCCCTCGTCAACGTGGTGGCCACCTCGCAGACTGAGCTGGGCTTCTTCTCGTGGCGCAACCAGATCCGCTTCGAGGCCACGTGCGTCGACACACCCGCTGTCGACGAGGGTGCGGAAGAAGCAGCTGATGCGGCGGAGGGTGATGCGCCCGTGAGCCCGGATGCGACACCCGAAGACGGCTCGTCGGCGCCAGAGTGACAGGCGCGGAGGCGGCCTCAGTACTCCACGACGACACGCTCGCCGGCGGCTAGCCCCGACCGGTAGACGCGCGCGGTGCCGTCCGGCCAGTAGACCTCCAGCCGATCCACACTCACTGCCTCTCCAAGACCGAAGGGCACTTCGAAGCCACTCTGTGCCGAGAAGCAGCTGCCACCGCTCTGGTGGCGCCAGATGCTGCGCTCGGAGCCGTCCGGGCCGATGGTCACCAGGTGCAGGCGCGTGCCGATGCCGTCCCGAGGCACGTGCACGCCGTCACCGACGGGGCGCACGGTGAGGAAGCGTGCCTCGTGTGCCCAGTCGAATGAGAACAAGCGGTTGGGCTCGCGGACGGTGTCGGGCTCGCTCGCGGGCCCCCCATTGCTGACCCAGAGCTCGGGGACGAGGTCGCCGTCTGCGTCGAGAATCGCCGTGCCGTGGGTGCGGTAGGGGTAGCTGGGGATGTGATCGACCTCTGGGGATGGGTCAGCGGGAAAGTCGATCAGCAGCGAGACATCCTGGAAGGCGATGGCGTCGCCCCAGGTGGTGTCGGCGAGCAGCAGCTGGTTGTACTGGCCGCCGATGGGGCCGCCGTTGCCGATGAACACGTCGAGGAAGCCATCTCCGTCGAGATCCCCCAGCTGGCATCCCATGACACCGAGGCGCCGCTGTCGGTCGACGGGATGGTCGTTGAGTCGGCTTCGCATGCCGACGTTCTCGAAGGCCTCGCCAGCGAGATTGCGGAACACGGCGTGGCCGTCGGCGTCATCGTAGGGAACGAACGGTAGGGCGCAGTCTGCATCTTCGCGGCGGAAGACGACGAGATCTTCCCAGCCGTCGTTGTCCATGTCGCCTGCGCAGCTGGCGAACGCCTCGGTGGGACGGCTGAGGTCTGCGCCCTCAGTGTAGGCGGTCACGTCGACGAAGCGCAGCTCTCCGGTCTCGCTGAGCTGGTTCTGCCACAGGACGTTCGCGGTGAGCATGTTTGGCTCGTACAGATCATCGTCCCCATCCCCATCGAGGTCGGCGAAGGTGGCGTGTCGCGTCCCACCCAGCGACGTGTGCAGCCCCACCGCCTCGGTGATGTCGGTGAAGGTCCCGTCCCCGTTGTTTTGCCAGAGCGTGTTGCGCGCGTCCTCGAGGTCGAGTCGTGTACACAGCACACTCCAGTTCGCGCCGACGAAGAGGTCCACGTCGCCGTCGCGATCGACATCGACCCAGTTCACGCTGGCCGTCGCTCGTGCCACCGGGCCCGCGCCGAGATCGGGGCCGGCGATACCGGCCTCCGCGGTGACATCGGTGAAGCGCAGCTCTCCGGTCTCCATCCACTCGTTGCGCCAGAGGATGTCGAAGTCGACACACTCATTGCCGCCTCCGCCCACGACGAGGTCGTAGTCGCCGTCGTTGTCGTAGTCCGCGGCGGCAGCTGTCCACGCGTAGTGGCCTACCATCAGCTCCTGCGCGACCTCGAAGCGGGGTGCGCCGTGGGTCTCGGTGACGTTTCGGAGGACGAGCGAGGGGTCGCCGGGGTTGCCGATGTACTGGTCGGGTCGGCCGTCGAGGTCGAAGTCGGCCACCACCAGGGCGCGTCCTCGCTTGTAGATGCCGCTCGAGGCGTCATCGGCACCGGCGTCGAGCGCTTGATCGGTCACGCTTGCGAGTGATCGCACGGCCTCCTCGTCGACCTCGGGGCAGTCACAGGCATCGCCGTAGCCATCCCCGTCCGTGTCGGTCTGGTCGTCGGCGACGAGCGGGCAGACATCCTCCCCGTCGGAGACGCCGTCGCCATCGGAGTCGGTGTCCAGCGGGTCGACGAGACCATCGCCGTCTGTGTCTACCAAGGCGCCGAGGACGAGCTCATCGCCGTCGAGTCGACCGTCGTCGTCCATGTCGGGGTCGGCGGGAGACAGCCCGAGTGCCCACTCCAGGGTGTCGGTCAGCCCGTCGGCATCGAGGTCCAGGGTGGAGTCCCAACGGTAGACCGAGCCTCCGCGCTCGTGCTCGGGCGCTCCGACGACGAGGGACTGATCGGTCGCTGCGAGGGCGGCTCCGAAGCCGACAGACTCGACAGGACCGTCCCAGTGGAGCGGTGTGACTGCTGGACCCTCGGGGGTGCCCACGTGCACTGCAACCCGTTCCGTCTCGCCCACGAACAGGTCGGGCCAGCCGTCTTGGTTGAGGTCCGCACTCCCGAGAGCAGTGGGTGCGCTGGCGAGGGTCTCGAGGCGGCGCGGTACCCGTCGGGCCAGGGACCAGAGCGTGGTGTCGAGCTCGCCGATCACGACGTCGGCCAAGCCGTCAGTGTCCGCGTCGAGAGCTGTGAGCACGTCGCCCGCGGCGGGCAGGTCATGGAGCTCGGTGTAGGTGGGCCCGAACACGACCGTGACGGGCGAGCCGCCGAGGATGATGTCGAGGCTCGCATCTCCGTCGACATCGGCGAGCAGCACGTCGGTTGCTCCCCGGAGCTTGGCCACCAGTCTTGGCCCCGCGCTTGCTTGGTAGAGGTACGTCGCGTCCGAGCGAGCAACCGCAAAGTCGGACAGGCCCCCTGCGTCCGGGGGAGCGGTCGTGACGCGCGAGCCTCCTGTAGGGAACGTCCAGGTCGCCACGGGGGAGGGGCCATCTGGGGCGCCACGATGGATTCTCAGGCTCTCCTCCGTGACGAGGAGGATGTCCGCGAAGCCATCGGCATCGACATCACCCACCGCCACGTCGTTGAGCCCGCTATCGACATCGGTGCCGAACAAGGCGTCGGTCGGCAGGCTGGAGGTCGAGCGAAAGACATACGCTGCTCCCTGGCCGGGGAACACGAAGTCGAGGTCGGGTGCGAGGAGCACACCGTCTTGGGTTCCATCGCCATCGAGGTCGCCCATCGCGACGGCTCGACCCAGGCTTCCGGGAAGCATGATGGACCAGTCGAAGTCCGCCCAAGCGTCGGGATCGATGCAGTCGGGAAGTCCGTCGTCGTCGGCGTCGGGCTCCTCGTCGACCAAGTCGCCGTCACAGTCGCTGTCGATCACGTCACAGCGCTCTCGGGCCCCTGGATGACGGCTGGGGTCGTTGGCGTGGCAGTCCATGGGGTTGGAGAAGCCGTCGCCGTCCGGGTCGAGCCAGAGCGGTCCACCGAAGTAGATCTCGATGCCATCGGCGCCGTGGTGCGCCCAGTCGGCGATGCCGTCTCCCGAGACGTCATCGAGCACGGTCGCGCTCGGCGCACCGGTGTGCCAGGCGCTGGGCCAGGGCGTGAGTCCGAGGGGGCTGCGTGCCCAGACAAAGGCGCGTCCACTCCCGTCGGTCACGAGCAGGTCGGGGCGTCCGTCTCCCGTCACATCCCCGATGGACAGCGCGGTGCCGAGCTCGCGAACAGAGGCTCGGAGCGTGGGGAGGCTGAGTCGTCCCGTCCACGATGGGCTCGGGTCGAGCTCGGGACCGTACCATCCCTGCACGACGCCCCGCCGGGGCACGAGGTGGTCGAGGTGATGGCCCGGCGAGCCCACGAAGAGGTCATCGAGGCCGTCACCATCTCCATCGAGCATGGCGACAGCCGTGCCCAAGCCAGCTCCGGGGCCTTGCCCATGGACGGACCAGAGGATGGTGTCGCCGGTCACGAGGTAGGCCGCTCCGGCTCCACTTCCTCGAGTCGACTCCGCGGGGGCCCCCACGAGGAGCTCGTCGACGCCATCGCCGTCCGTGTCGCCCGCGGCCAGTGCGGAGCCCAGCGAGCCCGAGCCCTCGAAGACTCCCAAGAGAGTGAGATCCGGTCCGCTGAAGCGCACGACGCCGCGGGCCGCGGTGGCCGCGAGATCGGTCAGTCCGTCTCCGTCGAGGTCGCCCACGGCCAGCGCGTCGCCGGTGGCGAGCTCGCTCGTCCAGAGAAGCTCCAGAGCGTCATCGAAGCGCCAGCGGTCGAGACGCACACCACCCGTGATCAGGTCGAGCCCGTCTGCGTGGGGGTACAGGGCCAGGCTCGTCGCGCCAGGGGCTTCGACTGTGGCCGTCGGGGTCTCGGGGTCGGCGTAGGGCACGCCCGAGAACACCTGAAGGACTCCTGCACCGAGCACGGCCAGGTCGGGCTGCCCGTCACCGTCGAGGTCGCCCGAGACGACCACCTCCGATGCGACCGAGAGGGTCAGGTCGCTGAACCGCGCAGTGAGGTCGCTGGCGCCCACGGTCGTGGAGGTCGGCGCGCATCCAAGGAGAGGAAGAATGAGCCACATCGGTGCTCGCATGGAGCTACCGTAGCGCATTCGCGTTCGTGAAGGCTCGGACGGCCGCGTGGGGCGGGCTCGCGGTGGGAGTAGGGGCCTCATGCCGGACGTCCACCCTCGACGAGACCTCGGAAGAGTTGGAGGTACTCGAACAGCTTCTCGCCAACGTCAACCGACGCCAGGTGCTGCCGAGTCCACGGGGGAGGAAGAGGACTCCAGCCTGGCTGGGTGACCTCTGTCGGCCAGTCGGGGTGAGGGATGGCCACTCGTCCGGTGGCCACGATGTCGACGCCGGCCGCCATGGCCCGCCCGACGTCCGCTGCGGTCTGAATGCCGCCGGCGGCAACCAGGGCGACGGATGCTGGAAGGGCTCGTCGAATCACCGTCGCTACGGGCTCATCGGTGTCTTCGAGAGGGGGGGCGCCACTGGCATCGGTGAGTGACAGGTGCAGGAAGTCGATGCCGTCGTCGGCGAGCCAGCGAGCGAGGACTTGGGCGTCGTCGAGGACCAGTCCCCTGCGAGACCCGATGTCGACGGGCGAGATGCGAACGCCGACGGCGAACCGGGATGAGGTGGCGGCGCGCACGGCACGAGTCGTGTCGCGCAAGAGCTTGGCCCGACCGGCGAGGTCGCCTCCCCAGGCGTCGGTACGCGGGTTGTCTCGTGGGGCGAGGAACTGGGTGAACAGGTAGCCGTTAGCGCCATGGATCTCGACCCCCGAGAAGCCGGCGGCCTCACAGCGTCGAGCTGCCACGACGAAGGCGTCGACCACTCTCTCGAGGTCGGCTGGAGTCGCACCCCGGACGCCCTCGCCATCGACGGTCGACAGCCTCAGACCTGGTGCGAACTTTGCCTCGCGCCCGCCATGGTGGAGCTGCACGAAGGGCGCCGCTCCGTGCGCGATGAGCTCGGCTGCGAGCGCCGTGAGGCCTGGCATGTTGGCCTCGGTGATGCCGAGCTGACCCTGCCAGGCCCTGCCTTCGTGGCAGACGGAGGCGGCGCAGGTCGACAGTAGCCCGTAGCCACCCTGGGCTCTCCGAACGAGCCAGCGACGCTCCATGTCGCTGAGGGTGCCGTCCGACGCGCTCTGGCGGTTGGTCATGGGAGCCAGAGCGGCCCGGTTCGGCAGCTCCACGCCACTGCGCAGTCTTAGCGGTCGGTCGAGCAAGTGAGGCACCCCAACACGGGCGATGTAGCTGCCTCGGGTGCGTGCAGCCCGTCTCCGGCGTCGCAGCGAGGCCGGCCACTTGGCGGCATCGCAGAGCGTCTGTCTGGTCTCGGGATGTCACGGGCCGAATGACACGAAACTGGACTGCGTCGGTAGCGGCACATCGATCTGACGGAGGAGCAAGAACATGGGACCTCTCGGAATGCTGATTCCGCTCGCGCTGCTCGGGCTCACCGGGCCGGCGCTCGCGCAGGACACCTCGGATGACACCTCGGGTCTCCGGGACGCGATGACGCTCGAGTCGGACAGCCTGGGTCAGCAGGCGCGACGGCCTGGGAGCCGCAGCACGCGTGTGCGGAAGCAGACGGTCACTCGAGGTGGCAAGTCGGTGACGCGGGTGCAGGGAGCACGACAGGGTGATCGCAGCCGGGCTCGTGTCGACGGTGCCGATCGCGACACGCAGCGCCAGATGGGCCGCCAGCGTGGCAGTCATGTCTTCGGGACGAACGGCCACACGACCTTCTCCCACAAGGAGGGCGACCGACAGAAGCGGCGTGGCGTTCGCACCGACCATGCGGATGCAGGTGGCATCGACCGGAGCTTCAGCGGGCACGTCGAGAAGCTCTCGGGCAACCGGTCGACCGTGACCAACAGGAACGGTGCGAAGGCGACCCGCGGGGAGGCCCATCGGCTCCGTGTGCATGGGGAGGGTCCAGCGGGGAGCGTGCAGCGCACGCGGGAGACACTGTCGTCTGCCCACAGCTCTCGCAATCGTGCGGCTCCGCCATCGCGGACTCCGGGGCAGGCGAAGTCACGCCCTGGGAGTGCGTCGCCGGCAGCAGTTCAGCCCAGGCCTGGAGCCTCCCCGCGACCCGGGCCGGTCGCGAGGCCCGGACCGGGGCCGAGGCCGACGACACCGGCGAGGCCCGCGACTCCGGGTCGACCCGTGACGCCAGCGCGGCCGGCGTCGGGGCCTCGAGTGGTCACGGCTCCACGCCCAGCCACGGCGCCACCGCGCATCGGCGCGGCGACGCGTCCTGGCCCCGTGCGGGTGACCACCGCGGGTCGGCCTCCGACCGTTCGGGTCGTTCGCTACCGGTCGGTTCGGCCTTACCATGGCGTCTTCGTCTATGGGCCACGTCCAGCCACCCACGTGCACTACCACGGGGCTCCGCCAGCGCGTGGGCATCGTGTCGAGCGGAATCACCTGCCTGATCGGACTATCGATCGGGACGACAGCTTCGCTCTGGGGCTCCGGATGGGGTCACTCGTGAGCGGGTACGATGAGGCTGCGGGGTACGCCGACCTCGGCTTTGGCGGGACGATGCGATTCCGTCCTGACGAGGCCGTCGGGCTCGAGCTGGCCGTTTCTCACTACAACCAGACCTTCGATGGCTCCTCGGAGCGTGCCCAGACCCTCACGAGCGGATCGGTCGAGCTGTTCGCGTTTCCGTGGTCCCGCATCAGTCCCTACGCCATCGGCGGGGTGACGTGGGCGGCGGGGGGCTTCGACGACCAGGTCTTCATCGACGGCAAGACCGAGCAGATCAGCATGCGTCGCACGGCGTTCGGGCCGCATGCGGGCCTCGGAGTGGAGTTTGCTCTGGGTCAGGACGTGGCGCTCGACCTCGAGGCTCGGTACGTCGGATTCCTCGGACATGATCCGCAGGATCCGACCCTCGGAGGTGGTCTGACGACCACGGCTGGCGTCCTGTTCCACTTCTGAGTCGACGGTCCCTTTGGCCAGCCCCTCGGTCTTCGTGACCGGGGGGCTGCGTGCGTCCAGGCCACGGTGTCGGGGTGCCGACAAGTTTTCTCCGCGGGTGGCGTCTTGGTCGGCTACCTTCGGCCCGCGGCGAGGAGTGAAACGTGTTTCAGTGGGTCATCCGGTCCGCGATCTCGGACGTGATGCCGAGCGGTACTGATCTCCCCGGCATCATCGATGCGGACTGGGACGCCTTCTACGAGCGGTACCGTCGAGAGGCGAGCACGACGATGTGGCTCGGCCTTGCGCTCGGCTCGCTGGTCTACGTCTGTGCACCCATCCTCTCGGTGGGGTGGCCGCTGCCGAGCTTTCTGCTGCCGCGACGGGTCCGCGACCGACACGCTGACGCGATGATGGGCCATCCGATCTACCTGGTTCGCCAGTCGGCCTTCGTGCTCAAGCTCAATGCGGGGTTCTGTTGGGGCGCCGATCCGGCGGTCAGGCAGTGTCTGGGCCTCGCTCCGTACCGACCCGATCCGGATGGCTGGAGAACGGAGTGACGCACCTGGGGTATCGAGAGGGCGAGCCCCTGCGGCTCGAGACCGACTTCGTGGTGGTGGGGAGTGGTGCAGGTGGAGCGACTGCGGCGGTCCAGCTGGCGCGCGGTGGAGCACACGTCACGCTCGTCGAGGCGGGTGCCTGGCGTGACCCCGAGCACTACCCACGCTCCTGCTACGGCTCGATGCGCGACCTGATGGACAACTGGGCCGCTACGCTGACGCTCGGGCGTGCATTCTGGCCGGTCGTGCAGGCGCGGACGATGGGCGGCACGACGGTGATCAACTCGGCGATCTGTGTGCGGACGCCGGAGGATGTCCTCGACCGCTGGACCCGGGAGCATGGCGCGGATCCCGCGATGCGGACCGCCTTCGAGGCACATCAGGATGCTCTCGAGAGAGAGCTCTGCGTCGAGGAGGTTCCACCGGAGTCGCTCGGTAGGTCCTCGGAGCTGGCCCTGCGCGGTGCCCAAGCTGCTGGCTATCCCTCCCACGTCATGCGTCGGTATGCGAAGGGGTGTGCGGGCTCCGGACGGTGCATGACCGGCTGCAGGATGAGGCGTAAGCAGAGCACGAACGTGAACTATGTGCCGGAGGTCATGGCTCGTGGTGGTCGAGTCGTCTCCTCTGCTCCGGTCGAGAGGGTGCAGCTGGCGCGCGGGCGTGCCACCGGGGTGACTGGGGTGTTCCGTCACCCTCGCACCCGGCGACGAGGCGCGCGCTTCACCATTCGTGCCCGGCGGGGCGTCGTGGTGGCGGCCTCCGCGACCCACAGTCCGGTGCTGCTGCTGCGCAGTCGCGTGCGCTCGCGTGCGCTCGGACGGTACTTCCGCTCGCATCCAGGTACCGGCGTGTTCGGCCTCTACGATGAGCCGGTGGACATGAACACCGGGGCGACCCAGGGTTGGGCCTCCACGGCCTTTCGCACCGAGCCCGGCTTCAAGCTGGAGACGCTGTCGCTGCCGCCTGAGATGGTGCTCACGAGGATCCCGGGTGGTGGACGGGTCTTGCTGGAGCGGATGTCCGAGTACCGGCGCATGGCCATGTGGGTCCACGCGGTCCACGCGCAGTCCAGTGGCCGGGTGTACGCCGGGCCTGGTGGGACGCCGATCGTCCGGTACACCCTTGATCGGGCCGACATGGCACGGTTCCGTGCGGGGATGGTTCAGGTGGCGAAGACCCACTTTGCGGCCGGCGCGCGCCACGTGGCCCCTGGGATCTACGGACTTCCCTGGCGGATTGGTCCTGACGAGCTCCATCGAATCGAGGAGGCACCCCTCGACCCGCGGTACTACGTCGGGATCCTGTCCCACCTGTTCGGGGGGTGCGTGCTCGGTGCCGACCCGGCGACCTCCGTGTGCGACAACCGGGGCCGCGTCCACGGAGTCGAGGGCCTCGCGATCGCCGATGCATCTGCGCTCCCCACGACCATCGGGGTGAACCCGCAGCACACCATCATGGCCTGGGCCCGCTGGGTCGCGGACAGTCTGCTGGAGGCGCAGTGAGGTGTGCGCTGTCCGCACGGACCTGCTCGCCCGCATAGGAGGGAGTGCGGACGGAGCGCTTGAGTGCGTCCGCGGACCCCGAGGCGAGCGTGGAAGAGACTCTGCAGTGGTATGTGCGGCTGCGCTGGGTCGTCTGTACTGCACACGCCGTCCTGCTCGTCGCCGTGCTCGGCGGGCTCACTCCGGACTGGCCCCTGGTCGCGCTGGCCGTGCTGTGGCTGACGGGGACGATGAGCAATGTCTTCTGGGATCGAAGGGTTCGAGAGGGCAGCGTGCCGATGTGGGTTCGTGCGGGCGTGGTGGTCGTGGATGTCCTCCTGCTCACCCACCTGCTTCACGTGACCGATGGCCCGGCGAGTCCCCTCGCGATGCTCTACGTGGTGCCCGTGATCGTAGCAGCGTTCCTGCTCCCGACGAGCTGGGCATGGGGGATCGTCGTGCTCACGGGTGTCGGCTACACCGCCTTGTTCGCCATCGAGTCGACGGACGTCCTCGGCTTGGCGCAAGAGGGGGGCCGCGCGGGACAGGGTCGCTGCCGGGTGGCGAGGCAGACGCATCAGCGAGGGCTCGCGATGGCCTACGCCTTTGCCGCGCCGACGCTGGTCCTGCTGGTGACTAGGGTGCGTGCCGCGCAGCAAGAGGCGGCTGCACGACTGCGGCATGCGCGCGCGATCCGCATGCAGACGGAGCGCCTCACCTCGCTGGCGACCCTCGCCGCCGGGGCTGCACACGAGCTGGCCTCCCCTCTGTCGACCATCCTGATCGTCAGTGGCGAGCTGAAGCGTCGCCATGCGGACACACGTGACCAGGAGGACCTCCAGCTGCTCCGAGAGGAGGTAGAGCGCTGTCGGGAGATCCTGACGCAGCTCGCTGCCGACTCAGGGGCGGGCATGGGTGAGCGAGCCGAGGTCGTGCAGCTGCGCTCCTTGGTCCAAGACGCAATCGAGCCCCGGCACCGTCCGGTGGTGGTCGAGGGTGAGGCCGAGGCCTCCGTGCCGCCGCGGCTGGTCTCGCAGGCGCTGCGGCGACTGCTGGGCAACGCCCGGGATGCATCCGGTGATGGTGAGCTTCGGGTGATGGTGCAGAGCAGTCCCGCGCGCATCACCGTGGTGGACGAGGGCGAGGGCATGTCGCCCGAGGTGCTTGCCAAGGCGCAAGAGCCGTTCTTCACGACCAAGCCCGAGGGGCAGGGCATGGGGCTCGGGCTCTGGTTTGTGGCATCGGTGGCGGAGAGTTGCGGTGGACGCCTCGAGCTTCACTCGGAGGAGGGCAAGGGCACGCGCGCTGTGCTGGTGCTCGGTAAGGCCTGAGCGCCTCACTCCATCCAAGAGGGTGCACGCTTCGGGCCGCGACGCGGAGCCTGGATTCCTGCACCCAGCATCAGTCGGACCACGCGAAAGCGCTGCCCGCGCCAGGGCTCGAGGCGCTCCAGCATCTCGTCGTCCGTGCCTCGGGCCACGCCGTCCAGACCCCAGGCGACCATGTTGGGCATGTGCACGTCGCCGAGCACGACAGCGTCGGGGCGCCCGAGTCCTAGGCCTAGGACACATCCGGCGGTCCAGGGGCCGATGCCGCTCAGCGCCGTCAGCCGACGGTAGGCCTCATCATCGTCCATGGCGGCGGCCTCTTCCAGGCGCTTGGCGCGTCGGCCGATCGACACGAGCACAGTCGCACGCTTCGCGGGTACACCCGCCCTCCGGTACTCGGCAATTCCCAGACCACGGAGGCCCTCCGCGGGCAGCGGCAGCGTCAGATCGAGCGGTCCTGGTGCGGGCTCGCCGTGCCACCGCACGAGGTTGCCCCAGCAGGCCACCGCCTCGGCCCAGGTGACCTGCTGCTGGAGGACGATGGGCACGAGGCTGTGGACGATCTGCCCCGTGTCGAGCAGTCGCAGGCCGCCAATGGAGCGGTGCAGGCGCCGGAGCAGAGGATGAGGAGGGTCAGGAGGGGGCCAGGTGTCGTGGAGTCCGAGCAGCCTCGGGGCGCGCTCGAGCGCCTCCTCGGCTCCTGGACCCCAGGCCGTGACGTGCAGGGCGGAGCCCGTGTCCTCGACGTCAAGTGTGGCGGGCCCAGTGTCGTAGCGCGTGGCTCGCTGGAGCCGGCGCTCGTCCAGGCGGAGCGTCGGGTCACGATGACCGATGCGCAGAAAGCGCATGGTGTTGTACAGGCTGTAGGTCTTCGGACGGTCGAGACATCTGCGGCGCATGGCGTCTGCGATAGCCCAGCGTCGAAGAGCGCGGGAGAATGGGGTAGCCAGAGACCAGGGCAGGCAAGCTCCTGTTCTGACGGCGTCGGCGGTCTGTGCGGTCTGCCTCCAGGGGCCAGGCTACAGTCGGCGCATGAGAGTGCTCACTCTACTGCTCCTCGGCGCGTGCAGCGTCGAGCCGAAGTCTTCGTCTGGCAGCGCGACAGATGAGCCGGTGTCAACGGCATCCGAGCAGACTGTCTCTGACACTGGAACGACGGGGACCGGCACGCCAAGCTCGGGCACGACGGGCGCTGGCACAACCGGCACGGGCTCGACGGGCACGGGCACCACGGGCACAGGTACGACGGGCACGGGCACGAACAGCACAGGCACGACCAGTACACCGAGGCTGGTGTGGAGCGAGCTGCCGGTGCCCTGTGCCGAGCCGTCTGCGAGGACACTCCAGGCCTTCGACCATGCCTCGATCGTGGCGTCTTCAGTTGCTTCAGAGTTCGCCATGCAGGCTGGAGGTCTGGCCGCCATCGACCTCGATGAAGACCCCGAGCTCGAGCTGCTGCGGGCAACGGACACCGTGGTCGAGCGGTACGACCTCCGACCGGATGGTGCCTGGGAGGTGACGGGCTTGCTGCCCGTAGCGCCGCGGGTGTGGATGGGAATCAGCGCAGCGGACATGGACGGTGACAGGGATCTGGATCTGCTGCTGCTGGGCTTCGATGCTCCGAAGGCGCTGCTGCGTAACGACGGTGAGGACGGCTTCGTCGACGTGACGGACGGGAGTGGACTCCAGGTCGACGCGGTTCGCTCCAGCAATGCAGCGTGGGCCGACTGGGATGGGGACGGAATCCTCGACCTCGTCGTTGGAAACTATGGTGGTCCGCCGGTCGTTGCGGACAACGCGCACCCGAGCGAGCTGTATCGAGGTCGCGGTGACGGCACGTTCGAAGACGTCAGCCACATGCTGCCTGCGCAGCTGTCGGAGTCGTACACCTTCCAGATGAGCTGGTTCGACATCGACGAAGACGGCAGGCCCGACCTGATCGCCGCCAACGACTACCCGTCCGTGAATCAGTCGGTGCTCGTCCTGAATGAAGCCGACCACTTCGAGCTGGTCGATGGCTCGGGCTTCGCTGCGGGCCTGGACGGCATGGGGATTGCCATGGCCGACATCAGCGGCGATGGCCTGCCGGAGATGGTGGTCACGAGCATCTTTGAGTTCGGCTACTACGAGTCGTTCATTGCGCCCGAGAAGCCAGCCGGCCTCATCTACTTCGATCGTGCATCAGAGCTCCGTCTGTCGCCGGGCGAGCGTCCGTTCAGCTGGGGTGTCCTCTTCGGGGATCTCGACAACGACGCTGACGAGGACCTCTACATGGTGTTCGGCGACTGGGAGGCCTTGTCGGGTATCGAAGACGAGGCGGTCCCACTCGCTGACTCGGTGTGGATGCAGAGTGCTCCTGACACCTGGGTCGACAGTGCCGAGGAGCTCGGGCTCGCTGACGACGGCACGGGGCGAGGCCTCGCGGTCGTCGACCTCGACCGAGACGGCTGGCTCGACGCGGTGGTCAACGTGATGGAGGGGCGCACCGCCGTTCACACCGCACGCTGCGGCGCCGAGGCGTGGCTGACGCTGCGACTGCAGGACGAGCAGACCGCGAACACGCATGCGCTTGGAGCCACCGTCGACGTGACCCACGAGGGTGTCCGTCAGCGCCGGTGGATTCATGCAGGCTCGACCTCCATGTTCAGTGTGCAGCAGCCGGAGATCCATGTCGGGCTGGGTGATGTCGAGGTCGTGGACCGCATCGATGTGTGGTGGCCCGATGGCGAACACACGGTGCGCGAGAAGGTACCCACGCGGAGGCACCTCACGCTCTTGCGTCGGGCTCAGTAGCGCGGGCCAGGTTCGTAGGGCGATATGACCCGCATCGCCGCTGCGGAGCGCTGTCAGCACTGAGGCGCGGTTCATTATTTTTGCCCGGCCGCGCCAACAGAGCTCCAGCGATGCCACAAACGAGTGGTCGGTCGTGGTTTTGATGCGTAGTGTGCGCGCCGAGGGGTAAGACCGATGCAGATTCAGGTGGCTGGGACCGGAATTTGTGTGCCTGCGACCGTTGAGACTGCGGATGACCTCTCGGGAAGAATCGGGCGCTCCCCGGAGTGGATCCGCTCTCGCACTGGGGTCGCCGAGCGGCGCATCTCGGAGCGCCGGATGGACGTGATGGCGGCCGACGCGGCGCGGGAGGCGCTCGGTGGGGTAGCCCCGGACCTGATCGTGAACGCTTCGCTGACTCCGGTTCAGCTCATTCCCGACAGCTCGGTCTTCATCCAGCGGGAGCTGGGGTACTCGGGCATTCCTTCCTTCTCCATCCACGCGACGTGTCTGTCCTTCTTGGTTGGACTGCACACGGTCGGAGGGCTCCTCGGCACGGGCGCCTATCGTCGCATCCTGCTGGTGAGCTCCGAGCAGGGGTCGGTCTGTCGCGACTTTGACCACCCTGAGAGTGCGGCCCTGATCGGCGATGGTGCGGCGGCTGCCGTGCTCACCCCGACGCCCGAGGGTCACGAGAGCGGTCTGCTGGCGTGGTCGATGGCCACCTTCCCAGAGGGTGCCTCCCTGGCGGAGATCCCGGGCTGTGGCGTAGCCAATCACCCGAACTCCGAGGGTGCGCTGCCCGAGCACAACCTCTTCCGCATGAACGGCCCCCGCATCTATAAGATGGCGGTTCGTCGCGTCGCGAGGCTGGTCAGCGACCTACTGGAGCAGGCACGGCTCGAGGCGGGGGACATCGACTGGGTCGTGCCGCATCAGGCCTCGGGTCCCGCCTTGAAGACACTGCCGCGGATGGGCTTCTCGCCGGAGCGCGTCGTCGACGTGGTGGGCCAGTACGGCAACTGCATCGCGGCCTCGACTCCCATGGCGCTCCACACAGCCGTCGCCGATGGGCGCATTCGACGAGGTGACCGCGTGCTCATGCTCGGCACCGGGGCGGGGCTGTCGGTCGCTGGCATGATCCTTCGCTGGTAGGACTCAGCGGAGCTGGGCCTCGAGGAGGCGCACGCAGAGCGCGTCGATGGCGTCGACCTGTGGATGGTCCGGGACGACGGACGCGCCGCTCTGGACGATCTGAGTGAGCCGCCGCTCCGCCTCCTCGGCGGTGGTGAGCAAGCGCTCGTAGTCCCATGCGCCGGCGCGGATGGCCTGCAGCTCCTCCGCGTCGTCTGCTCCGCCTGGACCGCGCCACACATGCACGCGTCCGGTCTCGAGGATCTCGGCACCCATCCGCAGCAACCGCACCAGGTGGGCCGCATGCTTGGTGTCGTAGCCGTGGGCGGCCTCGAGGCGTGCACGGTCTCGATTCCGGTGGGCTCGCCAGCTCTGGTAGGCGGCCCACTGCCTGCAGGCGGTCTGGTAGGAACGCTCCGCCTTCAGGGTCTCGATCAGATCGTCGCGCAGCCCCACGGTGCGTGCAGCCGCCAGCCACCGCGCTGCATCGGAGTCGAGCGCCCCGGCCAGTCCGCTCAAGACCCGCTCCAGCTCGGCGCGGACGTGCAGGCGGTCGGCCTCGCCGAGGCGGCCAAGATCGAGCTCCCAGCGGTCCTGCTGCTTGCGAATGGCGGCCTCTGCGGCCTCTCGGTGCTGCCGTGGCACGAGCGGCACCTGCGGCAGCCCATGGGCCTCCCTCGTGGGAGGAGAGGACGGTGGTGTCAGCAGCCAGGCGCGGTGGCGCTGTATGCGCCCGAGCTGAGCCCGTGCGTAGCCACTGTAGGTCTGTCGAGCACGTGCGGAGAGGAACAGGTCGCGGTTGGCTCGGAGGGCCTCGCCAGCGGCGTCGCAGCGTCGCACCTCGGCATCGCGGCAGTACAGAACGTCCAGGATGTTGGGGTTGGCCTGGGTCGCGAGGCGCATGAACTTTCGCAGACCGTAGACGCTTCCATCGAGCTTCGTGGCGGCCGCGATGGCCTGCTCAGCAGCGGTGAGATCACCCAAGAACCCCGCGATGTCGGCCTCGCTGTCGGCCTGCTCGAAGGCTGCTTCGAGTCCGAGGAGTCGCCGCCGAGGGGGAATCGCGACGCCCTTCACGTCGATGTCCGACCCGGGTGTGGCGAGTCCGTAGGAGCGACTGCCAGCGAGGGTCAGCAGGATGGTGTGGCGGACGAGCTCCACCAAGTCCTCCGGGAGGGGTGCAGCTGGGGAGCATAGTCCACCACGAGGGGGCGACGCAGGGGCGCTCGCGCCTCAGCGCGCCAGGGAGGGCGGGATCTGTGTCTCGCCGACGTCGTCTTCTCCCCAGCAGGTCACGCCACCGTCCGCGCGCACCGCGCAGGCGTGGTCGAAGCCGGCCGAGAGAGCGACGAAGGTGCCGTCGGGCGGCAGGGTAGGCCTCGCTCCCCAGCAGTGGGGCGCTCCGAGGGTGTCGAGAGCGCAGGCCTGGACGTGGTCGACGGCAACGGTGACGAAGCGGCCCTCGGGCTCCGCCCCCGCTATTCCGGATTCCACCTCGGCATCGGGCTCGGCCCCCCAGCAGGTGAGCCCGCCATCCATGGCGATGCGGCAGCCGGCGTAGCGGTAGGTGTCTACGACGGAGGCGAGCTCTCCCTGGGGCGCGTCATCGAGCAGATCGAGATCGGGCTGGTTCGGTGGGAACTCCTCGTCGGCGCCCCAGCAGGTCACGGCGGAGTCCGTCGTGAGTCCGCAGACGGTGAAGGAGCCCACGGCGAGGTCGGAGAGCGGCTCGCTGGGGGGGGCGAGGGCGGACAGGGCGCCCTCGATCCAGTCCAGGGCCCCCCAGCACAGCGGCGTGCCGGCTTCATCGAGGGCACAGGCAGCGAGCTCTCCGACATCCACTCGGGTGAAGCGCCCCTCGGGCACGCCTGCGATGATTCCACCATCAAAGGTGTCGTCACCCCAGCACACTACAGCGCCGTCCGTCCGCAGGGCGCAGGCCACGAGGCCGACCGACACCTGGGAGAACTCCCCCGAGGGCACGCCGTCGGCCACCGGAGACTCCCCCCAGCAGAGCAGCGAGCCGTCCTCGATGAGCGCGCAGCTGGCTAGTGGCCCCGTCGAGACGTCGAGCGCGCTCTGGACGGGGCTCGTGCTGGTGGTCACGGGGACGGAGCCCGACGCGCTCGTGCCGCTGTCGTGCACGGTGGTCGAGGCGTCTGGCGACCCGCATGCGAGGGCGAAGAGGAGGAGCATCAGTCTGGAATGCAGCCCGCCATGTCCCAGGTGCCACAGTCGAGCAGTGGTGCGTCACAGCTGCAGGGGGAGTGTCCGGCGTAGCGGCGGCCTGCCGTCATCGGGAAGGTGCCGCAGCCGTAGGGCGAGATGTCGTCGGTGCGCCACACCAGCGTGGCCCAGCCGCTCTCGCAGGCATTGCAGTCTGATCCTGGACCGACCGACGGGCTCGTGCAGAGCAGGTTGCCGTCTCCGATGAAGTCGACCTCGGTGTAGCCGTTCTCCAGACACCAGATCTGGGCTTGCTCGGAGCACGGGAGGCTATCCGCGGGCGTGAAGGGCACCGCCTCCGTCAGCAGGCAGGTGGTGTGGTCCAGGACCTGGAGCAGGCGATCGCAGGTGCTCGGAGGCACTCTGGGTGAGAGACGAAGCATTCCGTCGTCGTCGCGGCCCCGTGCGACCTCCCACAGGCCAGCCATTCCCGTCACGGTGCCGGTGCAGGGGCCGAAGCCCATGGTGTCGGCACCGGTGGAGAGCCCGAGGAGGAAGCTGTACGACCCTCCGGGAGTCAGCCCCGTGACGTCGATGTCGAGCCGCGGACATTCCCCGTCGATCGTGAGCAGGGGACCACCCGCGAGAGCCGGGAGTGCGAGGAGCAAGACGAGCATGATGAGGGCCTCCGAGGACCGAGCGTATCACCGCGCGCCACCCCGCCATCACCTTGCTCTGGCGGGGTCACGGGATGGGTCGCCCGCCGAGGTGCCTGTCGAATACAGGTGGACCGAGGGAGGTGGGTATGCGCGTCTTCGCTACGCTGCTCGTGCTGATTGGCTGCAGTGGCGGGGAGCCCGTCGACGACAAGCCGCCGGAGGAGATCTGCGACAACCTGGAGGACGACGACCTCGATGAGCTTGCCGACTGTGCGGATCCCGACTGCGCGGCGCTCTGCGGCGAGGTCTGCACCAACGGCACCGATGACGACCTCGACGGGCTGACCGACTGCCTCGACGACGACTGCGACGGGCTGTGTCCCGAGCAGTGTGCCGACGGTCGCGACAACGACGGCGACGGGGCCATCGACTGCGAGGACCGCGACTGCTTCGGGAGCTGCCCCGAGGTCTGCGGTGACGGCCTCGACAACGACGGCGACGGCAAGGTCGACTGCCTCGACGAGGAGTGCGTCACCCCCACCTGCGACGAGATCTGCGCCGACGGCCGTGACAATGACGCGGATGGCCTGGTGGACTGCGCCGACGACGACTGCCAAGATCCGTCTTGTCCGGAGGACTGCTTCGACAGCCGCGACAACGACGCCGACGGGCGGGTCGACTGTGACGACATCGACTGCGACGGGTCGTGTCCGGAGGTGTGTACGGACGGCCGCGACAACGACGCCGACGGGCGGGTCGACTGCGACGACGACGAGTGTGAAGGCCTGTGCGATGCAGACGGCGATGGGTTCTTCAACGCCGACTTCGGCGGCGACGACTGCGACGACACGCGCTTCGAGGTCAACCCGAGTCGTCCCGAGATCTGCAACGGCGACGAGGTGCTCGACGACGACTGTGATGGTCTGTACGACGAGGACGATCCCGACATCGACCCGCTGACGCTCATCGCCTGGGGCCGCGATGCGGACGGCGACGGCTACGGCACGACCCGCGATGCAACCCTGGCCTGCCAGGCACCCGAGGGCTTCGGCTTCGCCGACACGGACTGCGACGACACCCGCGACGACGTCAACCCGTCGATGCCGGAGATCTGCAACCCCGATGGTCCGCTCGACGATGACTGCGACGGCCGCGTCGACGACGCGGATCCCGACATCAGCCCCGACAGCTACCTCGAGTGGTACGCCGACCGGGACGGCGACGGCTTCGGGGCCGACGACGACTTCGAGTACGCCTGCAGCCGCCCCGACGGCACCGCTGCTACGAACGACGACTGCGACGATGCCGACCCGGAGGTCGGTCCGCCGAGCCTCTGGCTGCCCGACGAGGACGGCGATGGCTACGGCCTAGGAGACCCCTTCGAGCCGGTCCCGAGCTGCGACGCACCGGGTCCGGACCTCGCCCCCGACTGGCGTGGCGAGGACTGCGGTGGGCTGGACCCCACCGTCTTCCCCGGTGCGCCCGAGGTCTGTGACGACTACGTCGATCAGGACTGCGACGGCGAGGACGAGCCCTGTGCGGGAGATCTCATCTACGGCGCGACGGGGCAGTGCAGCGGTGGGTCGCTGTACTCACTGAACACCGAGACCGGTGTGGAGACCGTCGTGTGTCGACTCTCTGGGGGCTACTCCGGGCTGGCCTTCGACGATGCTGGGGTGCTCTACGGCACGATGGACAGCTGCTCGGGCGGAACCCTCAACCGCATCGACCTGCCGTCGTGCGTGGAGACGCGCATCGCCGCTCCCGTCCGCAACGAGACGGGCCTGGCGTGGGCCGATGGGCTGCTCTACGCGGTCGACACCAGCAGCTCGACGCACCAGGTCGACCCTCTCACGGGGGACGCCCGCTCGCTGGGCTTCAGTGCTGTCGACTGCTGCGGCGCGGACATTGCCGCCGATGAGCTTGGGCAGATGTACTACGCGGACGGTGGGCGAACCCTCGGCACGATCGACCTCGCCACTGGAGCGAAGCGGGACCTCTTCGACGGGGAGTTCCGGCAGGGCCTCACGTTCCACAACGGCGAGGTGCTGGGCCTCGCTGGATTTGTTTCGATCCTCGCCTACGATCCGCTGACCGGAGCGTCGCGGCCTCTCGGCGTGCGGTTCTCGGACGACTCGCTCGACGCCATCGCGAGCCCCACGCCGTGACGCTGCTGCTCATCCTGGCCTGTGGAGGAACCGTGCCGCCAGAGACGCCATCGCCCGCTCCTCTCGAGGCTGTCGAGGTGCCGACGGCGCCCGCGGTCTTCGCTCACCGGGGCGCATCCGGCTACCGGCCCGACCACACCCTCGGTGCGTACCGACTGGCCGTCGCGCAGGGCGTCGACTGGGTCGAGCCGGATCTCGTGATGACCGCTGACGGGCACCTGATCGCGCGCCACGACCTCGACCTCGGCCCGACGACGGACGTAGCGGAGCACTTCTCGGATCGTCGCGCGACGCGCCCGGTCGAGGGCAAGGAGACGACCCACTTCTTCGCTGACGACTTCACCCTCGCCGAGGTGCGCACCCTGCGGGCACGTCAGCCTCGTGCCGAGCGACCGCACACGCACGACGGTGTGGAGGGCGTCTCGACCTGGCCCGAGATCTTGGCCTTCGCCACAGAGGCGGGCGTCGGCCTCGTGCCGGAGCTCAAGCATCCGACCTACCTCCGCTCGCGCGGTCTCGACCCCGTCGCTCCCTTCTTGGCTGCGGTGCGGGCATCGAGCGTCGCCGAGCCGGAGCTGTGGGTCCAGTGCTTCGAGATCGGCACGCTGCGGGAGCTCCGGGCCACCAGTCAGCTGCGGCTCGTGCAGCTGGTCGGGGGGCTCGATGAGCGCCCTGCTGATGGCGGACCGACCTACGGTCATATGCTCACGCCCGAGGGGCTGGCTGAGGTCGCGACCTACGCCCACGCCGTCGGGGTGTGGAAGCACCACCTGCTCCCGCTCGACGACCAGGGCCGCTACCGCGCGGCCACTTCGGTCGTCGCAGATGCTCACGCTGCCGGGCTCGAGGTGCACGTCTACACCTTCCGGGACGAGTCCGATGCGCGACCGGCCGAGGATGCCTCGCCTGCCGACGAGCTTCGCCGCTACCGGGCGCTCGGGGTCGACGCGGTGTTCGCCGACCACCCGGACACCGCCCTCGCGGCCTTCGCCGGCTCGGCAGGCTGACCAGGCCCGCACATCGCTCGATGGAGGCGCCTCGGATGCGCAGAGAGTGAGCGAGAGGCGTCGTCCTCGGACGCAGCAGGGTCTGCCCCCGCGCTGCTGCGAAGTGCCACAGGCGGGACCCGGTGCTGCAGATACGACACAGCGGGGGTGAGAGATGTCGCGCGTCGGGAGGTGGGCTGAGCTGGGCGGCATCACCACGCGTGCCGCGGGGCGCTTCGTCGTCGAGCGAGTGCGGGACCGCCTCCGTGACCCCAAGGAGCGCCTGCGGGCGAGGCGAGACGAGCAGATCCGGCAGGCCAAGGAGCTCGCTGAGCGCCTGTCGCGGCTCAAGGGGGCCGCGATGAAGGTCGGCCAGCAGGCCGCTCTGCTCGCAGCACAGCTCGATCTTCCCGAGGAGGTCCAGGGCGCCCTCGGTCGACTCCATGCCGACGCCGAGCCCGTGCCCTTCGCGACCATCAAGGCGACGGTGGAGGCGGAGCTCGAGGCCCCGCTGGAGTCGCTCTTCGCTCGTGTCGAGTCGGAGCCACTGGGGACGGCCAGCCTCGCCCAGGCTCACGCCGCCACGCTCCACGACGGCACCGAGGTCGTGCTCAAGGTGCTGCATGAGGGTGTGCGTGAGGCTGTTCAGGCTGACCTGATCGCGGTGAAGGCCATGCTCGCTGGGGGTCGCGCCCTCGGCCGGAGCGGCGACGAGCTCAACGACCTCTTCGAGGAGGCGAAGGTCCACCTGATCGCCGAGCTCGACTACCTGCAGGAAGCGGTACATCTTCAGCTCTTCGCAGATGCATTCGGAGACGACCCGCGCTTCCGCACGCCGCGCCACCACCCCTCGCTGTGCACGGAGCAGGTGTTGGTGATGGACCGCCTGCGCGGGCAGACGGTCACCGACTTTGCGGCGTCGGCCTCTCCCGAGGCGAGGCAGCGCGCTGCCCTGAACGTGGCGGAGCTCTTCCTTGAGATGACCTTCGTGAAGCGCCTGCTGCATGCTGATCCGCACCCCGGAAACTATCTGGTCGAGGCGGACGGACGCGTCGGCCTGATCGACTTCGGCTGCGTGAAGCGCTTCGATCCGTTCTGGATTGGCCGCTACGCGCTGCTGGTCCGGGGAGCCCTCGACGCTGATCGAGACACGGTGCTCCGCGCGGCCCGGGACATGGGGGCATGGAGGGGGGATGATCCTGGTGCGGCCCAGGTGATCGTCGAGTTCTGCGAGGCCGTCCTCAGCCCACTGCGCGGGCGCGAGCACACCATCGGTGGCGACGAGGACGCCATCGTGGAGCGGGTGCAGCCCATCGTTCAGCGCATGTGGCGCTACCCGGAGATCCGTGGGCCTCGCGACCTGCTGTTTCTCCACCGCACGCTCGGTGGCCTGTACACGATGATTCGTCCGCTTCGGGCTACCCATCGCTGGGACGAGATCCTGCGGCCCTACCTCGATCACGCGGTGGCGGAGGCTGGACTCGCGTGAGTCGGGCTACCGGGCGACGTGCACGTCGGCCGGTGAGTCGGGCTACAGAGCCTCATGCGCTGGCTCTCGCTCCTGCTCTTGCTCTCGGCCTGCGGCGATGACGGACCGTCCGCGCCCGCGGGTGAAGCAACCGGCTCCACCCTCGTCGACACCGGTGTCTCCCTCGATGTCGCGCTCACGCGCCGCGGCTTCACGGTCGGCGAGGGGGCCTTCGTCTTCTCCACGATGGATGCGTGCTGCGAGGAGGGAGCCACCTGTCTCGGCAACAACCCGAGCACGCCCTACGGCACGCCCTTCCTCCCCCCAGCGCCCCAGGGTCCCGTGGAGGACGACGAGCTCTGGGCATGGGGCAGTGGTCCCGAGGGGCTCTCCCGCACCGTGCGACTCCGCGCCGACGAGGCGTGGTTGCTCGTCGGAGAGGCACCGCCGGATGCGCAGTACCTGTCGTACCGAAGCTACGTCAGCACCCGGCACGACGAGGAGACGGGCGGTCGGCGCGGGGTGATCGGCAGTCTCGGGCCCTCGCTCAATCACAGCGTGATGGAGGCGCAGCTCGGACGTCCGGTCTTCGGCGAGCCGTTCGCCGTGATCACGTCGTTCGACCCTGGCGTCGAGGAGGCAGTCCGCGGAGCCCTGATCGACGCGGGCTGGGCGACCGAGGCCATCTTCACCGACCGCATTCCTCTGGAGGTCGTGCGCACGGGCCTCGAGGAAGACGCCGACACGTTCTTCGGCGTGATGCGCTCGGCGATCTACACCGACCCTGGTGCGGGTGAGGCCTACCAGAGCGCGCCCGCTGTCCGGCTCCTGCGCCTCACCCCCGAGACTCCGCTGCAGGTCGAGGGACATTCGATCCCGGAGCTGCTGCCTCGTGGGTCAGGCACCAACGAAGATGCCTGGAAGCCCGCGCTCACAGCACTGCAGGATGCCGTCGTCGCCGCCTTTCCCACACGGCTCGCGGTCGTTCAGCCCGCCGTGGCCTACTGGCTCGAGACCTACGAGTGCCTCGAGGGCGAGGTGAACTGCACCGGAGACCTCCGTGATCGCTTCACCGCCATCACGCCGCCGTTCACGCTCGGCGAGGACGAGGCGGTGGTCGCCATCGGCGTGAACCACGAGCGCACGGGCAAGGCGACCTACAGCAGCGCCTCGATCCAGACCATTCAGCACCAGGTCGGGCTCCAGAGCTTCGACAGCACCCGCATGCCGGGGAGTGCTGCCGCCTGGCTCGCCGATGACCCGCTCGCCGACGATCTGTACGCCTGGGTGCTGGCGCGAGACTGTACAGGCTGGCCCGAGCCATGCTTTGAGGTCCCGCTTGCCTGCGTCGACGACCCGACCGCCGAGGAGCTGAAGGTCACCGTGCGGGCGTACCTCGAGCCCACCACCGGCACGGCGCCGATGCAGACCGAGATGAGCATCGACCGCGCCATCAAGCTGTTCCCGGAAGGGTCAGCGCCGTGATCCTGCTGGCGCTGCTGTCCTGCGGCGAGGGGCCGGCCGGGCGCGCGCGGGACGCGGCCACTGACGAGGTCGTGCCACTCGAGGCGCGCATCGCCGCCTTCCGGGAGCGAGCCGAGGCGGAGGGCTACACCGTTCAGGAGGGCCGCTTCGACTACCTCACGCTGGACTGGTGCTGCGACCCCGGCGCGAGCTGTCTTTTCAACAACCCGGACAGTCCCTACGCCCTGTATGCGCTCCCGCCGGCGCCAGATCAGGTGGCTGCGGACAGCGAGGGGCAGGGCGACGGCACGGCCTGGGTCTGGAGGCTGCGACCGGACGAGGCGGTCGTGCTCCTCGGGAACACGCCCCCTTCGTCGGCGTACTTCAGCTACCGAAGCTACCTCTCGGCTACCTGGGATGCCGCGCTCGGTCTGCACGACCCGGTGCTCGGCAGCCTGGGACCCTCGCTGAACCACGCCGTGATCGCAGAGCAGCGGGCGTCAGATCTCGTGCACGGGGTGCCGCTCGCGGTGGTCACGTCGGCCGACGCGGCCGTCGAGGGGGAGGTCCATGCGCTCCTGGAGGCGGCGGGCTTCGACGGGGCCGAGGTCCACGACGACCGCATCCCGGCCGAGCTGGTCACGCTCGGCGTCGAGAGCGAGGTCGACACCTTCATGGCGGTCGCGCGCGTCGCGATCCTGGACGAGCTGGAGCGCGACCCCCACCTCGCCGATCCGGGGATGACCCTCCTCCGCCTGAGCCCCACGACGCCGCGCACCGTCTCGGCTCCGCATCCCGTTCCGGATCTTCTGCCCCGCGGGACGGGGGCCGGTGAGGAACACCTCGCCGAGGCGCTCGATGCACTCGAAGACGCTGTGCGGGAGGCCTATGGCAGTGCGGAGGCCTTCGAGGCCGAGGTCGAGTGGAGCTTTCCCCCCACGCTCGAGTGCATCGAGACGGGCTACTGCGCGGCAGACCTGCGCGACCGCCTCTACGGGGTGACGCCGGAGTTCCGCCTGCAGGACGACACCCAGCTCGCGGTCGTCGTGGGGGTGAACCACGAGGCCACGGGCAAGGCGACGTACGCCAACTTCGCTGTGGACGCGATCGGGCGGGAGATGGGCTTGCTCGCCGTGAACTCGACCCAGATGGCCGGCTCTGCGCGCGCCTTCCTCGCGGACCATCCCAGTGTCGACAGGCTGTACGCCTACGTGGTGGCCCGAGACTGCACCCTGCATCCGGGGACGTCGTGTGTCGAGGTGCCCTACGGCTGCCCGGGAGCGGAAGAGGGCGAGTGGATACGAGTCAGCTTCCGGGCCTACCTCGAGCCTGCGACAGGGGCGGCGCCGCTGCCGGAAGAGCTCTTGGCGGACCGGGTCCTTCGCTTCGTGCCGCAGTGACCCCGTCGAGAACGGCGAGGATCAGGGGTCCAGCAAGACGAAGCGCGACACCTGCAGAGGAGGGTCGGTGGTGGCGCGCCAGACCTCCTCGCCCTCGGGAGTGACCTCGGAGAGCACTCCGTCACCGGTCCAGGCGATCAGGTAGTTGCGCTCGAGCTTGCGCACGTCGCCGAGCACGCTCAGGTAGCGGCCCTCGGGATGCTCGTAGCGCCAGACCTCGCTGACGGTTCCGGCGGCCTCGTCCCACGCCAGCTCGACGACCGACGAGACCCGCGGGGAGCGGTGGTCGCCGTTGTCGAAGAACACAGCTCCGCCGTCCCAGGCGTGCGAGAGGTGAGCGTGACTGGTTGGCCCCGGGTCTTCCGCGGAGGTCCACAGGGGGCTTCCGTCGTCCCAGGTGAAGTCGGAATCGGGGCCACCGAGCTCCCACGCCACGGAGCCGTCAGCCTCGAGGGCGAGGAGGGTGTCGAGCCAGCGCACGTAGACGAGGGTGCGGCTCCCGAGGACGACGAGCGAGTTGCTGTGGGACCACTGGAAGACCGGCCACTTTCCGTCGTAGGGGCCCGGGGTCGTGTGGTGGGAGCACCGCGGCACGAGGGTGCCGCCGAGGTGGTCGAAGAGGCTGAAGCGCACGGCCGAGGGGGAGCCCAGCTCGGCCACTCTGAGTCGATCGGTGAGGACCCAGGACGCCCGCCACTCGCGGAGGTCGTGGGCCAGCCAGGCGAACTGGCCGTCCGTCAGGGGGCGAGCGGCGTGGTGGGCGTCGTCGAGCGGCCACTCTGCACGCTCGATGCCGGGACCGGTGCGCTGCAGGTGGTGGGTCAAGCTGCCGTCGGCGGTGAGGCCATAGCGGTCGTACCACCACGCTCCGTCGTGGACGAAGGGGGACACCGTGATCTCGCCGTCGGGCAGCGCCTCTCCCCAGATGGCTGTGCCCGAGGTGGTGTCGTGGATCGCGACCGATGCCTCTGGAGCGTTGTGGACCGAGAGAAAGTTCGTGTACCCGGCGTACAGCTGCCGCCCGGCGACCTCGCTGCGGTCGGGGTCCATCACGTCCACCACGAGACGAGGCACCCGCTCCGGGATCGGCCACTGCCCCGTGTCGGTCGACGGCGTCGTGAGCCCAGAGTCAGGCTGTGTCGAGGGCGTCTCGGACTCAGCCCGCGGGCGTGAGTGCTCGGAGGGGTCGCCCCCGCAGGCAGCGAGGAGAGTGACGGCGCAGAGAGTGACCACGCTGTCCTCTAGGCCCGGTCTGCGACGGCTGCAAGCGGTGCTCCGAGGGGCACGACCCGCGGCGGTGCGGCGTGGTCGAGCCATGAGCTTGCGGGCCTGCGTCGAGGAGCGTCCTGCACAGGGAGGGGGGTGGTGGGGCGGGGACGCGTCGCGCGTATACACACCAGCACAGCGACTGGATACGACGCCGGTGCATGTGGACGGCCCTGCCAGCACTGCTCCTCGGGTGTGGCTCGCCCTCGGAGACCCTCCCCGTCTCGCGACCACCGACTCCGGTGGCCGTCGTTCAGGCGGAGTCGGCGCCCGAGACGATGGAGCGCAGCCTCACCGGGGTGCTCGCTGCCCGACGGGACGCCACCCTCTCGGCACGCGTGGGCGGCACCGTGCTGGAGCGCATCGCCGAGCCCGGTGCGCGGGTCGAGGAGGGGCAGCCGATCCTGAGGCTCGACGGCCGAGAGGCGAGCGCGAACCTCGCGGTGGCCAGAGCTCAACTGGCAGATTCGGAGGCCCTGTTGACGGACGCGGAGCGGCGTCTGGAGCGCTCAGAGACGCTGGGTGACGGCCTCTCGGTGCAGGACCTCGACGCCGCCCGAACAGCCGTCGCTCGGGCCCTCGCGGCGCGGGATGGCGCCGCTGCTCGACGCGATCTCGCCTCGGTGCAGCTCGGTCATCACGTGGTTCGGGCTCCGTTTGCGGGGGAGGTCGCCTCCCTCGGGCCGGAGGTGGGCGAGACCGTCGCACCTGGAGCGCCCGTGGCGCGCGTGGTCGACACGTCGGGTCTGGTGGTCACCGTCGGGCTGCTCGATGACGAGGTCTCTCGCGCGGAGTCCTTCACGGTCCTGGACGGCACTCGGGATGTCCCCGCGTCACTGCGTCACGTCGCAGCGGCGGCAGAGCCGCGAACGCTGACCTGGCCGGTGGAGCTCGACGTACCGGTCACGGGCTCGCTCAGGGCTGGACGCACGGCGCAGGTCCGGGTGTCGCTCAGTGGCGGCGCGGGCGTGGTGATTCCGATGTCTGCGATTGGGCCTGACGGCGACGTGTGGACCGTCGTGGACGGGACGGCTCGTGCCGAGCAGGTCGAGATCTTGGGCGAGCGCGGTGGAACCGCCGTGGTCGCAGGCATCGCGGCTGGCGTCGACGTGGTCCTGCGAGGGACCGACCTCACCGACGGCCAGCCGGTGACGGTGGTGCGGTGAGGGCGATTCTCGAGCTCGGTGCGCGCAACCCCGTGCTCCTGAACATCGTCTTCGCCTTCGTGGTCCTCCTCGGCCTGGCGAGCTGGTCCTGGCTGCCGAAGGAGCAGTTTCCACAGGTGAGCATCGACCGTGTGGTGATCGCGGTGCCCTGGCTGGGGGCGAGTCCCGAGGACCTCGAGGACACGGTCGCCCGGCCCATCGAAGACGCGGTCGCGGGTGTCGAGGGCCTCGACCATGTCTACGCCGAGATCGTCGAGGGTCGAGCCACGCTCACGCTCGAGTTCGTTCGCGGCACGGATGTCGACGCCGCGCTCGACGAGGTGCAGCGAGCGGTCGGGAGCGTCGAGGAGATCCCGGATGATGCGCTCGAGCCCATCATCGAGGTGGCGCGGGTCAAGGTGCCGATGATTCAGATCGGCCTGCTGGGGGACCGCACGGCGCTGTCGCTCGCAGAGGAGCTTGCCGACGAGCTACGGGCGATTCCTGGCGTCAAGGATGCCGACATCCTGGGTGCGGCGACCCCGGTCGTGCGGGTCGACCTCGATCCCGCCGTCCTGTCGGCCCGTGGGCTGACGCCAGACGCCGTTGGAGCGGCCATCCGAGCCGCCGGTCAGGGTGCGCCGGCGGGCTCGATGGTGCTCGACGGACAGCGCGTCCTCGTGCGCACACCCCGTGCTCTGCGTTCGCTGGACGACATTCGGGCCGTTCCGCTGGACACCGCGGGTGAGGTGCGGGTGGCGGACGTGGCGCGGGTGTGGACCGACCACGACGATCCGTCCATCCTCCGGCACGTGAACGGTCAGCCTGCCATTCGACTGGCCCTCTTCAGGGACGACGAGGCCAACACCTTCACGGTCGTCGAGGCGGTGCGAGCGTGGGTCGAGACACGACAGGAGACGCTGCCCGCAGGGTTCTCCCTGGTGGCCTACGACGACTCTGGACGCTTCGTGAGCGACCGGATCAGCGTGGTCTTCGGGAACGCCGGTGTCGGCCTGGCCCTCGTGTTCCTGTGTCTGTGGGCCTTCGTCGGTGCGCGAAACGCGCTGATGGTCGTCTGGGGGATGCCGGTCGCCTACCTCGGCGCGGTCATCGCGATGTACCTGAGCGGCGTCTCGGTCAACGTGATCAGCACCTTCGCACTGCTGGTCGTCACGGGGATCATCGTCGACGATGCGGTGGTGATCGTCGAGAACGTCCAGCGGCATCTCGAGCTGGGCAAGGACCGGGCGCGCGCGGCCATCGACGGAACGCTGGAGGTGTTTCCGGCCGTCACGGCGAGCACCATCACGACCTGCCTCGCCTTCGGCCCCCTGCTGCTGCTCGAGGGCACGGTGGGTCGAGTGATGGCCATCATCCCGCAGGTGGTGATCTTCAGCCTGCTCGCGAGCTTGATCGAGGCGTTCGTCATCCTGCCGGGGCACCTCTCGCACTACGCGCAAGAGCATGCATCGGGTGAGAATCGACTGACGGGCTGGCTCAAGGGCGCCTATCGGCCCGTGCTCGACCTCGTGTCGCGTCCCGTCGCTCGCTACGTCGCACTCGGGGCCTTGGCCCTTGGCTTCATGCTGACGATGTCGCTCACGCTCGTCATGCGTACCGCTCTTCAGTCGCCTGGAAAGCCCTACTTCGCCTTCGTCAACGTCGATCTGCCACGCTCGACGGACGTGGAGGAGACGCGAGCGGCCCTCGCGGATCTCGAGCGGTTTGCCCTCGAGGAGGGGCCGGGTCTGCTGTACATCAACGCGAACAGCGGACGGCAGATCGATCCGAGCGACTTTCCGACGGATGGTGCACGCTTCGGTCAGCTCAAGCTCGGGTTTCCGGACGAGGTGTTCTCCGAGGTCGACGACTTCTTAGAGCGAATGCGGCAGCGCATCGAGGGCGACCCGCGCTTCGTGGACCACTCCATCGAGACCGTCCAGGGGGGGCCGCCGGCGGGGCGCGACATCGACGTCAAGGTGCGGAGCCGCAACCCGGATGTGGTCGTGCCGGTTGCAGAGCTGCTGACGGCGCACCTCGAGTCTCGACCGGGGGTGCGCGACGTTCGCAACGAGGCCGGCGAAGGGACGGAGGAGTTCCGTGTCGTCGTAGACAGTGGACGGGCTGCTCGCTTCGGACTGCGAGAGGCGCAGATCGCTCTGGCGGCACGTGCAGCGCTCGACGGCAACCCGGCGACCGAGCTGCCGCTGGACGAGCGCACGACCGAGGTCCGTGTCGGGCTGGCTTGGCCAGGTGGCAGGCCGGATCTCGAGGGACTCGGTGACGTACCGCTGCGCACACCTGGTGGTGACGTCATTCGGCTGCGCCAGGTGGCGACCATCACCCGAGACCGCTCGGTCGCGCGCATCAGCCGCGTCGATGGGCAGCGTGCCGTCCGGGTGTCGGCCCTCGTCGATCCGGAGCAGACCACTCCCGAGGAGGAACAGACCTCTCTCGAGGCTGCCTTCGAGGCGGCTCGCGAGGACTATCCGGAGGCCGGACTCTTCGTCGGCGGCGTGCTGGCCAACAGCAACGAGAGCTTCGCCAAGCTGCCGCTGATCTTCCTGCTCGCCGTGATCGGCATCTACGGTGTGCTCGCGGTGCAGTTCCGCAGCTACCTCCAGCCGCTGATCATCGTCTCTGCCGTGCCTCTGGGGCTGGCTGGGGCGGTGCTCGGGCTGTTCCTCTTCGGCATGGACCTGTCGTTGATCGCGATGGTGGGTGCTGTCGGGCTGTCGGGCATCGTGGTCAATGACTCTCTGGTGTTGGTCGACTTCGTGAACGTCCGCCGTCGCGAGGGCATGGACGTGATTGGGGCGGTTCGCGATGCCGCGCTCACGCGCCTGCGGCCCATCTTGATCACGACGACGACGACCGTTCTGGGCCTGGGACCGCTCGCCTTCGGGTTGGCGGGCAGTGACCCGCTGCTCGCGCCGATGGCCGTGTCCATTGCCTTCGGGCTGGCCTTCGCGACGGCTCTGACGCTGGTTGCGATTCCGGTGCTCTACTTGGTCATCGAGGATGTCAGCCGCGCGGGCAGCTGGTCACTCGGAGTACTCAGGGGTCGCTGGGGCCGGACTGGGTAGGTGCCGGAGGCGCCGTCAGCAGCCAGTCGCGCATGCCCCGGCTAGGCTCGGGAGAGGGAGGAGCTGTGATGGTGCTGTTGCTGGCGGGACTGCTGGCCTGCGGAGGCAAGTCGGAGGAAGCGGACTCTGGACCGCTGACGCCCGAGGAGCGCTGGGGGCCGCCGACCGACACGATTCCGTCTTTCTACGGCAGCGTGCCGAAGAACGTGATCATGCTCAGCATCGACACCTGGCGCCGGGACAGTCTCACACGGTACGGCGGCCCGACCGTGATGCCCTACATGGACGAGCTGGCGATGACGGGCTTCACGGCGGACGATCACATCACCGTGTCGAACTGGACCATGCACGGGACCTCCAGCACGCTCGCGGGCGCCTACCCACTCGACCTGGGCTGGGTTCCGTCGCTCCCGACAGCCACGCGCACTGAGATGCCGGATGAGCCTACGCTGCTGGCCGAGGCACTGGGAGAGGCCGGCTACTGGTCCGTCCTGATGTCCGGCAACAGCTGGCTGTCGCCGGAGTGGAACAACACGCAGGGCTACGACTACGCAGAGTCACCCGAGGACTACGACTTCGCGCTCATGCTCGCGGAGCAGGCGTACGATCGGCTCGGAGACGCGCAGCGTGCAGACGAGGCCGATGGCCCCTTCTTCCTCCACCTCCACCTGATGGAGCCTCACGCGGCCTATCGGCCACCGAAGGAGTACTTGTCTGCGCTCGATGACCTCGAGCCCCTGTTCATCGATCTGGAAGATCGCGACGAGCAGTACATGTCGAACGTCGACTGGCTGTTCTGGGACGATGAGCAGCAGGAGCTGTACAAGCAGCACCTCTGGGCCCGCTACCGGGGAGAGCTCACGTACACGGACGACCTCGTGCGGACGCTGCTGGCCGAGGCCGGGGCGCGGGGGCTGCTCGAGGACACGATGGTCGTGGTCTGGAACGACCACGGCGAGTCGATGCTGGAGCGTGGCATCGCCACCCATGCCTGGACGCTCTACGGGACGGAGAACGACGGGATCTGGTTGATGTGGGCGCCGAACATCGTGCCGGGCACCTGGGACGGTCCGACGACCTCGATCGACATAGCGCCCACGATCCTCGACCTACTGGACCTGCCGGTCCCGGCCAGCATGGGCGGCACGCCCCTGGGCGACGCGCCCGACGATCGCGCTCGGTACATGTGGGCGCACGCCCGAGGGCCCAGTGAGCTCGGCGTCTTGAAGGACGGGTGGAAGCTCTTCTACCAGCTGGATGGGAGTGCTTGGCTGTTCGACCGCAACACGGACCCGCTCGAGTCGGAGAACCTGTGGAGCGAGGATGATCCCAGCAGCCATCCCAAGGTCGCTGAGCTCTGGCCTCTCCTGCTGCCCCGGGTTCAGAAGGCCGCAGACCTCACGGGCTACGAGCCCGTCTGGCCTCCAGGCCTCGCCCCCGAGTGAGGTGCTGCGCGGACGCGCACGACATGTGGGCGTGCGAAGCACGGTCGGCTACGCACGGGCAGGTCGCTCAGGGGCAGCGTCCCCAGGCATCGAGCAAGATGTCGCGGTCGGCCTCGTCGACATCGCCGTCGCGGTCGAGGTCGCCGTGCGGAAACTGGCCGCGCCATGCGACACGCAGGTTCGTGAGGTCGATGTCGTCGATCACGGCATCACCCGAGAGCTCTCCGAGTGGGCCGGTGCTGAGGGGTCGAACCGGGCCCGGTGTGTCGCCATGGGGGCCACGGGCGGTGACCTTCCACCAGAACGATTCGCAGCCCGGCAGGCTCGCATCTCGGAGCTCCACCGACAGAGCATCGGTCTCCGTGAACCAGACACGGTCGGCCATGGCCGGGTCTCGGCCCACCTCGACGAGGTAGTCGGCGGCACCCCAGCTCTTGTGCCATGTCAGCCGCGCGACGGTCGGAGACACCACGGCCTCGGGTCGTGGCAGGTGCAGCGCGATCGCGTCGGGTGGCTCGGTGATCGCAGCGGTCGGGTCGACGACGAAGAGCCCGAAGTCGCCGTCGTTCACCAGCACCCGGCCAGAGGGGAAGTCCGCGAACACCCCCCAGGCTCCGTCGAATGATGTGCGGTCCGAGGCAGGCCAGGTGTCGACGAAGCCGACCTCGAGGGGCGCGACGGCGTCCCAGCGGGCGTCGAAGATGCGCAGTCCCGAGGTGTAGTTCGCCTCGTAGATGATGCCGTCGACCACGTGCAGGTTGTGATCGATGGCCGTGGAGCCGTTGGTGAAGGTCCCGGCCAGCGTGGGCGCCTCGAGGTCCGAGACATCGAAGACGTAGGTGGTGGTGCTGTCGACGACGCCCTGCCGCTCGTCGGACTCGTCGCCGAAGTAGAGCAGCTGGGTGTCGGCGTCGTACCAGCACTGGTGGGCATAGGACACGCCATCGTAGGGCAGCTCGGAGAGCAGCCACGGGCTCAACTTGTCGGTGAGATCGACGATCTGCAGCCCATTGCGACCGCTGGCGAGGAAGCCGATCTCCCGGCCGGCCCAAGGCCCCTCGTGCATCGTCAGCACGTGAGCGTCGTGGACGTAGTTCGGGCCCCAGCTCCCGACGAGCCGTGGCACGGATGGCTCGGCGAGGTCGTAGATCAACATGCCATGAGAGCCGACGTTGTGGCCTACGGGGTAGAGAAACCCACTGTCGGGGTTCAAGACCACGTTGTGGGCGCTGTCGAGGCCGCCGCCGACCACAGGCGCATGCTCGACGACGCCCAGTCCGGAATCCAGGCCGGCGAGGTCGAGGACCTGAACGCTGCCGCTGTTCTCGTTGCTGACGTAGGCGAAGCTTCCGTAGACCTTCATGTCGGACCAGGTCGAGCGCGCGTGCGGAATCTCCGCGACCACACGTGCGCCCTCTGGCACGTCGAGGTCGACAACCACGGTCGTGGTGTCGGTGCCCATGAGGGCGTACTCCCGACCGCTCTCGCTGACCCAGCCCCACACGTCGTTGCCGCGTCTCGGTGCCGCGGGGATCGACTCGATGGGCACTCGAGCCACAATCTCCGCCCGTGCCGCGGGGAACGAGTCGTACTCACCGGGATCCCCGTCGGGGAGCCCATGAGCGAAGGCGGTCGAGGTCAGAATCCACAGCATGAGAGCCACTAGCGCTGCGGTCTGCCTGCAGCCAGGCTCGTGGCGCTCTGCGGGCCAGGCGTGCCCTGCGGATCACGGAACCCAGCCCGATTGACCAAGCCCCCGCGGTGAGAGTTTGAGGTATGGTGCTCCGGCAATGGGGATGTGATGCGACAAGCAACGTGGATACTGCTGTTCGCGCTGGCGTGCCGGGGCACGATTCCGAAGCTGGACCGTGACACCTCGTCGGGTCTCGACATCTCGGCGGACACGGACACGGATGCCGACGCCGACACGGATGCAGATGCGGACGCCGACACGGATGCAGATGCGGACGCCGACACGGATTCGGATGCCGACGCCGACGCGGATTCGGATGCAGACACCGACGCGGATGCGGACACGGACACGGACACGGACACGGACACGGACACGGACAC